>NZ_CP086615.1:926590-1235454 GCF_020883455.1 Spiribacter halobius | reverse complement strand
ATGATGTCCGACGCCGTGGTGCCGCTGCCCCTGGACGAGCAGGGCCTGGTGATCGGCGAGCACCTGGACGCCTGCGACTATGTCTTCGTCACCCCCAGCCACCAGTCGCCGACCACGGTCACGCTGCCCGCCGGGCGCCGCAAGGCGCTGCTGGAGCGTGCCGCCCAGGCCGGCTTCGTGATCATCGAGGACGACTACGAGAGCGAGATCAACTTCCTCGGCAGCCCCACGCCCGCCCTCAAGAGCTACGACCGTCAGGGGCGCGTGCTCTACGTCGGCAGCCTCTCGAAGACGCTGGACCCGGGCCTGCGCATCGGCTACCTCGTCGGCCCGCCGGATCTGATCCGCGAGGCCCGCGCCCTGCGCCGGCTGATGCTGCGCCACCCGCCCACGAACAATCAGCACGCTGCCGCGCAATTCCTGGCCCTGGGCCACCACGACGCCCTCACCCAGCGCCTCGGCAACGTCTATCGGGAGCGCTGGCAGGCCATGGGCGAGGCCCTCAACGAGCACCTTCCGGACACCTTCCGCATGCCGACCTTCGGCGGCACCTCCTACTGGATCCGCGGGCCGTCCGCGCTGGATGCCCGGCGACTGGCGGCGCGGGCAGCGGAGGCCGGCATCTTCTTCGAGCCGGGCGACGTCAACTTCCTCTCCGAGCGCCCACCCCAGCACTGCTTCCGCCTCGGCTTCTCGTCCATCCCGGTGGAGCGGATCGAACCCGGCATCCGCCGGCTCGCCGGACTCATCGCCGAGCAGCTCGGCGGCTACTAGCCCGCATATCTCACCGATTCGCGAGGCGAGGGCGTGGAGATGGCGGGCAGGACAAGGCGCGGGAGAGTCCGGGCGCGCAGGCGTACTCGACAGTACGTCGAGCACCCGGGCCGAGCGCAACGCAGGACTGCCCGCCAGATCCGCGCCCGCAGCCGTGAATCGGTGAGATATGCGGGCTAGGCGTTTCCGAGGCAGGGGGTCGCGCTGGTCCAAGCCGCGCCGGGACACTGGCTCTAGCTTCGCCTGCGCGTGGCCCCCTACCGTAAGCGAATCGCCGCCCCGGGGCGCGCAGTCGAAGCCAATGGAGGAGAATCCCGATGAGCGATGAGCAGGCACGCACCGAGGTGCTGCAGGCGGTTTTCGACGCCTTCAACCGCCACGACGCCGACGCGGTGGTCGCGCACATGACCGAGGACTGCGTGTTCGAGACCGCGGCGGGTCCCGAGGCCCATGGCCAGCGTATCGCAGGCCGCGAGGCCGTGCGCGCCGCCTTCGCCAAGGTCTGGGAGGGCCTGCCCGACGTCCAGTGGCGGGACACCCGGCATTTCGCCGCCGGCGAGCGCGGCGTCTCCGAGTGGACCTTCGTCGCAACGCGACCGGACGGTTACCGGATCGAGGCCGAGGGCTGCGATCTGTTCCGCTTCCGCGACGGGCTGATCTGCGAGAAGAAGGCGTTCCGCAAGGACCGCCCGCCGCTGGCGCCTGTCGCCCCGTAGGCCGCGGCCGGCACCGACACGGATCCCGCCCACCCGATGCGGCCACTGCGGACCGCCTGAGGAGACGCGCCATGGGCCATGCCGCCAGCCGTCCAACGCCCCCGACGCACCCCAACGAGCGTCCGGCGGCCTACGACCCCACCCATGACCCGCTGGTCACCCCGCAGCCCGGCACCGGTCAGGACTACGCGCCGACCTACTGGGCCGCCACCGCCGGCACGCCCCCGGATGACGACGGCCCCATCCGCGCGGACACGGACGCGGACGTGGTCATCGTCGGTTCCGGCTACACGGGCCTCTGCACTGCGATCTTCCTCGCCCGCGAGCACGGCATCCGCGCCACGGTACTTGAGGCCAACCGTGTCGCCTGGGGCTGCAGCAGCCGCAACGGCGGCCAGGCGCAGAATGCCTCGGGCCGCCTCAGCCGCTCGCAGTGGATCCGGCGCTGGGGGCTGGACACCGCGCGCCGACTGCACGAGGAGATCCGCGAGGGCTTTGGCACGTTCGAGGCCCTGCTCGGCGAGCTGCCCGTCGACTGCGAGCCGCAGCCCGGCGGCCATCTCTACATCGCCCACCGCGACAAGGCCATGCGCAAGCTCGAGGCCGAGGCGCGGGTGCTCGCCGAGCAGTTCGGCTACGAGACCGAGCTGCTGGACCGCCAGGGCCTGCACCGGCATTACGTGGAGGAGGCCGAGGCGGTGGGCGCGCTGCACGAGCCGGACGGCATCGGCGTGCACCCGCTCAAGCTCGCCTATGGTTACCTCGCCTACGCGCGCCAGCTCGGCGTGAAGGTTCACCCGGCGAGCCCGGTGCTCGGCTGGGAGACCCGCGACGGCGCCCAGCATCTGCGCACCCCCGGCGGCACCGTGCGCGCCCGGGCCGTCGGCATCGCCACCGGCGGCTATACCATGCCGGGCCTGCACCCGACGCTGCGCAACCGGACCTTCCCCGTGCTCTCCAACTCTCTGGTGACCCGGCCGCTGACTGCGGACGAGAAGGCCGCGTGCAACTTCGTCACCAACGAGGTGATCACGGACACCCGGACGCTGCGCTTCTACTACCGCAAGCTCCCCGACGACCGCGTGCAGATCGGCAGCCGCAGCGCGGTCACCGGCGCGGAGGCGCCGAACCCGAAACACGAGAAGCTGCTCACCGACGCCATCGCCCGCAAGTTCCCGCCGATCGCCGGAATCGAGGTGGACTACTCCTGGTGGGGCTGGGTGGACGTCAGCCACGACATGATGCCCCGCGTCTGCCAGCCGGACTCGTCACTGCCGGTGTTCTACGCCCTCGGCTACGGCGGCAACGGCGTGATGTACTCCTGCCAGGCTGGCCGCCGCATGGCCGAGCGCATCGCCGGCAGGCCGCAGAAGCGCGACCTGCCGATCTTCGACAACCCCCTGCCCGGCCATCCGCTGGCCCCATTCCGACGCCTCGGCCAGCGCCTGCTCTACCACTGGTACTACCTCCGCGACGAGATGCTTTGAGGCTGTCACCGGCGCCGCGCGGGAATTCACCGCAAGGGCGCAAAGGTGGCGCGAAGGGGGATCCGGGTATTCCGGGGTAGGTCGTGCACGGCTTAGCCGTGTGCGACGTCTCCCGCGCAGCGCCCCATCGCGGAATCGCTACCCGGGCCCGAGGGGGCAGAGTGGTGTGCCTCCCGCCGGGACCCTCTGCGGCAGGGATGCCGCAGTGGAGCGTACACGGACGTATTCACCGCGTGTCCCGGCGGGAGGTACGCCGCTCTGCCCCGCACCGCGGCCTGCGCCTAGTGCGGGCTCGCGGAGGCGGGCGCTCCGGAGGTCGACGTCGCACACGGCTACGCCGTGCACGACCTACGATGCTTCCCGCGCGATGCCGATTGTTGCAATGGTTGCCGCTCCGGGCGTCCGGACGTAGGTCGGTTAGCGCCCTCCGGCGCTAACCGACACACCGGCGCGCGAATTCCCCATCGCACCCAGAGGTCGCGCTGCGCACGGCTGTCGGCGAGCGCTGCGCGCTTGCCGACCTACCTTTGCTACCGCGAATTCCCCTTTGCGCCCTTTGCGCCTTGGCGGTAATCCCTTCTCCCACACCCCATGACGCGGCGACAAGCAAAAAAACCCCGGCAAGGCGGCGAACCGCCCGGCCGGGGTAGGCACGGCTGAAATCGCTTCTCTAAGCGGCGCTTCGCGTTACGCCGTGTACGGCTTGTACTTGTCCAGGAACCGCGTCGGCTTCTTCAGGGCGTCGCGGCGGAAGGGGTCACCCAGCTCGCGGGTCACCATGACCTCCACCACCGTGGTCTTGCCCTGCTTCTGAGCGTCGCAGGCCTTCTCGAAGGCCTCGCCCAGCTCCTCGGGCTTGTCCACGCGCACCGCGTCGGCGCCCATGGCCTTGGCGATCGCGGTCCAGTCGGTGTGCTCGATGTTGGAGCCAACGAACCGGGTGCCGTAGAAGTCCACCTGGTTCTTCTTCTCCGCGCCCCACTGGCGGTTGTTGAAGACCACCGGCGTCACCGCGATGCCCTCGCGCACGCAGGTGAGCGTCTCCATCATGCTCAGCCCCCAGGCACCGTCACCGACGTAGGCCACGGCCGGGCGGTCGGGCTCGGCCACCTTGGCGCCCATGACGGTGGGCAGGGCGTAGCCGCAGTTGCCGAAGCTCATGGCGGCGAGGAAACTGTTGGGCCGCTCGAAGCGCAGGTAGGAGTTGGCCACCGAGCAGATGTTGCCGATGTCGGTGGAGACCATGGCGTCCTTCGGCATGGCCTTCTCCAGCGCCCGCAGGGCCTCGCGGGGATGCATGCCGCCGCCCTCCTCCTGGGCGATCTTCACGCTCCACTCGTCCCGCTCGTGGGTCCACTCGTTCAGCTCCGCCTCCCAGGCCTCCTTCTCCCGGCGAATGGTCTCGGCGCGCTGATCGCGGTTGCGGTCGGCAGCGAGCTCGCGGCCCTCGAGATGGCGCAGCAGGGCCTCGGCAGCGGCGCGGGCGTCGCCGAAGATGTCGACGTCGCTCGGCTTCACCAGCCCGAGCATGCGCTCGTCGGCGTCCACCTGGATGAGCTTCGCCTGCTTCGGCCAGTAGTCGATGCCGTGCTGCGGCAGCGTGCCGAATGGACCAAGGCGGGTGCCCAGAGCCAGCACGACATCCGCCTGGCTGAGCAGCTTCATGCCGGCCTTGGAGCCCTGATAGCCAAGGGGCCCGGCCCAGAGCTCATGCGAAGCCGGGAAGGAGTCGTTGTGCAGGTAGGAGTTCACCACCGGAGCGCCGATGCGCTCGGCGAGCTTCACCGCGGCATCCACGCCGCCGGCCATGATCACGCCGCCACCGGAGATGATCACCGGGAATTCGGCACGGGAGAGCAGCTCCGCCGCCTCGGCCAGGCTCTTCTCGCCACCGGGTCCACGCTCGATGACCTTCGGCCCCGGGATGTCGTAGTCCGCATCGCCGTAGAAGTAGTCACGCGGGATGTTGAGCTGCGTCGGGCCGCGCTCGTTGATCGCGCGGTTGAAGCAGCGCCCGGTGAACTCCGCCATGCGGTCGGGGCGCACCACGTGGCCCTGGTACTTGGTGATCTTGGAGAAGATCGGCAGCTGCTCGGTCTCCTGGAAGCCACCCAGGCCGATGGAGTTGGAGCCGGTCTCCGGGGTGATCGCCACCACCGGGGAATGGGCCCAGTAGGCCGCCGCGATGCCGGTGACGAAGTTGGTCACGCCGGGGCCGTTCTGGCCGATGCACACGCCGTGGCGGCCGCTCACGCGAGAGTAGCCGTCGGCCATGTGGGCCGCACCCTGCTCGTGCACGGTGGGAATGAAGCGGATTCCGGCCGGCTCGAAGATATCGAGCGCGTCCATGAAGGCGGAGCCGACGATGCCGAAGACATCGCGGACGCCGTGGGCCACCATCGTTTCAACGAAGGCCTCGCTTGAGGTCATGCGGGTCATTGCTTCTCCCCTCTTGCTTTGCGTAGTCCGGCGCCCGGCCCGGCCAGATACCCGGCGCTCGGTCCTCGCGGACATCGCGCGGTTGACACGACTCTTGCCTACAAGTGAATGCTCACTTTCCGAAAGTATACATCAATAATGAGATAATTCATCTCGTAAATTGAGAATCCGACATGCGGCACGACAGCTTCACCCGCCGTCAGGCAAGGGCACCGGCGTCGGTGCCTTCATAGAGGACGTCCTCCAGCTCCCGCGCCGCGGCACGCAGATCCGGCAGGAAGCCGCGCAGCGCCGCCAGACTTCGCCTGAAGACGGGGGCGTGTATGGATACGGCAACCACCGGCGGCCCCGCCGGCGGCGTCACCGGAACGGCGATGGCCACCATCTCCGGCAGGAATTCCTGATCATCCGTCCCTACCCGGGCACGCCGAATCTGGCGCAGGACCGATTGCAGGCGCTCGGGGTCCGTCAAGGTGTGCGGCGTCATCGACGCCAGTGGAGCGCTGCGGATAAGCCGGTCCCGGACACGCTTTGGCTGCAGTGCGAGCAGCAGCTTGCCGGTGGCCGTGCAGTGCACCGGGACATGGGAACCCACCTCGAGCCGAATCCGCAGCGGCCACTGGGTATCCACGCGATCGATATAGGTGAGCTGGTCACCGTCGAGCAGCACGATATTGCAGGCCTCGCCCACCTTCTCGGCGAGTCGGCGCAGGACGGCATGGCGCGCGGCCCTGCGTGGCTGGCTCTGCAGCACGGCGAGCGCCATCCGGTGCAGGGCGGGACCGGGCGCGTAGCGCCGCGCGTCCGCTTCCTTGATGAGATGGCCGCTGTCCTCGAGCAGCGACACCAGGCGGTGCACCGTGGGCTTGGGCAGCCCGACGGCCTCGGTGATCTCAGGGAGGGACAGCGGGCGGCCCGCCTCCGTCACCGTATGCATCAGCTTCAGCAGGCGCTCCCCGGTGGAGCCCGTCTGTCTCGTGCGGCCCATGGAGTTTCCGTTTCCAAGCCTTGGCGCGTGACCCCACGTCACCGGAGCGCACTCCGCGGCACGCGGCGCCGGCATTGTCGCATCAAAAAGCACGGAGGCGGGCCGCCAACCGGCCCGCCTCCGTGGCTACGGGGGTCGTTCACAGCGACCCGTTTACTCGCCGCGGGCTTCCGCTGCCTCCTGGATGAGGTTGTTCCACAGCGTCATGTTGCGCGAGTGGTAGGGGTACACCATCTCCGCGAAGTCCGCCTGGGACTGGTACACGCGGGCGAAGAACTCGTCTGCCTCCAGGTAGTCCTGGATGATGGTGTTCTGCGCCTCGATGAATGCGCGGTAGTACTCCTGTGGCGTATCGCGGACCTCGATGCCCTCCTCCTGGTACTGCTGAACCGCAATCGAGTTCTCCCGCAGATTGACGTTCTGCGTCTTCGCCGTGGAGGCAAGCACTGCGGTCTCGACGATGGCCTGCAGGTCGTCGGGGAGGCTCTCCCAGAAGTCCTTGTTGAACTGGATCTCGCCGACGTCCGTCTGCTGGTGCAGACCCTGGAGATAGTAGTAGTCCCAGATGTTGCTCAGCCCCAGGGCACGGTCGTCCGCCGGGCCGATCCACTCGGCCGCGTCGATGGTGCCGCGCTCGGCGGAGGGCACGATCTCGCCGCCCGGCATGGCCACCGCCGGCACGCCCATCTCGTTATAGGTGCGCCCGGCGATCCCCGGCGGCGCCCGGTACTTCAGCTGCCGGAACTGCTCCATGCTCTCGAACGGCTGCGAGAACCAGCCGAGCGGGTCCGGGCCCATGGGCTGCACCAGGAAGGGCACGGTGTTGTACCCCATGATCTCCTCGGTGAGCTCCGTGTAGAGCTCATGGCCCTCGCCCTCGTAGTACCAGGACATGAGTGTGTCCTGATCCATGCCCGTGCTCGCCGGCACGTTGGAGAACAGGACGTAGGACGAATGCTGACCGGACCAGTAATGCGGCCAGGCGAAGCCGGCCTCCACGATGCCGTCGCTGACGGCGTCTAGGATCTCGAACGCCTGCACCTCGGCGCCGTCGGGCAGCACCCGAGCCTGCAGACGCCCGCCGGACATACGCTCCAGGCGGTCGGCGAAATCCTGCACGAGGCCGAAATAGATGCTGGAGTTCGGCACCGCGGTCTGGATGCTGAACTCATAGGTCTCTTCCTGTGCCTGCACGCTGCCGGCACTGACCAGCCCCAGCACGGCGGCGGCCAGGCCGGAGACGGCCAGGCGATGCAATTGCCTTCTCATGATTCTCTCCTCCAGTCACTCGGTAGACTGCTAGTTCGGAAACACCTCGAAATACGCCGGATTCTGCTGTCCTCCCTATCGCCCTTGAAGCTCCGGACCCAGGGCGCTCAGTCGAGCACCGAGGGCAGCCAGAGGATGATTTCCGGGAACATGACCAGCAGCAGCACCACGAAGAGCTGCAGCGCCACGAACTGCGTCATGCCGAGATAGATGTCACCCATTCGCCAGCTCGGGACCACGCCTTTCAGGAAGTAGGCGGACAGTGCCATCGGCGGCGTCAGCCAGGAGGTCTGCAGGGTCACGGCCACCAGGATGGTGAACCAGAGCGGGTCGAACCCGAGCTCGGCCACCGTCGGCAGGAAGATCGGCACGATCACCAGCACGATCGGGATCCACTCCAGGGGCGAGCCGAGCACGAAGACGATGCCGAGCATGATCAGCAGCATCAGCGTCGGCGCGAAGTTCAGGCCGAGCAGCCACTCGGTGAGCAGATCGGCCGAGCCGAGGCGCGAGAACACGGCGCCGAAGAAGTTCGCCGAGCCCAGCAGGAACATGATCATGGCCGTGGTCTCGAGCGTGTTGAACACGCACCGCTTGACCTTGGCCCAGGTCATGCGCCGATAGAGCAGCGCGAGCACGAAGGCCGCCAGGGCGCCCGTGCCGGCGGCGTCCGTCGGCGTGGCGATACCGGCGATGATCACGCCGAGGGTGCAGGCGATGACCACCGTGACCGGCAGCACGCCCAGCAGCAGCTCCTTGAGCTTGTCGGCAAGGCTCGTCTCCGCAAGCTCGGCGGACAGCACCGGCGGCCCCAGCTCCGGATTGATATAGCTGCGCACCAGCGTGTAGACGATGTAGATCGCTGCCAGCAGAAGGCCCGGGATAATGGCGGCGGTGAACAGGTCGGTGACCGGCACGCCCACCACCGGCCCCATCACGATCAGCATGATGCTTGGCGGAATGAGGATCCCGAGCGTGCCACCGGCGCCGATGGCGCCCGCGGAAAGGCGGTCGCTGTAGCCGCTGGACTGCATGATGGGGGCGGCCATCACGCCAAGCACCGTCACCGAGGCGCCGACAATGCCGGTGGCTGCGGCGAACACCGTCGCCACCAGCAGCACCACCAGATAAAGCGAGCCGCGCAGGCCGCCAAGCAGCAGTCGCAGCGCCCGGAAGACCCGGTCCATCAGCCCCGACTGCTCGAGCACGAAGCCCATGAACAGAAACAGCGGCACTGCGGCCAGCGTGGTGTTGCGCATGAGGGCGAAGAACTGCGCCTGCATCAGCTTGAACACCACCTCGCCCATGCCGACGAAGCCAAACACCAGCGCGATGAAGATGAAGGTGAACGCCATCGGGTAGCCGGTGAGGATGCCGATGAACAGCACCGCCAGGGATACCAGGCCGAGAACGGGTTCAGTCATCAGGAGGCCTCCCGGAACCGGCGATTGGTCAGCACCGCATAGATGTTCTTGAGCAGCTCCGAGACGCCCTGGATCATGAGCAGCACGCCGGTGACCGGCATCACCGTCTTCAGAGGGTAGATGATCGGCATCATGGGGCTGGTGACGATGCGCTCGCCGCGCATCCACGAGGTCGCGGCGTAGTCGTAGGTGGCGATGGTGAAGAACAGCATCGCCGGGAAGAACAGCAGCACCGTGAAGGCGCCATCGATCAGACCCTGGGTCCGCGGCGAGAGGACGTTGAACAGGAAGTCGGCGCGCACGTGGGCATCTCGGCCCAGCGTGTAGGCGGCGCCGAGCATGAACATCGCGCCGTAGAGCATGTAGGTGATGTCGTAGGCCCACATGGTCGGGTTGTTGAACCCGTACCGGGCGACCACCTCGTAGACCAGCGCCCCGATCAGCGGAACGATGAGCCAGGCTGCAGCCTTGCCGACCCAGCGCCCGGGCAGATCAAGCCAGGCGGTCGCGGTGCGCAGGCGCCGTTCCCAGACCTCGGTCATCACCATGACGCCTCCCGGCCCGCGGCCAGTCGGCTGATCGCCGCGCGTACCGGTGCTGCGGTACGCGCCACCCGTCGGGTGCAACGCATGGCCTGCTCCTCCTCCCAGTGGCTGCGGCGGCGTTCTCGGTGCGCCGGCGGCAGCAATTCGCAAATTTTTCTTATATTGATACTGTACGTTTCATTATGGAAGCTATCATACGATATGCAAGGGACAACAACGACGACACGACGAGCCGCCACCGTGGCGCACCAGGCACTGGCGGGGCGGAGGAGAGAGCCATGAGCGAGCGCGAGTTCGATTACATCATCGTCGGCGCCGGATCCGCCGGCTGCGTGCTGGCCGACCGGCTGAGCGCCGACGGCCGCTACCGCGTGCTGGTGCTGGAAGCAGGACCGCGGGACCGTTACCCCTGGATCCACATCCCCATCGGCTATGGCAAGACCATGTTCCACAAGGGGGTAAACTGGGGTTACTGGACCGACCCCGATCCCGGCATCGCCGACCGCTCGATGTACTGGCCGCGGGGCAAGGTGCTCGGCGGCTCCAGCTCCATCAACGGCCTGATCTACATCCGCGGGCAGCATGAGGATTTCGACGACTGGGCGCGGCTCGGCAACCCCGGCTGGTCCTGGCAGGACGTGCTGCCCTACTTCCGCCGCTCGGAGCGCCAGCAGCGGGGCGCGGACGCCTATCACGGCAGCGAGGGCGGGCTCGCCGTCTCGGATGTGCCCGAGCGCAACGAGCTGTGCGAGGCCTTCATCGCCGCCGGTCAGGAAATCGGCATCCCGCGCAACGACGACTTCAACGGCGCGGACCAGGAAGGGGTGGGCTACTTCCAGCTCACGATCCGCAACGGCCGCCGTTGCAGCGCGGCGGTGGCGTTCCTGCGCCCGGCGATGAAACGCTCCAACGTCCAGGTGGAAACCGGCGCGCTCTGCGAGCGGGTGCTGCTGGAGGACGGACGCGCCGTGGGCGTGCGCTACCGCCAGGACGGCCGCAGCGTCGAGGCACGCGCCCGGGGGGAGGTCGTGCTTGCCGCCGGGGCCATCAACACGCCGCAGATCCTAGAGCTCTCAGGCATCGGCGATCCGGGGCTGCTTGGCGAGCACGGCATCCGCGTGAACCAGGCGCTGCCCGGGGTCGGCCGCAATCTGCAGGACCATCTGCAGGCCCGGGTGATCCTGCGCTGCACGCGCCCCATCACCACCAACGACGACCTGAAGAGCCTCCCGCGGAAGATGCGCATCGGTCTGCGCTACGTGCTGCGCCGCCGCGGCCCCCTGGCGGTCGGCATCAATCAGGCCGGGGGCTTCGCCCGCAGCCGCCCGGATGTGGAGCGGCCGGATATCCAGTTCCACTTCGGCACGCTGAGCTCCGACACGCCCGGCTCGGCGGTGCACGAGTTCCCCGGCTTCACCCTGTCCACCTGCCAGCTGCGCCCGACCAGCACCGGCACGGTTCATCTGCGCTCGACAGATCCCGCCGAGCACCCGAGCATCCAGCCCAACTACCTCGCCACCGAGGAGGACCGCCGCGTGGCCGTGGACGGCGTCAGGCTCTCCCGGCGGCTGGTGGCCGCGCCCGCGATGCAGCCCTATGTCGCCGGCGAGTATTCGCCCGGCCCCGAGGTCCGCGACGACGACGAGGCCGCGCTGCTCGATTTCGTCCGCCGCGACGCCACCACGATCTTCCATCCGGTGGGCACCTGCCGCATGGGCAGCGACCGCGAGGCGGTGGTGGATGCCCGACTGCGCGTCCATGGCATCACCGGGCTGCGCGTGGCGGACTGCTCGATCATGCCGCGGCTGGTCTCGGGCAACACCAATGCCGCAGCCATCATGATCGGCGAGAAGGCGGCGGACATGATTCGCGAGGACGCCCGGCAGAACCAGACCGGGCAGACGGCCGCCGCGTAGCCCCGGGCGCGGAGCAGGCAGGCGCGGGGCTCTCCACCAGGCCGCCTGCCGCGCTACCCTGTCGCGGGGACGGCGCGGAGAGGCACCCATGCAGGCGGCGCGCGATGCGGCAGCGGACTATCTGGCAGGGCTCCCCTGCCCGGCCGGCCGGGTCGTGCTGCCCGAGGGCGAAGACCCGCGCGTCCTCGAGGCCGCACGCCTGCTGGCGGACGAGGGCCGGGCACAGCCGGTGGTCCTTGGCGCGGCGGAGGCGCTGCAGCAGGCCGCCGCCACCCAGGGGCTTTCCCTCGACGGCATCGAGACCCTCGACCCGCAGGAGCCCGCGCGCATCGAGCGCTACGCCCTCGCCTACTGCGCCAGCCGGCCCCGGGCGACGCCGGGCATGGCGCGGCGCCTGCTGCGCCGGCCGCTGTACCTGGCGGCCATGATGCTGCAGGCCGGCGAGGCGGACGCACTGGCGGCCGGCGTCACTGCCCCCACCCGGCGGGTGATCGAGGCCGGGCAGCTAACGGTCGGGCTCGCGCCGGGGGTGAGCATGCCCTCGAGCTGCTTCCTGATGCTGGTGCCGGGCTTCCGTGGGCAGGCCGTCGCGCCCCTGCTGTTCGCCGACTGCGCAGTCAATCCCCATCCGGACGCCGAGGCGCTCGCCAGCATTGCGCTCGCCACCGCCCGCAATGCCCACCGGCTGCTGCAGGAGCCGCCCCGGGTCGCCCTGCTCGCCTTTTCCACCCATGGCAGCGCGCCGGACCCGGCGTTGACCTCGATCCGCGAGGCCTGTGCCCGTATCCGCGAGCGCGCGCCGGACCTTGCCGTGGATGGCGAGCTGCAGGCGGACGCCGCCCTGGTCGGGACCATCGCCGCCCGCAAGCAGCGGCACCAGAGCGGCGTCGCGGGCAATGCCAACGTCCTCGTGTTCCCCGACCTCAACGCCGGCAACATCGCCTACAAGCTGGTGCAGCACCTGGCGGGGGCTACCGCCATCGGCCCGATCCTTCAGGGCTTCGCGCGCCCCATCGTCGACCTCTCCCGCGGCGCCGCCCCCGCCGAAATCGCCGCCACCGCCCGCATCGCCCTCACCCTGAGCCAGGATTGACCCGGGCCGTGCTGCGGTCGGCGGCGGGACACTGAACACAACGACACGACGTCCAGAACGAAGATCGAAGAGCAACCGCAAAGGCGCAAAGTTCGCGAAGCGCAAAAAACCTAATGACTTCGCGCCGCTCTTCGCGTCCTTTGCGCCTTTGCGGTTTGTCTTCCCTCCCGATGTGTCCGTCGAGTCGTTGTGTTGAAAACCGAGCGCCGAATCGACGACGAAGCGGCGCTATAGCCCGTAGCGCGAGCGGTAGTCGCCGAAGAGGTCGTCCATGCTTGGCTCCCGGGGCGGGATGGTGCGCGCGATCCGGGTCGTGTTCAGGTAGTGGCGGTAGTTGAGGTTCTCCGAGATGCTGTTCTGGCCCCAGGTGCCGCAGCCCATGGACAGCGAGAACGGCAGCCCGTTGTCGAAGTTGCCGCCGTTGCCGAAGGCGTGGGCCTGATTGACGATGACCCGGCACACCGGCATCTCTAGCCCGAGCCGCAGGACGTGGTCGTCGTTCGCCGTGTGGATGCCGACGGAGTGCCCCTTGCCCTGGTGTTCGAGGATCGCGCGGGTCTGCTCGAAGGCCGCATCGAAATCCCGCGCCCGGTAGACGGCGAGCACGGGCGAAAGCTTCTCCCCGGAAAAGGGGTACTCCCCGCCCACGCCGCTCTCCTCCACCATGAGGAACCTGGGCGCCTGGGCCGCGATATCGTCCAGGCCGGCGAGCTTTGCAATCGTAACCGCGGACTGAGCGATGGCGTCGCGATTGAGCTTGCCATCGACCCAGAGCGCTTCCTGGAGTCTACGCTTGCCGCCCTCGTCGAGCATGACGCCGCCGGCGCGCTCTAGGGCGGCGATCGCACCGTCGTAGACGGCGTCGAGTATGACCGCGCTGTTCTCCGAGGAGCAGCTCGTGGCGTGGTCGAAGGTCTTGGAGGCGGTGATCTTGGCGGCGGCATCGTCGAGATCCGCCGTCTCGTCGATGATCACCGGCACATTGCCGGCACCGACACCAATCGCCGGCGTGCCGCTGGAGTAGGCCGAGCGCACGTTGTTCTGTGAGCCGGTCACCACCAGCAGATCCACCTGCTTCATGAGCGCCTGGGTACGCGCCTTGCTCACCGGCGCGGCCAGCTGCTGCACGAGGTCCCGCGGGGCACCGACACGATCCAGCTCGGTGTGGATGTAGTGCAGCAGCCGCTCACAGGCGGCCTGGCCCTTGGGCGACGGCGCGATGATCACCGCATTGCGGCCCTTGAGCGCGTTGATCGCCTTGTTGGTAGGCGTTGCCACCGGGTTGGTCGACGGCGTAACCGCGCCGACCACTCCCACGGGACGGGCGATCTCCACCAGACCGAGCTCGGGATACTCGGCCACCACGCCCACCGTGCGCGCCCCCTGCAGATCCCGCAGCAGGCCCATGGTCTTGCGCCGGTTCTTGGTGACCTTGTCCTCGATATCGCCGATGCCCGTCGTCGCGACCGCGAGCTCGGAGAGCTCCCGGTTGCGCTCCGGCTCCACCACCGCCCAGCCGACGGCGGTCACGACCTCATCGACGGCGGCCTGATCGTACTCCTCGTAGACCGCCTGCGCCCGCCGCGCCCGGGCGACCTGCTCCGCCACCACGGCGTCGGCGTCATCACCGTCACGGGTTGCTGCCTTGTCACTCATCGCATCACCTGCTGCTCATTCGGCCGTGCGCTCACACGGCTAAGTCCAATATGTCATTTACATGTCTTGCCCGACAACGCCAACTGGCGCTGCCGGCCTGGTTCGTCACACCGCGCCCATCGCCTCGCCGAGGGCGTCAGCGATCATCGAGGGCGAGGGCACGACACGCACCCCGGCAGCCTCCAGCGCCTCACGCTTGGCCCCGTAGGTCCCCTTGTCACCCATGACGATGGCGCCGGCATGACCCATCTTCTTGCCCGGTGGCGAGGCCGCCCCGGCGATGAACGCGGCCATCGGCTTGCTCATGCCGTGCGCGTAATCCGCGGCCTCCTCCTCCATGGCACCGCCGATCTCGCCGACGATCACCACGGCATCGGTGTTCGGATCCTGGTCCAGCCGCACGAGGGCATCGCGGGTGGTGGTACCGAGGATCGGGTCTCCGCCGATGCCGATGAACGCGGAGATGCCGTGGCCGCCCTGCACCAGGTTCAGGGCAATCAGCGTACCGAGGCTGCCGGAACGCGAGATAACGCCCACCCGGCCCGGCCGGAAGATGCGCTCGTTGAACGCGGGCATGAACCCGACGAAGCTCTGCCCCGGCGTCACCAGGCCGGCGGTGTTGGGCCCGATCACGCAGGTGCCTGCCTCCCGCGCGGCGGCGAGGAAGTGCATCACGTCGTGGGAGGGGATGTGCTCGGTGAGCACCACCACGGTGCCCACGCCGGCCTCGACGGCATCCAGCACTGCAGCCTTGACCGCCATCGGCGGGATGAAGAGCACGCTCACGTCGATGGGCTGGCTCGCAGCGGCCTCCTTTGCCGAGCCCCAGACCGGCAGGCCGATGTGCTCGCTACCCGCCTTCTTCGGATTCACCCCGCCGACGATGCGCGTGCCGTAATCGCGCATGCGCTCGGCCCAGAACGTCCCCTGCTTGCCGGTGATGCCCTGCACGAGCACCGTCTCGTTACCGCCTACGATCATCGTGCCGCCTCCACGGCCGCCTGCACGGCCTCGTCCATCACCTGGGTGGGCGTTACCCCGAGCTTGTCCCGGACCATGGCGAGCGCCTCGTCCTCGCCGGTGCCGTTGATGCAGAAGTGCACCGGCACCTGCGGCCGGACCTCGTCCCAGGCCGCGAGCACGCCCTCGGTCATCACGTCGGTGCGGGCGAAGGCTCCGCAGAAGTTGATCACGAGGCTGCGCACATTGGGGTTGTCGAGCACCAGCCGCAGCGCATCCCGGCCCTTGGTGTAGGCCTCGCCGCCGATCTCGAGGAAGTTCGCCGGCGCGCCGCCGTAGTGGCTCACGACGTCCATGGTGGTCATGGTCAGCCCGGCGCCGTTGGCGAGAATCCCCACCGAGCCGTCGAGCTGGATGTAGGGCAGCGACAGCTCCCGCGCCCGGCGCTCGAGCTCTGTCATCGGCACCTCGGGCGCCTCGGCGGCCAGGTCCGGCTGTCGCGGCACGGCACCGTCGTCGATGGAGAGCTTGCAGTCGAGCGCCAGCATGCCGCCCTCGCCGGTGACCACCAGCGGGTTGATCTCCAGCAGGTCGGCGTCGCTCCCCGCGTAGGCGGCATACAGCCGCTCCAGGGTATCCAGCAGCGCGGGCAGCTGGTCGCCAGTGAAGGTCCCCGCCAGGGCCTGCTCGAGCGCCGTGCGGCTCACCCCGTGACGGATGTCCACCGGCACGCGGATCAGGCTCTCCGGCTTCTCTGCCGCGAGCTCCTCGATCTCCATGCCGCCCTCGGCGGAGACCAGCACCAGCGGGCCCTTGGTGGCGGGGTCGTTGAGCACCGCCGCATAGAGCTCCTGGCGGATGTCGACGCCCTGCTCCACCAGCACCCGGTGCACCGTGTAGCCGCCGATCTCCATGCCGAGGATGTCCGCCGCGGCCTGCTCCGCCTCCTCGGGGCTGCGGGCGATGCGGATGCCCCCCGCCTTGCCGCGCTTGCCGGTGGCCACCTGCGCCTTGACCGCGCAGGTGCCGAAGGCCTCGGCCGCCGAGCGCGCCGTGGCCGGCGTGTCGCAGAGCCGGCCTTCCGGCGTGGCGACGCCGGCGGCGCGCAGGACCGCCTTGCCCGTGTGTTCCTCGAAGTTCACTTTGGCACCTCCATCAGTGCGTGAGGGTCGTGACTCCCGGTGCGTCAGTCGCTCTGGGAGCCGTTGGCGAGGGCGACCCGATGCCGGCGCGAGGAGCGCACCGCCTCCACGAGCCGCAGGCCGATGGTCAGCAGCGCGACGCCCACCAGCAGGGCCGTGATCGGCCGCGTGAACAGCAGCAGCGGGTTGTAGTCGAGCATCTGCATGGACTTGGTGAAGCTCGACTCACCGATGCCGCCGAGAATCACCCCGAGGATGACGCCGGCCACGGAGTAGCCCGAGCGGCGCAGCAGGAAGCCGGCTGCACCCGCGATGAACATCACCCAGACGTCCAGCGAGAGGTGGCGCAGGGCGTAGGCACCCACCGTGGCCACCAGTAGTATCCCTGGCCCCAGCAGCGGAAACGGGATCCGCAGCACGTGCACCACCACCTTGGTCTGGAAATAGCCCAGCGCCAGGATCAGCAGGTTGGCGAAGAACATCGCCGCGAACACGGTCCACACCAGGTCGCTCGAGGTGATGAACACCAGGGGCCCCGGCTCCATGCCGTGGAGCTGGAAGACCGCCAGCATCATGGCTGTCAGTGCACCGCCGGGCAGGCCGAGGGCGAGCAGCGGAATCATGGCCGCGCCGGTGGCGGCGTTGTTCGCGGTCTCCGACGCCACCACGCCCTTGAGCTCCCCCTTGCCGAAGCGGCTGTTCTTGCCGCCCCAGCGCACCGCCTCGTTGTAGCTGAGGAACGCCGCCAGCACGGCACCGATGCCCGGAAGGATGCCGGCGAAGAAGCCGATGATCACCGAGCGGATCACGGTGACCTTCATGCGCCAGAACTCGAGCAGGCTCGGCAGCTCCATGCTCACCTTCGGGCGCTCGCCGCCCAGATTGATGCGCTCCTCGGCCTGGTTGAAGATCTCCGAGACGGCGAACAGCCCAAGCACGAGCGGGATGAAGCTGATCCCCGCGAGCAGGAACTGGAAGCCGAACGCGAAGCGCGGCACGCCGTCGGCCGGATCCGTGCCGATGGAGGCGATGAGCATGCCAAGCGTCACCGAGAGCAGGCCGTGCCAGAGATCCCTGGCCCCCACCGAGGCGGACATCGCCAGTCCGAGGCACACCAGGCCAAAGATCTCGGGCGGGCCGAATGCCGAGATCGCCCAGCCGGCGATTGCCGGCGTCGCGGCCATCATCAGCAGCACCGAGCACAGACCCCCGGCCGAGGAACAGAGCACGGCAGCCCCGATCGCCTTCGCCGCGAGGCCCTGCTGGGTCATGGGGTAGCCGTCCAGGGCCGTCGGTGCGTTCTCCGGCGACCCCGGGATATTGAACAGGATGGCGGTGATCGCCCCGCCGAACACGCCGGAGGTGTAGATCACCGAATAGAGCATGATCGCGTTGGTGGGATCCATGCTTACCGTGAACGGCAGGATCACCGCCCCCAGGGTGAGCATGTTGATGCCCGGGATCGCACCGAACAGCAGCCCGCCGAGCAGGCCGCCGAAGAATATGGTGAGCGCCACGGGGTCCGAAAACAGCGCCGCGCTGCCACCCAGAAAGTTCTCCATCGCCAGTGCGCTCCTCTCGGTCAGCGGATCAGGGTGACGAACCAGCTCGAGGCCTCGTAGAAGCCCGGCCAGTTACCCGTGGGCAGCCCTGCATAGAAGATGTGCGTGAACACCAGGTTCACGAGGGCGAACAGCAGCAGCGTGACGCCGGCGATGAGCTTCCAGCGCCGCTCGCCGAGATAGCGCATGTACACCGGCAGGAAGATCAGGGTCGCGATGTAGAAGCCGATGCGCGGCAGCAGCCAGATATAGACCAGGGGGATCGCGAACAACCCGATCAGATTGACGATCTCCTGCCCGGAGCGGGCACCGCCCTGGCGCTCGGACGCCGCCGCGCCCACCGGCCGGTGGGTGAGGTAGTTGGCCACCGCCACCACGGCCATGATGATCAGCGCGGCGCGGGGCCAGGCGGCGGGTCCCCACTCGAAGGTGACGCCGGTGGTATCCGAGAAGCGGAAGGTCAGGCCGTAGAAGACGCCGGCGATCAGCAGCCAGACGATCAGCTCCAGCCTCACCCGGATGGACGAGCTCATAGCGACTCACTCTAGTGGCCGGGGTACCGGGAGACGGGCCGGGGGCCGAAGCCCCCGGCCGGCTGCGGCGGACTCAGTCGCCCCGCGTCTCGATGCCGATCTGCTCGTACACGTTGGTGTACGTCTCGATGGCGTTGTTGATGAGCTCGGTGGCCCCCTCGGTATCGCGGTAGCTGTTCACCAGGTGCATGTACTTGGTGCGGTTGAACTCCTGGAAGGAATCCGTCTCCCAGGCGGCGCCGATCAGCGCCTCGAGATAGCGCTTGCGCTCCTCGGGCACGTCCGGATGGGTCCAGAAGCCGCGGAAGCGGTTGAGCGCGGTGAAGTCGCCACCCACCTGGCGATGCGTCGGCACCTCCGAGAAGGCATCCGGCCGCGACTCGAAGAAGGTCACGATGGGCTTGAGCTGACCGGCCTCGAGGAACTGCCGCACATCGCCCGGCTGCTCGAAGAGCACGTCGATGTGCCCGCCGATGACCGAGGCATAGCGCTCGCTCGGCTCATCGAATGCGATCTGCTTGGTCTCGAAGTCCAGATCCTGCTCGAGCAGATGCATGTTGATCCGCTCCATCGAGCCCTGGTTGCCGACATTGGCCACCGTCAGCACACCCGGGTTCTCCTGGGCGTACTCAACGAATTCCTCGAAGTTGGTGAATCGGTCCTCATCGGGCCGGATGTAGAGCTGGTTGAAGGTGATCTGCGCGATGGCGAGCGGCTCGATGTCCTCGGTGGGATGCTGCTCCATGCGCCCGGAGACGTAGTTGGTGGCCACGGCGTCGATGCTCTCGAGCATCGTGTAGCCATCCTTCGGGGCCGCCATGAAGTCGGGAATGGCCGCCAGGCCACCGCCACCGGGGGCGTTGGTCACCTGTACCGAGGTACCCGACACTTCCTCGATGGCATTCGCCATGGCCCGGCTCAGCTGGTCCGAGCCACCGCCGGTGCCGTAGGGGACGAGGATCTCCAGCGGCCGCTCGGGAAAGCCCTCCGGGGGCTCGGGCGCCTCCTGGGCGCCGCTGGCGAGGGGACACAGGGCGATCGCCGCCCCTGCCACGAAACCGGTGAATCGCATTGCGCGCGACATGTTGCTCTCCTCCAGGACTGCTTGTGAATCAGTCGTGTATCGTATTTTCGTGCCGTCCCTGGAGTGGGCTGCCGGCGGCAGCGGAGACGCATCCGCAGTCCGCCGGGGGGCGCTCGGGCCTCCTGTCAGCGTAGTGCGGAAAGATCGTAAATTCCGTATATCGATCATTTGCGTCTCTGTCACGTATATCATATACATGTGTATACGCAAGGTCGGATCGATCAGGGACAGCCGCCGATCTTCATTCCGGGGAGGAGGGACCATATGGGCGGGCAGACCCTGGTGACCGGCGTCATCGGCTCGGACACCCACATCGTCGGCAACCGCATCCTGAACATCGGCCTGGAAAAGGCCGGCTATCAGATCGTGGCGCTCGGCGCGCTGACTCCGGCGGAGGAGTTTGTCGACGCCGCCATCGAGACCGCCGCGGACGCCATCCTCGTCTCCTCGCTCTACGGTCAGGGCGAGCTCGACTGCCGCGGCTTCCGCGACCTCTGCGTGGAGGCCGGCATCGGCGACATCCTGCTCTACATCGGCGGCAATCTGGTGGTGGGCAAGCAGTCCTGGGAATCGGTGGAGCAGCGCTTCCTCGACATGGGCTTCGACCGCGCCTTCCCGCCGGGCACGCGGCCGGAGGACGTGGTGGCCGCCCTCGAGGCGGATTTCGCGCGACGCGGCGCCGGCGGCCGCGGGGACTGAGCGATGCAGGCCGGGCACGCCCTGCTGATCGACTTCGGCAGCACCTACACCAAGCTGCGTGCCGTGGACCTCGAGGCGCGGCGGCTCGCCGGCAGCGCGCAGGGCCCATCCACCATCGCCACGGACATCACCGAGGGCCTGCAGCAGGCCCTGAACGCCCTCGAGGCGCGGCTCGGCGCGCTTCCCGCATTCCGCCACCGGCTCGCCAGCAGCAGTGCCGCCGGGGGGCTGCGCATGGTCACCATCGGCCTCGTGCGCGACCTCACCGCCGAGGCCGCCCGCCGTGCCGCCCTCGGTGCCGGCGCCCGGGTCATCGGCACCTTCACCCATCACCTCACGCGCGCCGACATCGCCACCATCACCGACTGGCAGCCCGACGTGGTGCTGCTCGCCGGGGGCACCGACGGCGGCAACCGCGAGGTCATCCTGCACAATGCCGCCGCCCTGGGCAGCGCCGGACTGCGCTGCCCCGTGGTGCTCGCCGGCAACCGCAGCGCGGCGGACGAGGCCCGGGAGCGGCTCGGCGCGCTGGAGGTGCGGACGGCCGAGAACGTCATGCCGCGGCACAACGAGCTCAACATCGAGCCCGCCCGCGCCGCCATCCGGCAGGTGTTCATCGATCGCATCGTCGAGGCGAAGGGCATCGAGCGTGCCCGCGAGCGCCTCGACGCCGTGCTCATGCCCACGCCCGCGGCGGTGCTCGAGGCGGCACGGCTGCTCGCCGACGGTGCCGGCACCGACCGCCCGGGTCTCGGCGACGTGCTGGTGGTGGACCCGGGAGGCGCCACCACCGATGTGCACTCGGTCTGCGCCGGGCTGCCGGCGGAGGGGGTGATCCCCCGGGGGCTCCCGGAGCCGCGGGTCAAGCGCACGGTGGAGGGCGACCTCGGCATGCGCCACAACGCCGCGACCCTCGTGGAGACGGTGGGCATCGCCGCCATTGCCCGGGAGGCGGGCGTGCCCGAGGACACCGCCGAGGCCATCTGCGCGGGCTTCGCGGGGGCGGTGGAGCGGCTGCCGCAGACCGACGCGGAGCACGCGGTGGATGCCGCCCTCGCCCGCCTGGCGGTGGGCCGCGCCGTGGCACGCCACGCCGGCACCCTGGAGACCGTCTACACCGCCGCGGGGGCGGCCACGGTCCAGCACGGCAAGAACCTCAGCGGCGTCAGCACCGTCATCGGCACCGGCGGCGCCCTCGCCCATGCGCGCGATGCCGGGAGCATCCTGGCGGCCACCGCCGCCGACCCGCACGATCCCACCTCGCTGCGCCCCCGGGCGCCGCGCTTCCTGCTCGACCGCGAGTACCTGCTTTACGCCTGCGGGCTGCTGGCGAGCGTCGCCCCGGAGACGGCCTACGACCTCGCGCTCGCCAGCCTCGAGCCCCTGGCCGGAGGAGAGCCGCCATGACCCGATCCGATACCGCGCTCACCCAGGAGCGCATCCCCGATGACGCCTTCGCCGCCATGCGCCGGGACAATCTCGCGCGCTGGCCCACCGGAGCGGCGGTCGACCTCGCGGAGGCGGTGGCCTTCCACCAGGCGCTGCCCGAGCACAAGCGACTCGCCCCGGTGATGCGCCGGGCGGTGGCCGAGGGGCGCTGCCTCACCCAGCCGCGTGGCGGCGTCGGCACCCTCGAGGGGCAGAAGGCGCTGATGCGCACCCTGGACCGCGACGGCATGGCGGATATCGTGCCGCTCACCACCGACAGCTACACGCGCAACGAGCGCTTCGCGGAGGCCGAGGCCGGGGTCGCCGAATCCGAGCGCCAGGGGCGCTCGATGCTGAACGGCTTCCCCATCGTCAACTATGGCGTGGCCGCAGCCCGGGAGCTGGTCGCCGAGGTGGAGAAGCCCACCATCCTGCTCACCGGCACCTCGATGCCGAAGCTCACCGGCGAGATCGGCTTCGCCGGCGGCTTCAGCGGCTACCTGGGCTCCGGCATCGCCTACACCGTCTCCTACATCAAGGAGCTCTCCATCGAGGACGGCATCCGCAACTATCAGTACCTGGACCGGCTCGCGGCGCTGTACCAGGAGCACGGCGTCGAGCTGCATCGGCGTCAGCCGGGGTTTCTCACCGGCACCAACATCCCGCCCTGCATCGCCATCATGACCTGCGTCCTCGACGCGCTGCTCGCCGCCGCCCAGGGGGTGCGCAACTACGGCCTCGAGCTCGGGCAGTGCCTGCACGTGGTGCAGGACGCCGCGGCCATCGCCGCCTGCCGGGAGCTGGTGCAGGAGTACCTGGGGCGGCTCGGCTACACGGATGTCTTCACCCCGGTGACTTCGCTGCACTGGATGGGCGCCTGGCCCTACGACGACGCCCAGTCGGCGGCGCTGGTGAGCTGGGGCGGGGCGCTGGCGGCCCTCGGCGGGGCCGCCTCGGTGACCACCAAGTCGGTGCACGAGGCCTACGGCATCCCGACCGCGGAGGCGAATGCGGAGGGCCTGCGGATGACGCGCATGGCGATCTACCTCGCCCGCTCGCTGCGCCTCGACGGGCTGCCGGAGTACGAGCGGGAGAAGGCGCAGATCCATGCCGAGGTGCGGCCGATCATCGACCGGGTGCTGGAGCTCGGGGACGGCGACGTCGCCCGCGGCACGGTGCGTGCCTTCGAGGCCGGGGTGCTGGACATCCCCTGGTCGCCCAACCGCCATGTCCGAGGCCGCCTGCTCCCCGCCCGGGACGATGCGGGCTATCTGCGCATCCTGGACCCGGGCGACATGCCCTTTCCGGCCGAGGTGCGCGAGTACCACGCGGAGCGCCTGCGCGACCGGGCCGCCCACGAGGGTGTCGATTTCGACAGCCCCGAGCTCGCCATCGCGAGCGTCTACGAGATCTCCGAGGAGCTCCGGCGGCTGCTGCCCGACGCGCGGTCAGCCTAGTGTTCCCCTGCGCGCCGGCCTGCGCGCGCCGGCTACGGCTGCCCTGCGCGCCCAGGGAGTGGGGAAAAGGACGGGCGCCGCCGGCCGTCGGCCCCGGCTCAGACGGTGTGGCTCGCCACCGTCGCTGCCGCGAGGGCGTCGGGGTCCGGCACCGGCGGGCCGGCGGGCAGGCGCAGGGCGCCGCCCTCGACCTGGAGCGGCTCCCGCAGCAGGGAGAAGCGGGGCTTGAGAAAGCCGTTCATCTCCCCGGCGTTGTCGATCCAGCGCACGCCGACACAGGCCTCCAGCCAGCAGCCGATCTCGCCGGCCACGCCATTGCCGAGCACCGGCGTCATGCCGAGCTCACGGATGCGCTGCAGCGCCCCCTCCAGGGCGTCGAGGCCGCCCGCCTTCATCAGCTTGAACTTGATCAGCCCCGCGCAGCCGAGCTCGGCGGCGCGCTCGATATCGGCGTGGCCGTAGATGGACTCGTCCAGCATGAGCGGTACCGGAGCCACCCGCGCCACGGCCACCGCCGCCTCCCAGTCCCCCGCCGCGCAGGTCTGCTCCACGAGCTCGATACCGTCCGGATCGAGCTCGCCGACGAAGCGGCAGGCCTGCTCGCGGTCGTAGCCCTGGTTCGCATCCAGTCGCAGGCGCGCCCGCCCCGCCACCGCGGCACGGATCCGCGCCACCCGGGCCAGATCGGTGCCGACGTCGAAGCCCACCTTGACCTTGAGGGTGTCGTAGCCCTCGGCAAGATGCCCCTCCACCTCGGCGGCCAACGCCTCGCCGGCGTCCGCGTGGAGCAGGGCCAGCAGCGGCATGCGCCCGCCGGCGGCGGCATCCAGTGCCGGATGACCGGCGAGCATCTCCACGGCGGTGGCGAGGGCGGTGGCCGAGAACGGCGCCGTGCGGCGCAGCGGAGCGAGCATGGCCCGTGCAGGCTCCGCCCCGAGCCCCACCAGGCGCTCCGCCCCGTCGGTTATGCGCTGCCAGGCACCCGCCAATGTCTCCTCGGTGTAACCGGGCAGCACGGTGGCCTCGCCATAGCCCACCCTGCCGGTATCGTCGCGCATCTCCACCAGCAGGGTATCGAAACGCTCCACCACGCCGATGGCGAGGCGGTAGGGCTGGCTGAGCGGCAGCGCCACATGGCGCACGGTCACCTGCTCGATGCGCATGGATCTCTCCTCCCGGTCGCGCCCCTCCGCGGCCGGCGGGCGGCGGAGCGGACGCGTGCATGGATGTCGTAATCACCGCTGCAGCCATCGCCGCCGCCTTCTTCCTCGGCGGCGTCGCCAAGGGCGGGATCGGCTTCGGCGTGCCACTGGTCAGCCTGCCACTGCTCGCCGTCGTGATCGACGTGCGCACCGCGCTCGCGCTGCTCACCTTCCCCATCGTCTTCAGCAACGGCTGGCAGGCCTGGCAGGGCGGCGCGGCGCGCGCCGGCCGGCCCCGGCTGCGCGGCCTGCTGGTCACGATGACGCTCGGCTGCGCCCTGGGCGCCACGGCCATTGTGCGGCTCGACGAGCGGTTCTTCTTCCTCGCCCTGGGCCTGATCGTGCTCGGGTTCGTGGTCACCAGCACCTTAATGCCGGCCCTCAGGGTACCCCCGCGGTACCGGGGTCCGGTGGGCGCCCTCGCGGGCTTCGTGGCCGGGGTGATGGGGGGGCTGTCCACCGCCTTCGGCCCGCCGGTGGTCATGTACCTCTTCGCCCTGCACCTGCGCCACGAGGTCTTCGTCGCCACCATCGGTGCGATCTACAGCTACGCGAGCCTCCTCCTGGTGGCGAGCTACGTGGCCGTGGGCATCCTCACCTGGCCTCTTGCCGGCCTGTCGCTGGCCTGCATACCGCCGCTCGCCGCCGGCATGGCCTGCGGGGCGTGGCTGACCCGGCTCGCCTCCCAGGCGACCCTGCGCCGGGTGGTGCTGATCTTCCTCCTCCTGATTGGACTCAACATGCTGCGCCGGGGGCTGACTTGAGCGGACGTCGTGCCGGCCAGCCCATTGGGTCGATATCTCATATAGGTTACATATATGAGCTCGTCAACTGCCGGTGTCGCCCAGGAGGGCACCGGTCGCGGGCCACCACCAAGGGGGACACTCCGCATGAACACTCACAACCGCCTCACGGCGACGATGGCCGCGGCGCGAATTGCACGCGGCGAGCTGACATCCGAGGCACTGGTCGAGGCCTGCCTCGAGCGGATCGAGGCACGCGAGCCGGACGTCGCCGCCTGGGCCTGCCTCGACCCCGAGCACGCCCTGCGCCAGGCCCGGGAGCGTGACCGCGAGGCGCCGCGGGGCCCTCTGCACGGCATTCCGGTGGCCTTCAAGGACATCATCGACACCGCTGACCTGCCCACCGCCTGCGGCTCGCCTCTGTACCGCGGGCGCCAGCCGGTCACCGATGCCGCCTGTGTCGCCCGCGCCCGGGCGGCCGGGGCCGTGGTGCTCGGCAAGACCGTGACCACCGAGTTCGCCGGCCGCTACGCGGGGCGCACGGCGAACCCGCACGACCGCCGTCACAGCCCGGGGGGATCCTCCAGCGGCTCCGCGGCGGCCGTGGCCGACGGCATGGTGCCGCTCGCCATAGGCAGCCAGACCCTTGGCTCGGTCATCCGGCCGGCCGCCTACTGTGGCGTGCGGGCCTACAAGCCGACCTTCGGCCTGCTGAGCTTTGTCGGCGTTAAGCACTTCGCCGAGTCCTTCGACACGCTCGGCCTGATGGCCCGCTCGGTAGAGGATCTGCAGGCATTCCGCGCCGCACTCACCGGGGGCCGCTGCGGGCCGGCCGAAGGCGCCGGTGCCCCACCACGGATCGCGCTCTGCCGGACGCCATACTGGGACGAGGTGAGCCCGCGCGGCCGAGAGTGTCTAGAGTCCGCTGCGGCCCGTCTGGCGGATGCCGGCGCCGCAGTCACCGAGCTCACGCTCCCCGCCGGCTTCGCGGAGATCGTGCCCGCGCTCTGGCAGGCGGTGCGCTACGAGGCCGCCGACGCCCTGCTAGCCGAGCGTGTCGCGGGGGAGCGTGCCATCTCCCGCACCATGCGCGAGCTTCTCGACGAGGGCGCGGGCATCGCGCAGGCGGACCACCTGCGCAGTCTCGCCACCCTCGAGGCCGCCCGCCGCGAGATCGGCGGCCTGCTCGAGGGTGTGGATATAGTGCTCGCGCCGAGCGCCCCCGGCGAGGCGCCCGAGGGCCTGCAAGACACCGGCAGCCCCACCTACAACGCCCTCTGGCACGCCCTCGAGCTGCCGGCAGTGAATCTGCCCGCCGGGACCGGCGAGCGCGACCTGCCGCTGGGCGTCCAGCTGGTCGCCCGCCGCTACGACGACGACGCCTTGCTGCGGCACGCGCGCTGGTGCGAGGCCCGACTGTCACCCGTCTGATCAAGCGAGAGGAAAGCGCCATGAAAGCAGTCGTTGCCACCGATTTCGGAGGGCCGGAGGTCCTCAGTCACACCGAGGTGCCCGATCCCGAGCCGGGCCCGGGGGAGGTCCGCGTCCGGGTTGTCCGTGCCGGCGTGAACTTCATCGACGTCTACAACCGCATGGGCAGCTACCGGAAGTCGCGCACCTACGGCAGCCAGCCGCCGTTCGTGCTCGGCCGCGAGGGCGCCGGCACGGTGGACGCCGTCGGCGAGGGGGTCACCGGCCTCGCCCCTGGCGACCGCGTCGCCTGGTGCCTCGCGCCAGGCGGCTACGCCGAGCTCGCGGTGGTGCCGGCCTGGCAGCTGGTGCGCATCCCCGAGGGCGTCGACTGGGCGAGCGCCACCACCCTCATGCTGCAGGGCGGTACCGCGCACTACCTGGCAAGCTCCCTGTTCCCACTGCGCCAGGGCCATGTCGCCCTGGTCCACGCCGGCGCCGGCGGCGTCGGCCGCCTGCTGATCCAGATCGCACGCCGGCGCGGCGCCCGCGTGCTGACGACCGTGGGCACCCGTGAGAAGGCGGCCATGGCCGAGGCGCTTGGTGCCGAGCGCGCCATCCTCTACCGCGAGACGGACTTCGCCGAGGCCGTGCGGGAGGCCACCGGCGGCGAAGGGGTGGACGTCATCTACGACGGTGTCGGCCAGGCGACCTACGAGGGCGACCTGCAGTGCCTGCGCCGGCGGGGTGCGCTGGTGGTCTTCGGCGCGGCCTCGGGCGCGGTGGAGTCGGTGAATCCGCTGGAGCTCGCCGAGGCGGGGTCGATCTGGTTCACCCGCCCGCACATGGCGCATTACATGGCAAGCCGGGAGGAGATCCAGGGCCGCGCCGACGACCTCTTCGCCTGGCTGGCGGCCGGTGAGCTCACGCTGCGGATCGACCGTGAGTTTCCCCTGGCCGAGGCGGCTGAGGCGCACCGCTACCTGGAAGCGGGGAAAACCACCGGGAAACTGCTGCTGCGGGTCCGCGACGAGTGACCTGCCTGCCACAGCGCCCCTGCCCGCCCCCGAGGGGCGGGCAGGAGATGGGCAGCGCGGAACCCTTCCCGCGGGCCTCTGGCCGCACAGCGCGCGTGCAGACAAGGCGCGCCGCGCAGCGCAGTACCGCGAGTACAGTCAAGCAGCGCAACGCCGGACTGCCCCCCCAGATCCGCGTCCGCAGCCGTGAATCGGTGCGAAATGCGGGCTAGCGGCCCAGCAGGACGCCGGGCAGCCAGAGCGCGATCTCGGGAAAGGTCAGCACCAGCAGCAGGCCAATGAGCTGCAGCCCCATGAACTGCAGCATCCCGAGATAGATGTCCTTCAGCTCCCAGTCCGGCATCACTCCCTTGAGGAAATAGGCGGCCAGGGCCACCGGCGGCGTCAGCCAGGCCGTCTGCAGGCAGACTGCCACCAGCGCGCCGAACCACACCATGTTGACATCGAGCTCCGACATCACCGGCATGATCACCGGCAGAAAGATCAACACGATCGGCGCCCAGTCCAGCGCCCACCCCATCAGGAACACCAGCAGCAGGAGCAGCAGCAGGAGCACGAACAGCGGCAGTCCCAGGCCGATCAGCCACTCGGTCACCATTCGTGGCGTCCCCAGGATGGAGAACACGGCGCCGAAGAAATTCGCCGCGGCGATCAGCAGGAGCACCATGCTCGAGGTCTGCAGGGTTCCGAGAAGCGTCTCCCGGAACTTCTCCCAATTCAGCCGACGATAGGCCGCAGCCAGGCACAGCGAGGCAAACGCACCCATGCCGGCCGCCTCGGTCGGCGTTGCAATACCGGACAGAATGCTCCCCAGCACGGCCGCGATGATCACCGCGAGGGGCACCACGCCCAGCAGCAGCTCCTTGACGATGTAGCCGGCGGACGGCGCGCGGTCCTCCGGCGGAAGCGCCGGGCCCAGCGACGGCTGGAAATGGGAGCGGATCATGCAGTAGGCGAGAAAGATGGCGGCGAGCATCAGCCCTGGCACCACGGCCGCTGCGAACAACGCCAGGATGGAGACCTCGAGGATCGGCCCCATCACGATCAGCATGATGCTTGGCGGGATGAGGATGCCGAGGGTGCCGCCGGCGGTAATGGCGCCGGCGGACATGCGCACGTCGTACCCGCTTCTCTGCATGGTTTTGCCGGCCATCAGGCCGATCACCGTGACCGAGGCGCCGACGATGCCGGTAGCCATCGAGAACAGCGTCGCTGTCCCCATCACCGCCATGTACAGCGAGCCTCGCACCGGCGCGAAGAGCATCTGAAACGCCAGGAACAGCCGCTGCATGAGCCCGGCACGCTCGAGCACCAGCCCCATGAAGACGAACAGCGGCACGGCGGCCAGCAGTGTCATCTCCATGGTGCGCTCTACCTGAACCATCATCAGGTTGAAGGCGTTGAACCCGATACCGATATAGCCGGTGACCAGGGCCACGAAAATCAGCGTGAAGGCGATCGGAAACCCGACCAGAATCATCACGAAAAGGGCGCCGAGCAGCAACAGCCCCAGTATCTCCGGGCTCATGGCCATCTCCCCGTAAAGAGTGCGTGCAGGCTCTTCAGCACTTCGGAAACCCCCTGAATAAGCAGGAACAGGCCTGCCAGCGGGATCACCGCCCGGTACGGATACAGGGGCGGATTCCAGGGGCTGATGGAGCGCTCACCCATTCGCAGGGCGTCGAAGAATGTCTCCCAGCCAAACCACATGAAGATCCCGATCCCGGGGAAGAAAAAGAACAGATAGGCAATGGAATCGATCAGGCCCTGCCAGCGCACCGGGAAGCTCTTGTAGAGAAAATCGGTGCGTATGTGGCCATCGCGGCGCAGTGTGTAGGCTGCCCCCAGCATGAACAGCGTGCCGGTGAGCATGTAGGTGAGATCATAGGTCCAGGGGGTGGGAAAACGCAGCGCATACCGGGAAATCACCTCGATCACCATGATCGCGATCAGCGGCACTACCAGCCAGGACACCACCCAGCCCGAGATTTCCGCGAATCGGTCGATGCGTCGAATGATGGCCAGCAGTGGCCCGCCTCCCCGCCTGCCCAATGGTGTGGATGCCGTTGCGTGATCATTCATCGTGCGCGACTCACCTAGCTGCCGGGACAACTGCCCACCGCCAGGCCGCGCACCGGATCGCTCCGGCGGACCCGCCATGCGGTGAGATCCGTCACGGGACTGCCCTCGAGGATCGAGGACGCGCCATGGGGCCAGAACCGGCGCCGCCTGCCCGGCCCCGAGAGCGAGGCCGGGCAGGCGGCGGGCGGATGGTTACTTGATCACCGCGTTCTCGGAGAGTCCGTCGTACATGCGCAGCACCTCACCCCACCAGGGCTGCGTGGTACGGGCGAACTCCGACTGCGACTCCACCACCTCGCGGAAGAACTCGTTCTCCTCGCTGCGGCGCTCTAGCACGCGACCGGCCGCCTCCATCAGGGCGTTGTGGACGCTCTGCGGTGTCGGCTCAATGGTGATCCCATGCTCGTCGCGCAGGGTGTTGAGGGCCTGCGCATTGCGCAGAATGTCGTTGTTATAGGTCTCCACAATGGTGGCCATAGCGGCGGTACGCACCATTGCCTGCAGCTGCGGGGACAGCCCACGCCAGAAGTCGCCATTGATCACGATCTCACCGATGTCCATGAACTGGTGCACCGTCGTGAGGTAGTACCGATCAAAGGCGTCCTGTAGCCCGAAGGACATATCCTCGAGGGGATTCAGCCATTCAGCACCGTCGATGACTCCCCGCTCGGCGGCGGGCACGATTTCCTCGCCGGTCAGGAAGGTCACGTTGGCGCCGGCCTCCTCGTAGATCTCGCCGGCCAGCCCCGGCGGCGAGCGATAGCTCAGCTCCTTGAACTGCTCCCAGCTCTCTACCGGCGTGTTGAACCAGCCAAGCGGCTGCCAGCCGGAAGGCGTGACGAAGATTGGCACGACGTCGACGCCGATCTCCTCTGACAGCAGCTCCTGATACATCTCCAGTCCGCCACCCTCGTACATCCAGGAAAGATGGGTGAGCGAATCCATGCCGGACATGGCCCAGACCGGCGTGTTGCTGAACAGAGAGGCTGCCGGGTGCTTGCCCGCCCAGTACTGCGGCCAGGCGAAGCCGGCTTCGAGGGTGCCGTTGTCGACTGCGTCTAGGATGCGTGGCGACGGCACGATGGCACCGGCGCTGTAGAGCTCAACCTCTAGCTGCCCGCCGGACATGGCATGCAGCCGCTCGGCGAAGCGCTCCAGCATTTCGTAGGACATGGCGCCCGACGCCACCGCGGACTGGATCCGCATGGTGTGGGTTTCCTGCGCCGCTGCTCCCATGGGCAGGGAAACGAACAGGGCCGCCGACAATGCGGTCGCGACCCCCCACCGGGCCCGCTGACGATCAACGTGTTGCTCAAGCATCACTTTCTGCTCCTCGCTTTCGCACATAGCCGCCTTTCGGCGGGGATTCGCGGGGCACCCAATGGCCCCGCCAGGACCGAGTCAGCCTTTCCTCCGCAGCGCCCCAGCTGCTCGCGCCCTGCGCGGTTATCCCCGCAGAACGCCGACACCGTGACCCTCCCTGCTCTGGGCGAGGCGCGTTCTTCTGGTCTTCCGGTTAGCTACCGGTTATAGATGTAAGCCTGATTCTCCCGCGCGATCGATCAGTCAGATGGTCAAACCCGCAGATCACCTACATCATGTAGTTGACTGCTTTTAAGCTAGTCGACGGCACCGGCGTGTCAAGATCTGCGGGCAGAGTGAGTGACCGGCGACGGCCGGCATCGGGGACACTGGCCCGCACATCTCACCGATTCGCGCAGCGAGGGCGTGGATCCGTGAGATATGCGGGCCGGCTTCGGGTTAACCGGCGAAAGACACCGCCGCGCCACGGGTGCCAAGAGGGGGCTGGTGGTGCGGGCTCAGCGGATCTCTGTCTTGTAGCTGAAGCGGTCCGCGCGGCCCTTGGTGGTGCGCACCTCGACGATGCGGTCGCCGCGGGTGAAGGTGGTGCGCTTGAGCACCACGACGGGGGTCTTCTCGGGAATATTCAGTGCCCGGGCCGTGTGGGCGTCGGCAGCGTCCGCGGTCAACGTCTCTTCGGCCCGCAGCACGGGGACGCCGAACTGGTCCAGCACCAGCGCGTAGAGGTAGTCGGGGATGTGCAGGGCCTCGTCCTCCAGCCCCGGCACCAGCTCGGCGGGCCACCATGAGTACTCCACCAGGATCGGCGCATCGCCGATGAGCCCGAGCCGCTCTATGTAGATGAGCTCGGTGCCGTCCGGTACCTGCAGACGTCGGGTGACATTCGCCGGGCCGGCGCAACGGCGACGCGCCGTGGTCTCCTTGTGGATGCGTACGGCGCGGCCGCGGGCGTCTCCGTAGGTGAAGAAGCGGAACAGACTCTTGCCGAAATCCACCTTGGAGATGTAGGTGCCCTTGCCCTGGTGCCGGTAGAGAAGCCCCTCCCAGACCAGATTGTCGATGGCCTTCTTCACCGTCCCCTGGCTGACGCCAAGGGTGCGGGCCAGCTGCGGCTCGGAAGGGATCAGGTCGCCGGGGATGAGCTCGCCGCTGTTGATGAGGTCGCGGATGTGGTCCTCGACGACACGGTACAGGGGGCGCTTGCCGTCATGCTGGACGGCCCGTCTGCGGAACAGCTCCAGGCGTTCGTCCTCGGTTTCCATGCGCATGCGGCCTTGCCCTTCCATACTGGCGCTCTCCCCTCATCGCCCCTGCCGGCGCTCGGCGGGCATGCCTCCCGGCCCACGATTGCGAGAGCGCTTAACCCTGGCCGGCCAGACGGGCATTCAGGGCGAAAGCATATCAGTCCGCCGGCTTCGCGGCACTCGCACGCGCTGCGGGAGGCGGTTGGGGAAGGCGGCGGGAGGGCTCAGCACTCGACCTCGTGCGCGGACACCGGTACGAAGCGCGCGCCATCGCACTCCGGTTGCAGCACGACGATATCGCCCTTGCGGAAGACGCCGGGGCCGAGCCCCTGGCTCTGGTGCGCGAGTGCCTCCGCGGTCGGGCTGTCCTCGGCGCCCGATGGCAGGCGGAGCAGGAAACCGACAATCTGGTCGTCGCCCTGGGCTTCGGCCCAGCGCACCTCGGTGTACACGCGCTGCAGCTCGCGCTCGAGGTCGGGGTCGTCGGTCGCGTGCCGCTCGCCCGCGGCGAGCGCACGCAACAGCCGCTCGCCCAGGGCCTCGCCCGCTTCCGGCGGCCCGTCGGGGACCTGGGGGCCGCCGGCTGCAACGAAGGCACGCGCGAACAGCAGCGGATCGAATTCGCCGGAGCGCCGCACTGCCTCACGGCCAGCAGCGACGGCATCGCGGATCCGCGCCACCTGCCGCGCCCGGAAGACGGCCATTACTCGTAGTCGTCGTAGTCGCTCAGGTGGCCGCTGGTGCTGTACGCACGCTGGACCTTGAGCTTGGCGGAGATGAAGTCCTTGTGCTCCACGTGCAGCAGCTCCGCGATCTTGCGGACCAGCTGCTCCTCGTAGCGGTCCATCTCCGCGTCCGCCAGGCATACGCGCCAGAGCAGCTCCACCACGCGGCACTTCTGCTCGTAGTCGAACTGCTCGTTGATCATGCGGGTGAACTCGAAGTGATCCGTCGCCTCGTGGGCCTCGCGGTCGGCCAGCTCGATGACCTCGGCGGTCTCTTCCGGGGAAAGATCGAAGACCTCCATGATGCCGTCATGGATGGCCTGAAACTCCATGCTGTGGCGCTGATTGTCCTCCTGCGCCATCTCGATGAGCAGCGCCGCCGTAGCGAGCTGGAGACGATGCTGGAGGGTATCTTCGGCGGGCGTCTGCGCGGGGCTGATGCGTTGCTCGTAGAAGCGCTTGATGGCCTCGATCATGTCGGCTCCGGGGTCTCCCTGGCTCGGCTTTCAGTCGGCCTGGCGGCGTCCTGGCAGTCAGTCAGCGCCTGCCCCGAGCGCCGTAAGGCCTACCCCGTACTATCTGCGGTGCGCGCGCCGGGATCAAGCCCGGCGCGCGCCATCCTCACCCCTCGCCAGGGAGGGCGTCCGCGGCGGCGACCTCGTGCGGCTGACTGAGCAGCAGGGTCTGCCCGACACGGATGAGATCCGGGTTGCCGAGACCGTTGATCCTCGCCACTTCTGCACCGTCCATGCCGTGCCGCCGGGCGATACCGGCAAGCGTGTCCCCGCGCTGGACCCGATAGACGCGCCCGCCGATGGGCGTGGGCTCGGGACCGGCGCCGGGCAGACGCAGGCGCTGTCCGGCGCGGATCAGATGGCCGTTGCCGAGACCGTTGGCAGCCGCGAGCTCGCGGGTGCTGACGCCGTAGCGGGCAGCGATGCCGGACAGCGTCTCACCGCTTGCGATACGGTGCTCGCGGTCGGGCCGCTGGACGGCGTAGCGTTCCACCGCAGGGATGCCCTGGATCGCCTGTACCAGCGCCTCACCGGCACCGGCGGGCAGGCGCAGCCGGTAGCCTGCCGGCACGAACTTGCTCCCTTCCCAGACGGTCGCCCGCAAGGCGGGGTTGAGACGCTGCAGATCCCCGAGCGGTACATCCAGATGCCGCGCGAGGGTACTGGCCGGCAGGTAGTGGCGGAGCGTCACCTCGGGATGCTCGAGCGCGGGCTCGCGCGTCACCGGCCCGAAGTAGCGCTCCGGCTCGGCATCGACGTCCGCGGCAGCCAGCAGCGCCGCGTAAAAGTTGCGCGAGGCGAAACCGAATCGCGGCCCCTCGTATTCGTGGACGATGCGGCCGAGATCGGTGCTCCCGGTGCGCTCCACTGCCCGCCGCATGCCGTTGACGCCGTGGTTGTAGGCGGTGATCGCGAGCGGCCAGTGGCCGAGCTCGGCGTAGTTGTCGGCGAGCAGAGCGGCGGCGGCCTCCGTGCTCCGCCAGGGGTCCAGGCGCTCGTCCGCGGCGGTATCGATGCGCAGGTAATGCAGCCCGGTGCCGCGGGTGAACTGCCATAGCCCGGATGCCCCGGCATGCGAGGCCGCAACCGGGTTGAAGGAGGATTCCACATGCGGCAGGGCCACGAGCTCGGGGGGAACCCCGCGCGCGGCCAGCTGCGCGCGGATGTAGTCGCGCCAGCGCCCGGAGCGCACGATGCCCTCCCGGAAGCGATCCGCGAGCCCGCCCTGAAAACGCAGGCGCTCCGCGGCGGCGAGGATTTCCTCGGCCGGCGTATCCGGCGCAAATGCCCCCGCCAGCCGCCGGGCCAGCGGATTCGCCGTCCCCTCGCCCTCCGCGGCAAGGGCCTCCAGGGCGGCACGGTAGCGATCAAGCGCCGCGCGCACCCGGGCTCGTCGCTCCACCCACTCGCCGGGTGGCGCAACGGCAACCTCGCCGAATACCCGCGAGAGGACCTCGGCATCGTGAATAAGGCCCCGGTCGTCCGGCACCTCGGTGTAGATCCGCTTCCAGAAGCCCACCGCGGGCTCCAGCGGCTCCGGCCGCGGCAGCCGCTCGCCGCCCGCCACGGCCAGTCCGGCCATCGCCATCAACGCGGCAGCCAGTAGCCAGCGCCCTGTGTTAAGCATCTCGCCCCCTCAACCCGGCAGACCAACCCCACCCGCCGATAGTAGCGGGCGCCCGACCCGCAGCGGAAGCCCCGGGCGCCGGGCGGAGGTACATCGCCTATGACCGGTGAGCGCCGACCATGGCGCATGCCGGCTGGAAGTGTACCCTTGGCGGCGCCGCCACCGAGGCAATGCCGGGAGAGCCCATGGCAACCCTGCAGTGGCTGGGGCTGGTCGGGGTGTTTCTGCTCTCCACCGGCACCGCCCTCCACGCCCTGCTCGAGAAGCGCGAGCCCCCTGCGGCGTTCGCGTGGATCGCGGTATGTCTGCTCTTCCCCGTGCTTGGGCCGATCCTGTATTTCTTCCTCGGCGTCAACCGCATTCGTACCCGTGCCCGCAAGCTGGTCGGCGGCCTCGGCAGCAGCGACGACGGCTCGCCCGCGCATCCACCCGTGGAGATCCCGACGGCATTCCGCCAGCAGGCCCGCATATCGGCCGCGGTGACCGGGCTGCCGCTCACAGCAGGCAACACCGTCGAGGCACTGCCCGGGGGCGATAGCGCCTATCCTCGGATGCTCGCAGCCATCGACGCCGCGAACGAGCGCGTTTACCTGTCCACCTACATCTTCGAGAGCAACACCAGTGGCGAGCGCTTTGCCGACGCCCTTGCCCGGGCGCACCAGCGGGGCGTTGACGTGCGGGTGCTGCTGGACGGTGCCGGGGAATGGTACTCGTGGCCGCGCATTCGCCATCGGCTCCGGCGCAGCGGCATTCATGTGGCGCGCTTCCTGCCGCCACGCCTGCTGCCACCAAGCCTGCTCATCAATCTGCGCAACCACCGCAAGCTTCTGCTCGTGGACGGGGGCGTTGCCTTCACCGGCGGCATGAACATCGGCGACCGCCATCTGCGCGAGCGCCCCGACGGCACCCCAGGCATCCGCGACGTCCACTTCCGGATCGACGGCCCCATCACCAGTCAGCTCGAGACCGTGTTCCTGGATGACTGGGAATTCGCGAGCGGCGCGCGGGATGCTCCGAATGCCGTGGAGCCGCCGGCCGATGGGGATGCCCTGTGCCGGGTCATCGTCGACGGCCCCAACGAGGATCTGCACCGCCTGACGATGGTGCTCGTCGGCGCAGTAGCCGCGGCGCGGGAGCAGGTCGCCATCATGACGCCCTACTTCCTGCCTCCGCGGGAGCTGATCTCCGCCCTGCAGGCCGCCGCGGTGCGGGGGGTCACCGTCGACGTGCTACTGCCGGCGCGCAACAACCTGCCGTTCATGCACTGGGCAACACGCAACATGCTCTGGGAGCTCGTGAAGTGGGGTGTCCGGGTCTACTACCAGCCGGGGCCCTTCGACCACAGCAAGCTGTTCGTGGTGGATCGCCACTATGCCCAGGTGGGCTCCGCCAATCTCGATCCGCGCAGCCTGCGCCTCAACTTCGAGGCCGTGGTGGAAATCTACGACACGACGTTCGGCGCCAGCGTCGCCAGCCACATCGAACACGCCCGCCAGGGCGCCGCCCCCGTGACCCTGGAGGAGCTGGACAACCGACCGCTGCTGCCGCGCATCCGCGACGCCGTGTGCTGGCTGTTCACTCCGTACCTCTAGGAGTCTGTGCCGTAGAAATCTTCCGAGCGAGGCGGTCCCACTGCGAGGCGATTGGGCCGCTCGTGCGAGGCGCATAGTGGTCGCTATGTAACGAGCGCGAGCGGTCAATGCGGCCGCGGTGGGGCCGCCGCAGCCGGGAGACGTTCTACGGCGCAGACTCCTAGCCGCCGGAGAGCGGCAGCAGCGCGGGCCAGGCGATCGCCAGGCTGGCGGCCGCGCCCACCGTAAGCGCGGTGCGCAGGCGCCGGAACCAGCGTGGCAGGGTGGTGCGCGCGTGCTGGTACTCCCAGTAGCGCCAGAGCACGAATGCCGCCGCCAGCACCGGCAGGGCCACGATCACGGGCACCAGCAGCGCCGCCCAGCCCACCAGCGCCGGCACCACCGAGGCGTAGAAGGTCTCCGGGGCAGGCCGGGCATCGGCCACCGCCAGGCCCCAGTGCACCGCTCCGACGAAAGACAGGATGACCGCGCCATAGGCCGCCAGCCAGCCCGCCACCCAGGCCGGCCCGAACCAGACGCCGAGGGCGCCGGCGGCAAACGGCAGCAGCCCGAGATAGCCCATCCATGCGGCAGCGGCCGGGGCACCGCGGCGCGGCGTACCGGCATCCAGCCGCGCCATGGCCTCGCGCAGCCCGCCAACGTAGCGACCGTCCATGAACACCTGCGGCAGCGTGCCGCTGCCGGTGAGGGCCTTCAGTGCCTGGAAGCGGGCGCGGTTGTCCGAGTCGCCCATGCCGAGCTCCACTGCGCGCCAGCGCAGGCCGGCCTGATCCAGACGCTGATCCAGGCCCGCGAGGTCCGTCACCGGCGAGTGGAACACCACCACCGGCGCGCTGCGGGCCAGCTCGACGATTTCCCCATCGGCGCTCATCACTCCTCCGATACCAGCGGCCACGGCCCGGGCTATCGTCGCAGGCTGCACGGAACTTGGCACCCCTCGCGTGCGCCTACTACTGATGATTTCGGAAGTCCTGTCAGGTCCCAGTCGCCCAGCCATCGGGAGTCGTCCATGCGAAGCCGTCCCCTTTTGAGTGCCCTGCTTCTGCCCGTCCTGCTGCTCGCCGGCTGCGCCGGCGTCGCACCGGAGGACTACGCCGGCGAGAGCCCGGAATTCCGGCTGGAGGAGTATTTCGACGGCGAGGTCCGCGCCTGGGGCATGTTCCAGTCCCGTAGCGGCGAAGTCCGCCGACGCTTCACCGTGGACATCGACGGCCGCGTCGAGGGCGACCAGATCATCCTCGATGAACGCTTCCGGTACGCCGACGGCGAGACCGATCGCCGGGTCTGGCGCATCCGCCGCATCGACGAGCACACCTACGAGGGCCGCGCCGACGACGTCGTCGGCGTCGCCGAGGGCCGGCGCTACGGCAATGCGCTGAACTGGCAGTACACCCTCGCCCTCGACACCGGCGAGCGCACCTGGAACCTGCACTTCAACGACTGGATGTACCTCACCGACGAGCGCACGCTGATCAACACCGCCGAGGTCACCAAGTTCGGATTCAAGGTCGGCGAGGTGACGATCTTCTTCCGCAAGGCCGACGCCGGAGGCGACGCATGATCCGCACTGTCCTGCTAGCGCGCATATCGCACCGATTCACGGCTGCGGCCGCAGAGCTGGCGGGCGGGCCGGCGTTGCGCTCGGCCCGGGTGCTCGACGTACTGTCGAGTACGCCTGCGCGCCCGGACTCTCGCGCGCCTTGTCCTGCCCGCCATCTCCGCGCCCTCGCCTCGCGAATCGGTGCGATATGCGCGCTAGGCCTCGGCTTCGCCGCCGCACCCGCCCTCGGCGTGGTGGAACAGAGTGGCGCCCGCTTCGAGGAGACCGCCGAGCTTGCCGACCGCACCCTTACCCTGGCCGGCACCGGCGTCGCCAAGTACCGCATCGTCTTCACCGTCTACGCTGCCGCCCTGTACGTGCCCGAGGGCACGCCGCCGGACGAGGTGCTGGCCGCCGACACCCCGCGCCGCCTGGAGATCGAGTACTTCTACGAGATCTCGCCCGAGGACATTATCCGCGCCGCCAATACGGTCCTCGAGCGGCAGATCGGCAGCGACGGCATGATGGCGATCGAGGAGCGTCTGCGCCGTTTTCAGGGCTGGTTCCAGGCGGTGGAGGACGGAGACCGCTACCGCATGGACTACGTCCCCGGCGAGGGCACCACCCTCAGCTTCAACGGCGAGCCCGTCGGCACCGTCGAGGGCGCCGACTTCGCGGAGGCGTACTACGGCATCTGGCTGCATCCGGACGATCCGCTGTCCGACACCCTGCGCGATGACCTGCTGGCAGGGCTTGCGGAGTAAGCCCTCTCTCGGCAGCAGTCGTTCGGAGTCACCAGATATTGTGCCGCGGCAGCGCCTCGCGGATCGGCTCGAGGAAACGCGCAGCCCGCTCCCGCGGCGGCTCGGTAACCAGGCTCACGCCCACAAAAATGGCCACGGCCAGCGCGCCACCCCAGAGGGAGGCCGGTATCCCCAGCGGCCGCATTCCGGTGAGCTGCAGCGCAGTGACGATGACGCCGGCCACGGCGATGCTGGCGATCGCGCCGGCCGCCGTCCCCCGGCGCCAGAAGAAGGCGCCGACGATGGCCGGCACGGTCACCAGCAGCCCGGCCGAGGAGGCCACCGACAGGATCGTGATCAGATCCAGCTGCAGACGTGCGAACAGCACGGCGACGGCGGTGACCACCAGCACGACGATCTGCCCCGCGAGCATCTGGCGGCCGCCCTCTGGCGCCAGCGGGCGGTAGACATCGCGTGTCACCAGCGCCGCCAGCGCCAGCAGAATCGAATCCACCGTCGATACCGCAGCAGCCACGATGCCCACCACCAGCACCACTGCCACCGCGTCCGGGATCGCCCCCGTGGCGAGCAGCCGGGGCGTCGCCAGGTCGGCCTGCTCCAGGTCGGGCAGCAGATGCAGCGCCGAGAAGCCCCAGAGCACGGACACCAGCGTGTAGACGAACCCGAGCACCAGGAAGCCCGCGATCATGGTGCGCAGGGCGCCGAGGGACTCCGTGGTGAACAGGCGCTGACTCACCTGCGGGTTGCTTAGCGAGAAAAAGAACCAGGGCACCGTCAGCCCGAGAAAGGTCACGACATCGAACAGCCCGGGGCCGGGCACGGCCAGCCAGTCTCCGTACTCGGCCTCGGTCCGGGCCAAGAACTCGCCCGGCCCCCCGAGGGCGGCGATCACGAAGCCCACCGCCAGCAGGCTCGTCACGAGCATCAGCACCACTTGCAGCGCGTCGGTCCAGAGCACCGAGCGCAGCCCCGCCGCCAGCGTCCAGACCAGCGCGAGCGCTGCACCGACCAGCACCCCGGGCGTGAAGCCGATGGCGCCGTCGCTGATGCCGGAGAGCAGATAGCCGATCCCCATGAGCTGCACGGCGCTGTACGGGATCAGGAAGATGCAGGCGGCGATCGCCACCAGCGCCGCCAATAGCCCGCTGCCATAGCGATAGCCGAGCATCTCCGCCGGCGTGACGAAGCCGAAGCGCTGGCCGACGACCCAGAAACGCGGCCCGAAAATGACCACCAGCCCCAAGCCGGAGAGGTAGATGAGCTCGAAACCGAGGGCGCCGACGCCGCCCGCGTAGGTGAGCCCCGCCAGGCCCACCATCATGAAGGCGCTGTAGGTGGTCGCCCCGTAGCTCAGCGCCGAGAGCACACCGCCGGCGCGGCGGCCCGCCAGGTAGTACTCCTCGATGCCGGCACCGAGCCCGCGCCGCGCCCCCCAGGCCACCAGCGCCCCAAGCAGCGCATAGACGGCAAGCGCCCAGGACACCGCCGCCGTCACGGCCGCCACCTCGCAAGGATGCCCAGAATGACCGCGATCGCGGCCAAGCCGAACAGGCTCCAGAACAGAAAGGCCCCGTGCCACACGGGCATGCCACGCAGCACCGTGTAGGGCACCACGAAGGCGGCGACGATGAGGGCGGCAAGCAGCCAGAGGCCGCCCGCATTGGACCTTGCGCTCGGCACGTCAGCGATCTCCCGGTTGGGACGAAAGGAAGACGGTAGCGGTCCCTACCATGTGCTCTATTGGAGCATATCATCTCTGGCCCGGCTATCTCAGCCATTCGCGGCTACGGCTTGTGGACCGAGGCAGGCCGGGTGACGAACGGCGGCGATGAACGGCATCGCCCGAGGCGACCATGCGAGAGCTGATTATCGACGAGCTTCGCCACGCCTTATCGGCGCGGCGGATGGCACCCACGGTAGCCGAGCGAGGCGCAGGCGTTTCTCGCGCGGGAGCGAACTAGCCCGCATATCTCACCGATTCGCGCAGCGTGGGCGTGGATCGAGGCCCGTGAGCAGCTGCGCGGCGGCGATGCAGGTCAGCCCGAAGGGCAGATAGCCGGCATAGCCCAGCAGCGGCATCTCGAAGACGTGAAACCCCTCCACGAAGGGAATGTGATAGGTCCACCGCGCCAGGCTGAAGACATTCCACAGCTCCCAGAGGAACCCGCACAGCAGCGCCGCGAGTACCGCCAGCCAGAGGCCGCGCCAGTCCCCGCCCACGAGCGGTGTCGCGATATGCCGCTCGCCCGCAAGCGCCTGCAGCGCAACGATCAGCACCGGCGGGGCGAGCCACAGCATCGAGTACAGCCCCCGCGGCCACACCGCCACCGCTACAAGCCCCAGGGCGGCGGCAGCCAGCGCGCCCAGGGCACCCGCACGCCGCGGGGGCACCGGCGGCCGCCAGAAGTTGTCCAGACCCGCGCACAGCCGCGGCCAGGTGGCGAGCAGGTCACGCGTCCCGATCACGGCGGGCAGCACGGTGCTGAACGGCAGCGCCGAGCGCAGGAACCAGGTCACCGGATCCGCCGCGGTCTCGCCCACCCCGCCGTAGATCCAGTTGCCGGTGAACTGGTTGAGATACTCGAAGAGATACCAGAACAGCGCGCTCGCCGGGAACAGCGCGAGGAACCGCCCCGGCTCGGCCACCAGCAGCGCCCGTCCGCCGCGGGCGTGCGTGAGCGCATTGACGGCGACGATGTAGCCCACCCACAGCGGCGTGAAGCTCTGCCGCCGGATCCCCTCCCAGGCCGGGTCCGGCCACCAGGCAACCGCCCAGGAGATCACCAGCAGCGTCACTCCCGCCCAGCCCCAGATGGGAAAGGTCCGTTTCGCCAGGGGCGCTGGCGCCGAACTCCGCCACACGCGGCGCACGAAGGGCCCGACGATGAGCAGCAGCGCCAGCGCATACGCTGCGAAGGCGAGCGGCACGAAGCTCCCCTCGGCCGCCTCCAGCGGCCGCGGCGGAAACCGCAGATAGAGCCCGGGGTCACCACCGCTCAGCACCACCCCGAGCAGGGGCGCCAGCACCATGACGAGGACGACGGCCAGGATGGCGGTGACACGGACGGGGAAGACATGCATGCGGCCATGGTGCCCCACTGTCCTTGGCCCTCCAAGCTGATTCTTCCCGGCGCCGCTGCGGGCCTCAGAGCGAGAAGGAACTTGCGAAACGGGACACTAGACCCGGTACCCCAGCACCTCCGGCAGCCACAGCGAGATAGCCGGGAAGAGCACGATCAGCGTCATCGCCACCAGCATCGCCAGCACCATCCACATGGCCCAGCCCAGGGTCGACTCGATGCGGATGCCGGCGACGCGGGAGGTGACCAGCAGGTTCACCGCCACCGGCGGCGTGAACTGGCCGATGGCGATGGTCATCGCCATCACGATGCCGAACCAGACCGGATTCCACTGGAAGCTCTGCACGATGGGCATCAGCAGCGGAATCAGGATGATGTAGATCGACACCCCGTCCAGCACCATGCCCACCAGCAGCAGGAAGACCAGCACCAGGGCGAGGATCACCGCCGGGCTGTCGGACAGCGACAGCACCCAGCCCGCCGCCTGCTCGAATGCACCGAGGGTGCTCCCCGCCCAGGCGAAGATGCCTGCCATGGAGATGATGAGCAGTATCACCCCCGACATGGTGGCCGCATCCACCAGCGCCCGGTAGACCGTTGCGAGGGCGAGATTGCGGTACACCACCAGGCCGATGAACAGGCCGTAGCCCACTGCCACCACCGCCGCCTCCGTGGGGGTGAACAGCCCGCTGCGCAGCCCGCCGAGGATCAGCACGGGGGCGAACAGCGCCGGCAGCGCGCCGATGAAGCTCTCGCGCAGGGGCGGCCGCGGCTCGGAGTCCTCGCCCTCGAAGCCGTGCCGGCGGCTCAGCCAGATCGCCGGCACCATCACCGCCGCCCCGGCCAGCAGCCCCGGGAAGAGCCCCGCGGCGAACAGCGCCCGGATATCCACCTGGGGGACCAGCACCGAGTAGATGATGAGCGCCACCGAGGGCGGAATAAGGATGGCAGTGGAGGCCGAGGCCGCGATCACCGCCGCCGAGAACGGCTTCGGATAGCCCGCGCGGAGCATGCTCGGGATCATCACCGTGGCGACGGCGGCGGCGTCCGCCGGCCCGGAGCCCGACATCCCGCCCATGATGAGGCAGACGATCACCGCCACGGTGGCGAGCCCGCCCCGGCGCGCCCCCACCAGCGCCCGCGCGAACCGCACCAGCGCCCCGGCCACGCCGGAGCGCTCGAAGATGATGCCGGTGAGGATGAACAGCGGGATGGCAACCAGCGGATACTTGGCGATGGCGTTGTAGGTGTTCATGCCCATGGTGCCGAGCATCGCTGGCGAGAGCCCGGCGACGATGCCCACCACGCCGGCGATGCCGAGCGCCGTGGCGATGGGGGTGCCGATGACGATGGCCGCCCCGAGGACGAGGAAGATCAGCAGCTCCGGCGCCATCAGTCCGGCATTCGCGCGCGCAGCTGGCGCCGGAACCGCCCGAGGATGCGGGCGATGATCACCGCCGCCGCCACCGGCAGCCACATGGAGTAGAGCCAGGCCGGTACCCCGAGCCCCGGGGTCGTGGCCTCGAACAGCCACTCCTCGTAGGTGAACTGCGCCCCGTACCAGATCACCAGCGCGAACACCACGAGGTTGGCAGCGAGGGTGATCACGGTGGCCGCCCAGCGCCAGGGCCGGGCCAGGCGCTCGGCGAAGAAGCGTATACGGATCTGCTCGTCACGGGCGAAGGCGACGGCGGAGCCGAAGAAGGCGAGGAACACGAGCATGAACACCGAGATCTCCTCGGTGAACGCGAACGACGCGTCGGTGAGATAACGCACGATCACGTTGGCCAGGCTGATCACGCAGATGACCGCCATGGCCGCCGCGGCCAGGGTCTCCTCGATGACCAGCGGCACCCGCGGCCGTGCATCCGGCTGGGAATCGGCGGGTTCGCTCATGTCCTCTCTGGCAGCGTTGCAGGCGCGGGCCCGGCACCCACTGCCGGGCCCGCCCCGATCACTCCGTCGCGCGCTCGGCGATCGCCTCGCGGGCGAGCTCCACCAGCGCCTCGCCGATGCGCGGTGTCCATTCCTCGTAGACCTCGGCAGTGGCCTCGCGGAAGGCGGCCAGCTCCTCGTCGGACAGCTCGGTGATGGTCACACCCTGCTCGCGAATCGCCTCCAGGCGCTCAGGCACCTGCGCCCGGGACCGCTCGATCTCCCATTCGCCGGCGTCGATGGCCGCCTGCCGGATGAGCTCCCGATCGGCCTCGCTGAAGCTCTGCCAGATGTTGCGGTTGGCGGCGAAGATCAGCGGGTCCGCCATGTAGTGCCAGCGGGTGAGGTACTTCTGGCCCACCTCGTGGATATTGGCGATCTGGAACACCGAGAGCGGATTCTCCTGGCCGTCCACCGCCCCGGTGGAGAGCGCTGGCTTGGCATCCGCCCAGCTCATCTGGGTGGGATTGGCACCGAGTGCGGTGAAGGTGTCCTCGAACAGCGGCGAGCCCACGACGCGGATCTTCAGCCCCTCGAGGTCCGCAGGCGTGCGGATCACGTGGGAGGAGTTGGAGAGCTCCCGGAAGCCGTTCTCGCCCCAGGCCAGCGGCACCACGCCCTTGCCGCGCACCGCCTCGAAGATACGCTCACCGGCCTCGCCCTGGGTGAGGGCATCGATGGCCGCGTAGTCCGGCATCAGGAAGGGCAGCGAGAAGAGGTTGAGCTCCGGCACCTGGGGCGACCAGTTGATGGTCGAGCCGATGGCGAAGTCGATGACGCCACTGCGCAGCGCCGGGAATTCCCGCGTCTGGTTGCCCGCCACCAGCTCGGCGTTGGGATAGATCTTGAGATTGATGCGCCCATCGCTGCGCTCGGCCACCAGCTCGGCCCAGCGCTCGGCGGCCTCGCCCCAGGGGAAGGGCGTCGGCAGCACGGTGGAGACGGTGTACTCGTCCTTCAGCTGGGCGCCCGCGAACGGTGCCGCGAGCAGCATTACGGCCGCGGTGGCGGCCACGGCAAGGCTGCGGAAACCCATGTCTCCCCTCCTCCTTCGGTGTTGTTGTCGGCATGCGGCCCTGGCGCCATCGGCGCCGTGGCCGGCGATCAATCCGCCAGATAGCGCGAGACGCGCTTCTCCTCGCGGAACAGGCCCTGCGGGCGGTAGAGCACGATCACCGCCAGCATCAGCGCCACCAGCATCCAGCGAATGTACGGCGCCCGCCCGGGCAGGTCCTCGGAGATCAGCGCGAGCGCCGGCTCCATGGCGCCCGCCAGGAACGCCGTGCCGCTCCAGACGCCCCAGACGATGAAGCCGCCGATGATCGCGCCGCGATTGTTGCCGCTGCCGCCGAGCATGAGCATCACCCACACCAGGAAGGTCGCGAACAGGGCATGGAAGTGGCTGTAATCGATGGTGGCCATGTGGTGGGCGTACAGCGCACCGGCCACCCCCATGATGACCGCGCCTACCACGAAGGACTGGATGCGCATGTAGGTGACGTTCTTGCCGTTCATCGCCGCCGAGGCCTCCTCATCGCGCACGGCACGCAGAACGCGGCCCCACGGCGAGCGGCAGGCCCGTTCGATGAACACGTACAGCACGGCCAGGATCACCACCGTAATCAGCAGGTACAGCAGCGAGTAGTCCCGCGTGCCGAGCGGCTCGAACAGGGCATTGAGCCAGGCGGGCGCCCCCTCGCAGCCCTCGGACTGGAACAGGCAGTAGCCCGGGCGCGGAATGCCGCGCAGCGGCTGCGGGCCGTTGGCGAGCCAGCGCTCGTTCTGGAAGATCAGCCGCACCACCTCGGCGATGCCGATGGTGGCGATGGCGAGGAAGTCCATGCGCAGGCGCAGCACCGGCACGGCAACGATCAGGGCGAGGATGGCAGAGGCCACCGCCGCGGCGACAACGCCCACCAGGAACGGCTGATTGAGGCCGAAGGCCATCTGCGTGTACTGCGCGGCGAGCCCGGTGGGCGCCTCCATGGTCACCAGTGCGCTGGTGAAGGCGCCGATGGCAAAGAACGCCGCAATACCGAAATTGAGATGCCCGGTATAACCCCACTGCGTGTTCAGGCCGAGGCTGAGCAGCGCGTAGAGACTGCCCATCACCGCGAACGAGACGCTGTAGGAGAGCGGACCCGCCGGCGCCACCCAGGGCAGGGTCAGCGCCACCAGCGCACCGCCGACCACCGCCACCGGTACCCGCCAGGGCCGCCGCGGCAGCACGAGGCCGAGCAGCAGCACCAGCGGCACGATCAGCAGCAGGCCCTTGATCAGGTTCTCGGACATGTCAGCCTCCGCCTTTCCCGAACAGGCCCTGCGGCCGGATCAGCAGGGTGATGACCATCAGGATGAAGGCCACTCCCGGACCGTAGGTGGGATTGATGAAGGCACCGGATACCTGGTGCACGATGCCGATGATCATGGCCGCGGCGAGCGCCCCCCAGGGGTTGCCGATGCCGCCCATGATCACCGCCGCGAACATCGGCAGCAGCAGCCAGAAGCCCATCTCCGGGCGCAGCTGGGAGGAGAGGCCGTACATCACGCCGCCGGCGGCGGCGAGCGCACCGCCCACCATCCAGGTCCAGGCGATGACGCGCTCGGTATTGATGCCGCGCACCTGGGCGAGCTCGGGATTGTCCGCCGTCGCCCGCATGGCCTTGCCGATCTTGGTGCGCTCCAGCAGCAGATAGACCGCGGCCACCAGGACGATGGCAAGCGCGACAATGAATAGCTGATCCGCACGCACGCGGATGCCGAGGATGAGGTCCAGCGCCGGATTGTCACGGCCACTGTAGTAGAAGTGGAAGTCCGAGCCCCAGATCAGGTAGATCCAGCTGCGCAGGAAGAACTCCATGGCGAGGGAGGCCATCGCGAACAGCACCAGATGGGCCCCCTGGGTGCGCAGACGCCGGTAGACGACCTTATCCACCGCCACGGACACCAGCCCGACCACCGGCATGGCGATCAGCAGGCCTGCGATCAGCTCCCAGCCGAACGAGAACGGCAACAGCCGCGGCCCCTGCGGCAGCACCGCCATGACCGCCAGGGTCAGGTAGGCGCCGAGGGTCACCAGCGCGCCATGGGAGAAGTTCGGAAACTTGACCACGCCGTAGACCAGCGTCAGGCCGATGCTGCCGAGCCCGATGATGCCGCCGAGCATCAGTCCCCAGGCGGTCAGCGAGATCAGCCGCTGAGCGCTCACGCCCTGGAATGCGGCGAGCACCAGCACCCCTAGCAGAAGCACGCCGAGCACGCTCCAGAGAAAGCCCCGGGTCTGCATCCGGGCGCGCAGCCACTCGCCCGTGCGCTGCTGCCGCGAGGCTGCCTGACCCACCACGCTCATCCGCCACCTCCCAGGTACAGCCGAGCCACTTCCGGATCCGCCAGCAGCTCCGCACCGGTGCCATCCACCCGGTTCTGGCCGCCGGCGAGGACATAGCCCCGGTGCGCCATCTCCAGTGATTTCTTCGCGTTCTGCTCGACCATGAGGATGGCGAGCCCGGCCTGGTTAATGCGCTGAATGTTCTCGAAAATCTCATCCACCAGCTTCGGCGAGAGCCCGGCCGAGGGTTCGTCGAGCATCAGCAGCTCCGGGTCCAGCATAAGGGCGCTCCCGATGGCCACCATCTGCCGCTCGCCGCCGGACATGAGCCCCGCGCGCTGGCGGCGGCGCTCCCGCAGCTTCGGGAAGAAGCTGTAGATCCGCTCCTTGCGCTCCGGCAGGGCGGACTCGGGCAGCAGGTAGCCCCCCATCTCGAGGTTCTCTTCCACCGTCAGGGTGGTGAAGACGTTGGCCACCTGGGGCACGTAGCACAGCCCCTGGCGGACGATGTGGTAAGGGGAGCGGCCCGCCAGATCGGTCTCGCGGAAGCGGATGCTGCCCTCGCGTGGACGCAGCAGGCCGAAGATGGTCTTCATCACCGTCGACTTGCCGGCGCCGTTGGGGCCGATGATGGAGACGACCTCGCCCTCCTCGATGTGCAGGTGGACGTCCTTCAGGATCTCCGTGTCGCCGTAGCCGGCGGTGACGCCCTCAACCTTCAGCAGCGGCATACTGCCCCCCCAGATAGGCCTCGAGGACGCGCGGGTCGCGCTGGACCTCCGCCGGCGGCCCTTCCATCAGGCGGCGGCCCTCGCTCATGACCACCACCGGGTTGCACAGCGTCATGATCATGTCCATGTCGTGCTCGATGACGAGAAAGGTGATGCCGCGCTCCTCGTTGAGCTGACGGATGTTGGCGGACAGCCGCTGCATCAGCGTGGGATTCACGCCCGCGCCGGGCTCGTCGAGGAGCACCAGCTTGGGGTTGGTCATGAGGGTGCGGGCGAGCTCGAGCAGCTTCTTCTGGCCGCCCGAGAGGTTGCGGGCGTACTCCTGCTCGACATGCGCCAGCTCCACGAACTCCAGCACCTGGCGGGCGTGGTCGCGCAGCCGCGCCTCCTGATGGCGCACCGCCCGGCCCCGGAACAGGGAGCCGAACAGGCCCTCACCCACCTGCCCCGCCGGCACGAGCATGAGGTTCTCCAGAACCGAGAGGCTCTGGTGCTCGCGAGGGATCTGGAAGGTGCGGCAGAGGCCGTAGCGGAAAATGCGGTGGGGCAGCAGATTGGTGATGTCGTGGCCGTCGAAGATCACCCGTCCGGCGTCCGCCGGGATGTAGCCGGTGATCACGTTGAACAGGGTCGTCTTGCCCGCCCCGTTCGGGCCGATGAGCCCGGTGATCGTGCCCGCTCGCACCTGCAGGTCAGCGCCGTCGAGGGCGCGCAGACCGCCGAAGTTCTTCGCCAGTCCGGTGACGTCGAGCAATGCCATACCGTCTGGCTGGTCGCCTGTTACCGCCATGACCCCCTCACGTGCCCTCGGGAAGCCGCCGCCACGGGGACGACGCAACAGCCGAGTAAGCTAGCAACGCACCCGGTAACTGTCGAGTCCGCCGGCCAGGAGTCTGCGCCGTGGAAATCTTCCGAGCGTGCGAGGCGATTTGGCCGCTCGTGCGAGGCGCATAGCGGTGACTATGTACCGAGCGCGAGCGGTCAAAGCGCCCGCAGTGGGGCGCCGCAGCCGGGAGATGTTCCACGGCGCAGACTCCTGGGGGCGTTGTAGAGTGCTGCAGGGCGGCTAGACTCTACCGCAGGTGTGACCCGCGTCCCGCCAGCCGGCGGGGCGGACACCTTCGCAGCCAAGCGAACCAACAAGGAGACTGGCTCATGACAGACGTCAGGCATCGTCTAGGCACGGCCGCGCTGCTACCCGTGGCCCTCGGCACCCTCGCCGCAGGCGGGCTGGTGGCCGCCACGGCCCAGGCACAGACGCCGCCCTCGGTACCGCTCGGGCAGATCGCCCCGTTCAGCGGCTCCGGCGCCGAGTTCGGCGAATACTACGAGGACGCCGCCCAGCTCGCGGTGGACCAGGTGAACGCCGCGACTTCGGAGGTCATGGGCGGCCCGGTGATCTCCGAGCTGATCGCCGAGGACACCAACACCCTGCCCAACCCCGGCGTCGAGGCCGCGCGCAAGCTGGTGGAGGCGGACGGCGTACCCGCCATCGTCGGTGGCTGGTCCAGTGGCGTCGCCGTGGCGGTGGCCACCTCGGTGACCATCCCCTCCGAGGTGCTGCAGGTCGCCAACGGCGCCACCTCCCCCCTGCTCTCGGCACTCCCGGAGGATCAGGAGGCGGACATGCTGTTCCGCACCACCGCCTCCGACCTGCTGCAGGGCGTGGTGGCCGCACAGCTCGCCCGGGGCGAGATCTTCGAGGACTACAGCGTCGACTCGGCCGCGACCATCTACGTCAACAACCCCTACGGTCAGGGCCTCTCCAACGCCTTCGCCGCGGCCTTCGAACGCCGGGGCGGAACGATCCATGGCGAGGTGCCGCATCCGGAGGAAACCCAGCCCACCTACACCTCGCAGCTGGACGAGGCACTGGGCGATGACCCGGACATGCTGTTCGCCTCGAGCTACCCGGCGCATACCGCGACCTTCCTGCGCGAGGCCCGCGACATCTTCGACATCGACACCATCCAGTTCGTGGACGGCAATCGTTCCCAGCAGGTGATCGAGTCGATGGGCGCGGACTACCTGGAGGGCTTCTACGGCACGGCGCCAGCGGCGAATCCGGACAGCGCGGGCTACAGCTCCTTCGCGGCGGCCTATCGGGAGGCCACCGGCCGGGAGAATATCCCGCCGTTCACGGATTCGGCCTACGACGCGGCCATGGCCATCAGCCTCGCCGTGGTGAAGGCCATCGCCGACGGCCACGATGCCGAGGAGATCACCGGCACGGTCCTGCGGGATCGCCTGCGTGAGGTCTCCAACCCGCCGGGGCAGCAGATCCTGGCCTCGGACATGGACAGCCTGCGGGCCGGCATCGAGGCCATCATGAACGGCGAGGACGTCGACTACAGCGGCGCCGCCGGGCCGGTGGACTTCGACGAGAACGGGGACGTGATCACGCCGATGTCGGTGTGGCAGTTCACCGATGGCGGCATCGAAACCGTCCGCATCATCGAGGCCGAAAACATCCCGCGGGAGTAAGGCCGACCCTGGGACGGGGCGCATTGCGCCCCGTCCCTCCCCAGCGCCTAATCCGGCGTGCTCCGCAGATCCACGTCCCGCCACGGGAAGCCCAGCGCTTCCACCTCCCGGCGCAGCTCGTCCATGCCGCTGCGCACGGCCTCGGGCGCCCCGCGCAGCCCGAGCTCCAGCCGGAATCCGGACTCCAGCGTGTTGGGCAGACATGACAGCCTCAGCTCCGGGTGGGCCGCCACGAAGCGCTCCATGAGTGGAATGACGTCGCTCTCCCTTGCCCCGTCCACCGCGATCACCTGCTCGAGCTGGCTGCCCGGCGCCTGGATGTCACGATAATGGGTGTCCAGCACCCAGGCCATCATCGGCCAGGCCATGTTCGGGAACCCGGGCAGAAAATAATGCTCCCGGATGGCGAAGCCCGGCACCCGGTTCACGGGGTTCGGCACCAGCTCCGCCCCCTCGGGAAATTCCACCAGCCGTAGCCGCCGCGCCGGCTCCACCGGCCGCCCGAAGCGAGCCTCCAGCTCCCGCTGCCCCTCGGGGTGAATGGCCAGCGGCACGCCCAGGGCCTCAGCCGCGCACTGACGGGTACGGTCGTCCGGTGTGGCTCCGATGCCGCCGCAGCTGAACACGACGTCGCCACTGGCGAAGGTCTCGCTCAGGGTGCGTGTGATCAGCCCGGCATCGTCACTGATGAAGCGTACCCAGTGCAGCTCCAGCCCCCGCTCGGCCAGCAGCGCCACCAGATGCGGAAAGTGTTTGTCCCGGCGCTTGCCGGAGAGCAGCTCGTCACCGATGACGATCAGGCCGAACTGGGGCATGGGCGGGAACTCCATGGATTCGTTGAGCGGCTCGCGGGACGAGCCAACTGGCGGCCGATGGCGGTCGGTTCCGCCGAGCGCCGAATGGCCAGTCATTGAGTAGCAAGTTGCAAGTAACAAGTTGCAAGCGAGAGCGAAACAAACGCAGGTCCGATATCACCTGCCGGCAACACCCACCTCGTCACTCGTCACTTCCAGCTTGCTACTTGCCACTTGCCACTCACTCAAGACAGTCCTCAACCCGCTCCAGCAGCCGCCACAGATCCGGCAGCTCGACGTGCGGGACCGCGGGCGCTTCCTTCGGCCAGGGCTCGGCGGCGCGATTCAGCCACACCGCCTGCATGCCGTAGGCGGCGGCGCCGGTGACGTCACTGTGGACATCGTCGCCGACGTGCACGATCTCGCCCGGCGCCGCGCCGGCGCGATGGGCGGCGGCCTCGAACACCAGCCGTGCCGGCTTGGCGGCCCCGATCTCGACGGCGGAGAGGGCGAAGTCGAAGAACCGTCCGACTCCGAGCCGCTGCACCTCGGCATTGCCATTGGTGATCGCGCCGAGGCGTACCCGCCCGTGCAGCGCCTCCAGCACGGGCAAGGCGTCATCGTAGAAGGCGACGTCGTGGCGGGCGTCGAGAAAGGTCTCGAAGGCCTCGTCCACCAGCCGCGCCAGCCCCTCGCCCCGGTAGCCCGCCTCGGCGCCCGCCTGCCGCAGCGCCTCCCGGCGCAGGGCCGTCACATCGTGGCGCAGGTCCGGCCGCTGCTCGGCGATGCTATCCCGCAGCCGGCGCAGACCCTCGGCGTCGTAACGCTCCGCGACGTCCGGATAGCGCCGTTCCAGCAGCTGCTGGCTCACGGCCTCCGCGTGGTGGAGCACGCCGGTGAGATCCCAAAGGGTAAAGTCGAGATCGAAGGTGATCGCCTTGACCGGCCCGCGCAGGAGGGCGTTCGCCATCACTCGCCCTCCGCCTCGAGGGCGCGCCACACGCAGCGCCCGCCCGCGGCCTCGTCGAGGCGCTCCAGCCAGGCCGCATGGCGCGCCTGTGCCTCGGCATCGGGCTGGACCACCCGCAAGCGTGGCCGCTCCGCTGCGAGCCGGCGGATGCCACGCCGTGCAGGGCCCTCGCCCGCTCCGGCCTCGTCACCGAGGAAGAGCGCGGCCTGGCCGCCGGTCATCGCCAGGTAGACCTCGGCGAGGATCTCCGCGTCCAGCAGCGCGCCGTGCAGGGTTCGGCCGCCGTTGTCGACACCGTAGCGCCTGCAGAGCGCGTCCAGGCTGTTGCGCTGCCCCGGGTGCATCTCCCGGGCGAGGGCGAGCGTGTCCGTCACCCCGCAGTGGTCCTCGATCCGGCCCCAGGCCTCGCCCAGCAGCGAGAGCTCGTGATTGAGGAAGCCGACGTCGAACGGCGCGTTATGGATGATCAGCTCGGCCCCGGCAATGAACTCGAAGAACGCCTGGGCCACCTCGGCGAAGCGCGGCTTGTCGGCGAGGAAGGCGTCGTCGAGGCCATGCACCTCCACCGCCTCGGCATCCACGGGCCGCTCCGGATTGAGGTACTCGTGGAACGTCCGCCCCGTGGGCCGCCGATGACTCAGCTCGAAGCACCCGAGCTCGATCACCCGATGCCCGTCGGCGGGCTCGAGACCGGTGGTTTCGGTGTCCAGGACGATCTGTCGCATGCGAGGCCTCCGGCCAGTTTCAAGTTCAAAGTTCAAGGTTCAAAGCTGGGCGAGCGACCCCTTTACGGCACGGCGTCAGCCTTTGAACCTTGAACTGGGAACTTTGAACTGTCATCCGGACCCCGTCCGGATGACCTCGTCTATCCCCCGGTTCGCCAGCGCGTCCACGCGCTCGTTCTCCGCGTGGCCGGTGTGACCGCGGACCCAGTGCCAGGCCACCTGGTGGCGGTTGACCAGCTCGTCCAGGCGCTCCCAGAGGTCGCGGTTCTTCACCGGCTTGCGGTCGGCGGTACGCCAGCCGCGGCGTTTCCAGGCGGGCATCCACTCGGTGATCCCCTTGCGCAGGTACTGGGAGTCGGTGGTGAGGTCCACCCGGCAGGGCCGCTTCAGGCTCTCCAGGGCGCAGATCGCGGCCATCAGCTCCATGCGATTGTTCGTGGTCTGCGCCTCGCCGCCGTGCAGCTCGCGCTCGTTGTCGCCGGCGCGCAGCAGCGCACCCCAGCCACCCGGCCCGGGATTGCCGCGGCAGGCGCCGTCGGTGAAGATCTCAACGCGGGTCATGCCGCACCCGGCGGGCATCGTGCGCCACTCGCGTCTGGGCAAGGCCGCCGGGGATCACCTCCAGTCGCGGCTTCGCCACCATCGGCGGCGGCCGCACCGCCGCCACCCGCTTCTGCCCCAGGGCGAGATTCACCCCGCCGACCCAGCGCAGCCAGGGGCCCAGCCGGGCGTCGCGGCGCCGGTGGCCGCCGCCCTGGCGGAGCAGCCAGCGATGATTCAGCGGCGGCCGCAGCACGAGCCCTTCGTGGCGCTCCACGGTCAGGCCAAGCAGCATCATCCAGTCCGCGACGCGCGGCGGCGGCAGGAAGCGCCCGGTCCACGGCGGCCGCCCATAGCGACCGTAGAGCAGGCGGCGGAGCCCCCAGAGGCTGAACGGGTTGAAGCTCACCACCAGCAGATGCCCTTCGGGCGCGAGCACCCGCACCGCCTCGCGCAGGATCTGATGCGGCCAGCGACTGAACTCGAGCTGGTGGACGACCACCACCACGTCCACGCTCTCCGAGAGGAGGGGCAGCTGCTCCGGTTCTCCGGCCACATCCACCGGGCCGCCGGGCCAATCGTCCAGCAGCCACTGGCGGGCCTCGCCGAACACCGCCGGCGACTCGCCGGTGCCGTAGGCGCCGATCTGCAGGATGCGGCGTGCACGCAGCGCCGCCAGCCGCCGCGAGAGCATGCGGCACTCCGTGCGCGCGAGGTCCTCGCCAAGGGGAGTCCGGAACCAGGCGTGCAGCGGCTTCATGGTGGTGCGTATCGATCCTCTGTGGGGCCCTGCCGGTGCCCTGACAAACACCGGACAGAGTACCCCGACCCGAAGGGCCGCGTCAGCCGTCCGATTGAGCCGCCTACGGCGAGCGGTTAGCATGCGAGCATGCTGGAAATCACTCCCATACCGCTGCTCAGGGACAACTACGCCTGGCTGCTCCGCGAAAGCGAGGGCACCAGCGCCGTCGTCGTCGATCCGGGTGAGGCGGCCCCGGTGCGCCGCGCCCTGGAGGCCATGGGCGCCACCCTCACCGGCATCCTGATCACGCATCATCACCCCGATCACGTCGGCGGTGTCGCCGAGCTTGCGGGCGGCGATGTGCCGGTGCTCGGACCCGCGGACGAAACCATTCCGGCGCGTACCCGCGGTCTGCAGGCCGGCGAGCGCTTCGCCGCCCCCGGGCTGACCACCGAGCTCGAGGTGCTGGCCGTCCCCGGCCACACCGCCGGCCATATCGCCTTTCTCGGCGATGGCGTCCTGTTCTCCGGTGACAGTCTCTTCGCCGGCGGCTGCGGACGGCTGTTCGAAGGCACGCCCGCACAGATGCTGGCATCACTGGCCGCGCTGCGGGAGCTGCCGGAGGACACGCGCCTCTACTGCGGCCATGAGTACACGCTGGCCAATCTCGAGTTCGCGCGGGCGGTGGAGCCCGACAACCAGGCACTGGCCGAGCGCCTCGAGCGGGTTCGCGAGCAGCGCGGTCGCGGCGGCATCACACTGCCCTCGCGCCTGGGCGAGGAGTTCGCCACCAACCCGTTCCTGCGCTGGGACCGGCAAAGCGTGATCGAGAGCGCGGAAGCCCACACCGGGCGCAGGCTAGCCTCCGCAGAAGAGGTATTCGCCGCGATTCGCGCCTGGAAGGATCGCTTCTGATAGCGGGGGGCGCGCCGCACCGGAATGAGGCTCGGATCGTACCGGCCCGGTGGGCCGGCCGGGAGTCGCTGCGCCCCGTCACCGGGGCCGATAACAAGGAGAACCCGGCGTGCAGAAGATTCTGCAGAGCCTTCCCATCGCGCTGGCGCTGCTCGCTGGCGGCTGCGCCATTCTCGACACGGCCGACGAGACGGCGGGTCCGAGGCACCCGGCCGCCAGCGAGCGTGGTGCCACGCCAGAGCTGCCAGCGGCGCTGGTGCCCGATGCCCTGGTAAGCTTCGAGACTCCCGCGTCACTGCCCGACCCACTCCCTCCGGCGCGCCCTGACGACCTCTGGCAGCGCATCCGCGAGGGCTTCCGGCTGCCCGAGGCGGACGACCCAAAGGTCCGCCAGCAGCTCAGCTACTTCGCCGCCCGGCCGGACTACATGGCCCGCGTGGCGGAGCGCGCCAGGCCCTACCTCTTCCATATCGTCGAGCAGATCGAGGCGCGCGACCTGCCCACCGAGCTCGCGCTGCTGCCCGTGGTCGAGAGCGCCTTCCGGCCCTTTGCCTACTCGCACGGGCGCGCCGCCGGGATCTGGCAGTTCGTCCCGGCCACCGGGCGGCACTACGGGCTGACCCAGAACTGGTGGTACGACGGCCGCCGTGACGTACTCGCAGCCACGGACGCCGCCCTGGACTACCTGGAACGCCTCTCGGAGCTGTTCGACGGCGACTGGCTGCTGGCCGTGGCGGCGTACAACGCCGGTGAGGGCCGGGTCATGCGGGCGATCGAGCGTAATCGCGCCGCCGGGCGACCGGGCGACTTCTGGTCCCTTGACCTGCCGCGGGAGACGCGGCACTACGTGCCGCGGCTGCTCGCCCTGCGGGACCTGGTGCAGGCCCCCGAGGTCCACGGCCTCAGCATCCCGGAAATTCCCAACGAGCCGCAGATCGCCACCGTTGAGCTCGACCACCAGATCGACCTCGCGCTCGCCGCCGAGCTCGCCGGCATCACGGTAGAGCAGCTCTACCAGCTCAACCCGGGTTACAACCGCTGGGCGACGGCGCCGGAGGGTCCGCACCGTCTGGTGCTGCCACTCGAGCTGGCGGAGGCCTTTCGCACGGCAGTGGCGGAGCGGCCGCCGGAGTCGTGGCTGCGCTGGGAGCGGCATCGGGTGCAGCCCGGTGAGAGCCTCATCGCCATTGCCCGGCGCTATCACGTCACCGTGGACGCCCTGCGCGAGGCCAACGACCTCAACGGCTCGCTGATCCGTGCCGGCAGCCACCTGCTGGTGCCGGTGGCGAGCCGCCCGAGCGGCGAGTACGCACTCAGCGCCGGCCAGCGCCTGCGCGCTCAGCAGGATCGCCAGCGTGCCGGGCGCGAGCGGCAGTCCTACGTGGTGCGCTCCGGGGACAGCTTCTGGAGCATCGCCCGCCGTCACGGCGTCGGTGTGCGCGAGCTCGCCGGCTGGAACAACATGGCGCCGGGCGACACCCTCCGCGTCGGCCAGCAACTCGCCATCTGGACCGAGGATGCCCAGCCCGTGCGCACCGCCCGTGCGGCGCCGGAGGCGCGGTTGCAGTCAGTGCGCTACACCGTGCGCAAGGGCGATTCGCTCTACGCCATCGCCCAGCGCTTCAACGTCACGGTCAGCCAGCTGAGGCAGTGGAACGGTCTTGGCACCGGCGGCTATCTGCAGCCGGGACAGACCCTGCGCCTGCGCGTGGACGTGACCGCCCAGAGCAGCCGCTAACGCGCCCGGCTCACGCACTCGGGACCAGCCCGGATATCTCACCGGTCCACGGTTGCGGGCGCGGATCCGGCGGGCTAGGAGTCCGCCCCGGCCCGGCTCTGCTCGGCGCCCTCCGGCAGGGTGACGTTGAGCTCGAGCACCTCGCAATCGCCCTCACGGTCGATCTGCATGCGCACGGCGTCGTCGTCCACCGCGATGTAGCGCCGGATCACCTGCAGCAGCTCCTCCTGCAGTCGCGGCAGGTAGTCCGGACCACCGCGATAGCTGCGCTCCCTGGCGACGATGATCTGCAGCCGCTCCTTCGCGACCGCGGCGGAGCGCTTCTTCTGCGAGCGGAAGTAGCTGAGAAAGCTCATGGGCGCTAGCTCCCGAACAGCCGGCCGAGGAAGCCCTTCTTCTCGGTAAGGAAGCGATGCTCCCGGGTCTCGCCGAGGAACCGCGCCACCGCATCGGCATAGGCCTGCCCGGCGTCGGTCTTGTCCTCCAGCACCACCGGCACGCCGGCGTTGGAGGCGTTGAGCACCGCCGTCGACTCCGGGATCACCCCGAGCAGGTCGATGGCAAGGATCTCGCGGATGTCCTCGACGCTCAGCATCTCGCCCTTGCCGACACGCGAGGGCGCGTAACGGGTAATGAGCAGATGCTCGCGCACCGGATCGAGCCCCTGCTCGGCGCGCCGGGTCTTGCTCGCCAGCAGGCCGAGCACCCGGTCGGAGTCGCGCACCGAGGAGACCTCCGGGTTGGTCACTACCAGGGCCTCGTCGGCAAAGTACATGGCGAGGTGCGCGCCGCGCTCGATGCCGGCGGGCGAGTCGCAGACGACGTAGTCATAGTCCTCGGCGAGCGATTCGAGCACGCTCTGCACGCCCTCCAGGGTAAGCGCGTCCTTGTCCCGGGTCTGGGAGGCAGGCAGGATCGCCAGCCCTTCCACCCGCTTGTCGCGGATCACGGCCTGGTTCAGGTTCGCCTCGCCGTTGATGACGTTGACGAAGTCGTACACCACGCGGCGCTCGCAACCCATGATCAGATCCAGGTTGCGCAGGCCGACATCGAAGTCGACCACCACCGTGCGATGCCCCGCCTTTGCGAGACCTGCTCCCAGCGCGGCGCTGGTGGTGGTCTTGCCGACCCCACCCTTGCCGGATGTCACGACGACGATTTTCGCCACTGCTTGCACCTCCGGAATGCGGTTCTCCGGCGCCCCGCGGCGCCGCCCCCAAATGTTCTGTCTCCCGCGCGGGGCAGCGCGCGGCTACAGCGCCTCGACGCGAAGCGCATCGGCATCCAGGCGGATGCCCACCGCGCGCCCGCGCAGATCTTCCTCGAACTGCTCGCTCAGCTGGTAATGCCCGGCGATGGCGACGAGCTCGGCCTCCAGCGTCTGGCAGAATATGCGCGCCCGGGCGTCGCCCTGCACACCGGCCAGAGCCCGCCCGCGCAGGGCGCCATAGATGTGCACGTGCCCGTCCGCCAGCACCTCTGCACCGGGGCTCACCGAGGCCAGGACCACCAGATCGCCGCCGCGGGCGTAGATCTGCTGCCCCGAGCGCACCGGCTGGGTGACGATCCGCGCCGCACCGGCGGCCGTCGCCGGCCCGGCGGCGGCCTCCGCAGCCACCTCGGGCTCAGCGGCGGCGTCCGCCGGGGGTTCAGTCGAGGGCTCGGACGTCGCCGGGCGGCGGCCCGCCTCGAGATTGCGCAGCGTACCGAGGCCAACGGCTGCCGCCTCGCTCGCTTCCAGTCCGACGCTCGCCACCGGCACCAGCCCGCGCTCCCGCAGCCCCTCCACCACGCGGCGCAGACCCTCGCCGGCGATCGACTCCCCCTCGCCGGCCGGCTCCAGCACCAGCGGCATGCCGGCGAAGAATCCGGGGGCACCGGCGAGGCGTTCGTCCAGTTGCGCGAGCAGGGACTCCGGATCGCGGGTGAGCACCCGCAGCACGGTGAGGGTGGCCATGCGACCCTTCAGCTCGAAGGCGGGTTGCGCGGCGTCCAGTTGCGAGGCCATCAGGGTTCCCGAGCCGGCCGCGGCGCGGCGGGCTTGCCACGAGGTGCCACCGGGCCCGCGGCAGGCCCGGTGCGAATGGCGGCCTTTATAGCCTGCACACTGGTGACGTTCAAGCGCTGTCGGCGGTCTGGGCGTCCCCGCCGCTCAGCAGCGTATTCATGCGGCGCACGAACCCGGCCGGATCCTCCAGCCGGCCGCCGTCCATCAGCACCGACTGCTCGTAGAGCAGGCTCGCCCAGTCGTCGAAGCGGCCGCCGTCGTCGCCCTGCGACAGGCGACGGATCAGCGGGTGGCCCGGGTTGATCTCCAGGGCCGGGCGGCTCTGCGGCAGCTCATGGCCCGCCGCGCGCAGCATGCGCTGCATGTTCATGCCGAACTCGTACTCGCCGACCACGATACAGGCCGGCGAGTCGGTGAGCCGCCGGCTCACCCGCACGTCGGACACCCGCTCGGACAGGGCCTCGCGCAGCCGCCCGAGGAGCCCCTCCACCGCCTCGTCACTCGCCGCCGGCTCCGGCCTGGATTCGTCCGCCTCGCCGAGGGCGTCCAGCTCCAGCTCGCCCTTGGCCACGGAGCGCAGCGGGGTGCCCTGGAATTCGGCGAGGTGCGTGACCAGCCACTCGTCGACCGGCTCCGCGAGCAGCAGCACCTCGACCCCGTGCTTGCGGAACACCTCCAGATGCGGGCTGTTGCGGGCGGCCGTGAGGCTCTCGGCAGTGAGGTAGTAGATCGCCTTCTGGCCGGCTTTCATGCGGGCGACATAGTCCGCCAGCGAGACCTCCGGACCATCGCCGCCATGGGTGGAGTGAAAGCGCAGCAGCCCGGCGACGCGCTCACGGTTGCCCGCATCCTCCACCGGACCCTCCTTCAGCACGCTGCCGAAGGCCTCCCAGAAGCGGGCATAGCGCTCGGGCTCGTCCTTGGCGAGACGCTCCAGCGCATCCAGCACGCGCTTCACCGAGGCGGCGCGGATACGGTCGATGAGCTTGTTGTGCTGCAGCAGCTCCCGGGAGACGTTGAGCGGCAGGTCGTCGGAGTCCACCACGCCGCGCACGAAGCGCAGGTAGCGCGGCATCAGCCGCCCCTCGCGGTCCTCCATGATGAACACCCGGCGCACGTAAAGGCGCAGACCGTGGTGCGGCTCCGGGTCGAACAGATCAAACGGGCGCCGCGCCGGGATGTACAGCAGCGAGGTATAGGCCTGATTGCCCTCCACCTTGTTGTGCAGCCAGGTCAGCGGCGGCTCGGGATCGTGGGTGAGCTGCTGGTAGAAGGCCTGGTATTCCTCCTCGGAGATCTCGCTCTTCGGGCGCATCCAGAGCGCCGAGGCACGGTTGATCGTCTCCGCCTCGCCGTCGTCGCCGCCCGCCATGCGGATGGGCACGGCGATGTGATCCGAGTAGCGGCGGACGATGGCGCGCAGCCGCTCGGGGTCGAGGAATTCGTCCTGGCCTTCGGCGAGGTGCAGCACCACGTCGGTGCCCCGGCGCTGGCGCGGCTCATCGCTGACGGTGAACTCGCCCCTGCCGTCGGAGACCCAGCGCACGCCCGCCTCCGCCGGCGTGCCGGCCCGCCGCGTGTGCACCTCGACACGGTCAGCGACGATGAACGCCGAGTAGAAGCCGACACCGAACTGACCGATAAGCTGGGCGTCCTGGCGCTGGTCTCCGGTGAGGGAATCCAGGAAGCGGCGGGTGCCGGAGCGGGCGATGGTGCCGAGATTCTCCAGGACGTCGTCGCGACTCATGCCGATGCCGTTGTCGCTCACCGTGAGCGTGCGGGCGTCCCGATCCACCCGCAGCCACACCGCGGGCTCCGGGTCATCCTCGTTGAGCGCCGGATCCTGCAGCGCTTCGAAGCGCAGCCGGTCGGCCGCATCGGCGGCATTGGAGATGAGCTCGCGCAGGAAGATCTCGCGACTGCTGTAGAGGGAGTGGATCATCAGGTCCAGCAGCTGCCGGACCTCGGCCTGGAATTCCCGGGTCTCTTCGCTCTGCGTCTCGGTCATGGCGATACGGTCGTTCGTGTTCTGCGGGTGACGACCGCGGTATGCGGCCGGCCAGGGTGGAATTCAAGCCGCGCCGCCGGGCGGGCGGGTTCAAGGGCCTGCGTCGCAGGCCGATATCCCGGGCATGAGCCAGGGGGCCGTCATCGCCATCGCACTGCTGCTGGAGGCGCTGCTGATCGTCAGCATCGTTGCGGGCGTGCTCGGCTGGCGGCTGCGTCGGCGGCGCAGCGCCGCCAACGACGGCGCCGGTGACCTGCGCGGCCACTTCGAGGCCGAGATCGATGCCCTCGGCGAAGGCACGGCCGACGAAAACGGTGCGCTGCAGCGGCGCCAGCGCGTGCTGCAGGGCGAGCTCAAGGCACTCGACCTGGACGACAGCAAGGCCAGGCAGAACCACTTCGCGGCCCTGTACGCCGAGAGCGACGACGAGAGCGCGCGGCTGCGCCGGTTGCTGCAGCGGGAGGCGAAGCGCGTCGGCGAGCTGCTGGAGATCCGCGATGGCCTGCGCGAGCTGAAGGTGGGCTACGAGCGCCTGCAGCGGATCTTCACCCGGCTGGTGGACCCGGAACTGGCGGCGGAGGAGCGGCAGCGCATCGCCGAGACCTTCCGCGGCCAGGAGACGGCCTGGGCAGAGCAGCTCGACCAGCTGCTGGCCCGCCTCGAGACCGCCACCGAGGATCTCGAGCCGGCCGATGACGGGACCCCGGAGGAAGGCGCGGCCACCCGCACCGACGCCCGCAGCCTCGCCGACGGCCAGAGCGAGGCCCTGGAGGCGCTACGCGAACGCCTCGCCGCCGGAGACGGGAACGATCCGGAGGCCCTGCGCGCGGAGATCGAGAGCATCGAGCGCCGCGGCCGCGAGCTCAGCACCTGCCTGCAGGTGCTGGAGGACGAGAACAACTACCTCTACCAGCAGCTTTGCGAGGCCCGCGACGGCGACGGCGCGCCCGCTGACGCCGAAGAGCGCCCCGCCGGACCCCGCCCGGACCCCGACGAGCTCGAGCAGGCCCTCGCCATGAAGGACCGCGAGATCGAGGAGCTCAAGCAGCGCCTCTACGCCTCGATGGAGTCACTAAGCGGGGAGGAAGCGCCTACCGAGCACGGCCGCCGGGATTAAACACAACGACACCACGAGCACAACGGGGCACAACGCAGGAACTTCTCTTCCTGCTCAACCAGATATTTCTTCCGTTGTGATTCGTTGTGGCCGTTGTGTCGTTGTGTTCAAAAACGGATAGCACCCACTGCCCAGGAAGGTCAGAACGCCTCGGACGGGTCGACCTTGCCGGAGCCGGCCTCGGGGAGCTCGCGGCCGGGGATGTGCTCTCCGGTGACCATCTGCTTGTAGCCCATGCCGGGGCCCACCATCGGATAGACGCCGGCATCCGGATCCACCATCACCTCGAGGAACGCCGGGCCCGGGAAGCGGATGAAGGCCTCCAGCGCCTCCGGCAGCTCACCCTTGTCGGCCACGCGCCGGGCGAAGCCGAAGCCATCGGATTCCGCCGCCTTGATGAAGTCCTTGCGATGCAAGGACTTGTCACTGCCGGAGAAGCGGTCCCCGAAGTAGAGCCGCTGCCACTGACGGACCATGCCGTCGCCGTTGTTGTTGAGCAGCAGCACCTTCACCGGCAGATCGTAGGTGGTCACGGTCTCCATCTCGCCGAGATTCATGCGGATGCTGCCGTCGCCGTCGACGTCGATCACCAGTGCATCGGGGTTGGCGAACTGCGCCCCGATGGCCGCCGGCAGGCCGAAGCCCATGGTGCCCATCGAGCCCGAGGTGAGCCACAGACGGGAGCGGCGGAAATCGAGGTACTGCGCCGCCCACATCTGGTGCTGGCCGACGCCCGTGCTCACGATGGCCTCGCCGCCGGTGAGCGCGTTCAGCCGCTCCATCACCTCCTGGGGCTGGATCAGCGGGCTGTTGCGCTCGAAATTCATCGGATGGCGCTCACGCAGGGCACGCACGTGCTCCAGCCAGGGCCCGAAGTCGCGGCGGAAGCCACTGTTGCGGCCGTATTCGGTCAGCTGGCGCAGCGAGCGGCGCGCCTCGCCCACATGCGCCCAGTCCACCAGCTTCACCTTGCCGATCTCGGCGGCGTCGATGTCGATGTGGGCGACGTGCTCGGCCAGCGGGGCGAAAAGCTCGGCCTTGGCGGCGACGCGGTCATCGAACCGCGCCCCGACGGCGATGATGAAGTCGCAGTCCTCCACCGCGTAGTTGGCGTAGGCCGTCCCGTGCATGCCCAGCATGTGCAGGCAGAGGTCATCCTTGCTGTCGATGGCGCCGAGACCCATCACCGTGGTCACCACGGGGATGTTGAAGGTCCTGGCGAACTCGGTAAGGGCGTCCGCCGCATCACCGCTGACCACGCCGCCGCCGACATAGAGCAGCGGCCGGCTGGAGTGCTCCAGCAGCTCGAAGAACTGGCGGCACTTGCGCTCGGAGAGCTTGGCCTGGCGCAGCGACTCCATGCGCTGGCGATAGCCGCGGATCCCGAGCAGGCCGCTGCCCTTGTACTCGCCCACCCAGTTCTGCACGTCCTTCGGCAGGTCCACCACCACCGGACCGGGGCGCCCGGAGCGGGCCACCTCGAAGGCGGTGCGCAGGGTGTCCTCGAGCTGCTCGGCGCGGGTCACCAGGAAAACGTGCTTGGCGCAGTTGCCCATGATGTTGACGATGGGCGCCTCCTGGAAGGCGTCCGTGCCCATCGCGCCACGCGCGACCTGGCCGGTGATCAGCACCACGGGGACGGAGTCGGCCATGCAGTCGCGGATGGGCGTGACGGTGTTGGTCGCCCCGGGCCCGGAGGTGACCAGGAAAACCCCCACCTTGCCGGTGCTGCGGGCGTAGCCGGCCGCCATGAAGCCGGCACCCTGCTCGTTCGCGGGCACCACCAGGCGCATCGGATCCTCGCCCTCGGCGCTGCGGTGCTTTTCGTTGTAGCGAAAGATGGCGTCGTACGTCGGCAGGATGGCGCCGCCGCTGTAGCCGAAGACGGTGTCCACGCCCTCGTCCGCCAGCACCTGAATTACCATCTCCGCCCCGCTCATGCGCTCCCCGGCCAGCGGGTGCCGGGTCCGGGTCTCCGTGGGAGGGGTGGCGGTAGCGAGGACGGCTTCCTGAGTCATGGTGCCCCGAAATCAGAGAGTTGTGGAGTGGACCATTAAGCATACCGGGGTGTCGCTGGCGCCGACAAGCGCCGCCGGTCCCACCAGCTGGCAGCGCTTGCCCGGGCGGCTAACCACCTCTACGGGCCTCGAAGGTGAGGGCGACGGAGTTGATGCAGTAGCGCAGCCCCGTCGGCTCCGGGCCATCCTCGAACACATGCCCGAGGTGCGCGCCGCAATCCCGGCACAACACCTCCGTGCGGCGCATGCCGAAGCTGGTATCGGTCTCGGTGGCGACGGCCGCGTCGTCGGCCGGCGCCCAGAAGCTCGGCCAGCCACTGCCGGAGTCGTACTTCTGGCCGGAGTCGAACAGCGTCCCGCCACAGCAGACGCACTTGAACACGCCGTCCTCCTTGAAGGCGTTGAACCGCCCCGTGAATGGCGGCTCGGTGCCCTTCTGGCGCGTCACCCGGTACTGTTCCGGGGTCAGGTGCTCACGCCAGTAGGCGTCGTCATGTCGGCTGGCATCACTCATCACGTTGCACCCTTTGTTCAGTAGCGGCTTCCAGCAGCAGCGGCAGCAGACCGGCGGCGGTACCCCGCAGGCTCCAGTCTGCCTCCGGGGTGAGCGGTGTCTCCTCCGGGTTGACCTCCACCACCAGGCAGCCGTTCCGCCGCGCCAGGTGCGGCAGCGAGGCGGCCGGCTGCACCTGATTCGCCGTGCCGATGCTCAGCACGATATCGGCCGCCTCCACGGCCGCCAGCGCGCCGTTCAGCGCTGCCTCCGGCAGCATCTCGCCGAACCAGACCACATCCGGGCGCAGCGGCGCCCCGCAGCGCGGGCACGGCGGGGGCTCGCCCTCCCCCACCGGCTGCTCGCCGCAACCGGCGCTACAGATCGACCGCCGGAGGTTGCCGTGCAGCTCCAGCACTTCCGGCGATCCGGCCTGCTGGTGCAGGCCATCCACGTTCTGGGTGACCACGGTCACGCGCGCGTGGCGGGCCCACCGCGCCAGGGCCCGGTGTCCGGCATTGGGCTCGGCGCGCGTCACCAGCTCGCGGCGCCAGGCGTACCACTGCCAGACCCGGGACGGATCCCGCTCGAAGGCCTCGGGCGTCGCCAGCTCAGCCGGGTCATAGCGGGCCCAGAGGCCGGTCTGCGCATCGCGGAAGGTGGGCACCCCGCTCTCCGCGGACATGCCCGCTCCGGTCAGGGCAGTCACGCGCCGGGCCTCGGCGATCTGCGCAGCCAGCGCTGGAGACAGTGCCTGCACCAGACCTCCCGTCGCAGGAACGTTTCCGCCATGGTAGCCCCCGCGCCGGCGCGGCTGCACCAGTGTCCCGTTTCGCAAGTTCCTTCTCGCTCTGAGGCCCGCAGCGGCGCCAGCGCAAGGCGCCCCGGAGGCCGCAGCAACCCGTAACACCGGACACTGGCAGTGCTCCTGCCGGGCGCGATCGAATGCCCTACAATGGCGGGCCTTTCCGCAACACGGTTCTGTCATGAGCGAGCACGCCGAGAGCGAAATCGTCCTCGTCAATTTCTCCGGGACCGACCGGCCGGGCATCACCGCCTCGCTCATGGGCATCCTCGCCGGCTACGACGTCCGCGTGCTTGACATCGGCCAGGCCATGATCCAGGACACCCTGGCCCTGGGCATCCTGATCAAGCTCCCCGACGCGGCCCGGTCAGCCCCGGTGCTCAAGGATCTGCTGTTCGAGGCCCACAAGCTGGATCTGCGGGTGCGCTTCACCCCGGTAAGCGGGGAGGAATACGAGCGCTGGGTAGTGGGCGAGCCGCGGCAGCGCTATGTGCTCACCCTGCTCGGCCGCCGGGTCACCGCCTTGCAGATCGCCCGCATCGCCGGCGTAGTCACGGCGCACGGGCTCAACATCGAGGACATCGTGCGCCTGTCCGGCCGCAGCGCCCTCCACGACGACGACCGGGGCAGCCGTGCCTGCCTGGAGCTCACCCTGCGCGGCGAGCCCGCCGACGCGGATGCCATGAAGGCGGAGTTCCTCTCCATCTCCGAGGAGATGGACGTGGACATCTCCTTTCAGGAGGACAACTTCTACCGCCGCAACCGCCGGCTCGTGGTCTTCGACATGGATTCCACGCTGATCCGCGAGGAGGTGATCGACGAGCTGGCCTGGGAGGCCGGCGCCGGCGAGGCGGTGAGCCGGGTCACCGCGGCGGCGATGCGGGGCGAGATCGACTTCAGCGAGAGCCTGCGCCAGCGCGTGGCGCTGCTGGAGGGGCTGGAGGAGTCGGTGCTCGAGCGCGTCGCCGAGCGCCTGACCCTGACCGAGGGCGCCGAGCGGCTGCTGAAGACGCTGCGCACCCTGGGCTACCGGACTGCGGTGATCTCGGGGGGGTTCGACTACTTCGGCCGACGGCTGCAGCGCCGGCTCCGGCTCGACTACGTCCACGCCAACCGCCTGGAGATCGTCGACGGCCGGCTCACGGGGCGGGTGCTCGGCGAGATCGTGGATGGCGAGCGCAAGGCGGCGCTGCTGCGCGAGATCGCGGCCGAGGAGGGGATCGAGCTCGCCCAGGTCATCGCCGTCGGCGATGGCGCCAACGACCTGCCCATGCTGCGGGTCGCCGGACTCGGCATCGCCTTCCATGCCAAGCCGCTGGTCCAGAAGAGCGCGCGTCAGGCCATCTCCACCATCGGCCTGGACGGCGTGCTCTACCTCATGGGCATGAAGGACGCGGAAAACCCGCACTAAGGCGGGTTTTCCGTCGGCGTGCCGCCGAGCGCGATCAGCTCGCCTTGCTGGCGGCCTTGCTCGCCTTGGTCCGCACCTTCTCCTTGATGCGCGCGGCCTTGCCCTGACGCTCCCGCAGGAAATAGAGCTTGGCGCGGCGCACGTCACCCCGACGCTTGACCTGGATGCTCTCGATCAGCGGGCTGTGCAGCTGAAACACCCGCTCCACGCCCTCGCCGTGGGAGACCTTGCGCACCGTGAAGGACGAGTTCACGCCGCGGTTGCGCTTGGCGATGACCACGCCCTCGAAGGGCTGGGTGCGCTCGCGGTTGCCCTCCTTGACCCAGACGTTGACGAGCACGGTGTCGCCGGGATGGATGTCGGCGAGGCTGCGCCCCGACTGCTCCACCTGCTCGCGCTCGAGCTCCTCGATGATGTTGCTCATGGCCTTCGATCCCCTGGTCGTGTTCTGCGGGCCCGTCCGCCGGAGCAGTGTGGGCCCGCGTTTGCCTTCACTCTTCGGGCCCCGGCTCGTCGTCGCCGTGGGCCTCGCGATACTCGCGCAGCAGTGCCTGCGCCTCGGCGTCCAGCACGCGCCCCGCCAGCAGGTCAGGGCGCCGGCGCCAGGTCCGCCCCAGCGCCTCGCGGTAGCGCCAGCGCGCCACCGCCTGATGATCCCCGCTCAGCAGCACCGGCGGCACCTCGAGCCCCGCCACACGCTCCGGGCGCGTGTAGTGCGGGCAGTCCAGCAGCCCCGCCCGAAACGAGTCCTGGGCCGCCGAGTCCTCGTGGCCGAGCACGCCCGGCAGGCAGCGGGCCACGGCGTCGATCACGACCATGGCCGGCAGCTCGCCGCCGCTGACGACGTAGTCGCCGATGGACAGCTCCTCGTCCACTTCCAGCGCCAGCAGCCGCTCGTCGATGCCCTCGTAGCGCCCGCAGAGCAGGATCACCCGCTCCCGGCTTGCCAGCTCGGTCACCCGCGCCTGGTCCAGCGGCGGGCCCTGCGGACTCATGTACACCACCGAGGCCGGGGCACCCGCGGCGCGCGCTGCCTGCAGCGTGCTGCGCAGCGGCTCCACCTTCATGACCATGCCCGGGCCGCCGCCGTAGGGGCGGTCGTCCACCGTGCGGTGCCGGTCGCGGGCATAGTCCCGCGGGTTCCAGGTCACCAGCTCCAGCAGGCCGGCCTCTGCCGCCCGCCCGAGCACGCCGTAGTCGGTCAGCGCCCGGACCAGCTCCGGGAAAACGGTTACGACGTCGAAACGCAAACCGCCTAGAACTCCGGATCCCAGTCGACGGTGATGCGTGCCGCCGCGAGATCCACCTCCAGCACGTAGGTGCCGGGCACGTAGGGAACCAGCCGCTCGCGCTCACCCCGCACCACGAGGACGTCGTTGGCTCCGGTCTCGAGCAGGTGGTCCACCTGCCCGAGTACCTGACCCTCGCGGGTCACCACCTCCAGGCCCTCCAGCTCGGCCCAGTAGTATTCGCCGGCGCCGGCAGGCGGCAGCGCCGAGCTGGGGACGGCAATCCGCGCACCGCGCCAGGCCAGGGCGGCATCGCGATCGCTCAGCCCCTCGATGCGGGCCAGGAGATGCCGCCCCTGCCGGCGGCCCTCCACCAGACGCACCGGTGTGACCGTGCCCGCCAGCTGCAGCTCCCAGTCCCGGTAGTCGAACAGATTCTCTGGCGGCCGCGTCCACGAGTGGACCTTGACCCGGCCACCGACCCCGTGGACGCCCACGATCTCACCGAGAACGATGCGCTCGTCGTCGGCCTGCACGTCCACCATGGCTTTAGCCCGGATAGCTCACCGATTCGCGGCTGCGGCCGCCGGGGTCAGCGGTGCGGACCGGGCTCAGGCGCTCTCCGCCTCCGCGGCGGCGCCCTTGCGCGCCTTGCTGATCAGCCGGCTCGCGCTCTCCGAGGCCTGCGCGCCGTGGCCGAGCCAGTGGTCCACGCGCTCCAGGTCGATGCGCATCGGCACTTCCTGGCCGGCGGCCACCGGATTATAGAAGCCGAGCCGCTCGATGAAGCGCCCGTCCCGCGCATTCCGGCTGTCCGTAACCACGAGATGGTAAAAGGGCCGCTTCTTGGCACCCGTGCGGGCGAGACGAATCGTAACCATTGCGTGCGTTCAACCCCTTGGAATCTGCTTCGCCTAGCGGGAGGCCAGCCTTGATAAAGCCGCCAATTGTACGCGAATAGAGCGCGAAGTGAAGCCTAGCCCGCATATCTCACCGATTCACGGCTGCGGGCTAGGCGGCCTCTGTGCCACCGCAGCGCGGCGGGCTAGCGCCCGAGCCCCGGCGGCAGGCCGCCTCCCGGGGGCATGCCGCCGGGGGGCATGCCGCCCCCGCCGCCGAGCTGGCGCATCATCTTTTTCATCCCGCCCTTTTTCAGCTGCTTCATCATCTTCTGCATCTGCTTGTGCTGTTTCAGCAGCCGGTTGACGTCCTGCACCTGCAGGCCGGAGCCGGTGGCGATCCGGCGCTTGCGCGAGCCGTTGATGATCTCCGGGCGGCGGCGCTCGGCCGGGGTCATGGAGTCGATGATGGCGATCTGACGGCGCACCTGGCGGTCGTCCATCTGCCCCTTCATCTGCTCGGTCATCTTGCCCATGCCCGGGAGCTTGTCCATCAGCCCGCCGAAGCCGCCCATCTTCGTCACCTGAGCCATCTGCTCGCGCAGATCCTCCAGATCGAATCCCTTGCCCTTCTTGAGCTTGGCGGCCATGCGCTCGGCCTGGCCCTGATCGACGCTGCGCTCGACCTCCTCCACCAGGCTCAGCACGTCGCCCATGCCGAGGATCCGCGAGGCGACCCGGTCCGGATGGAACGGCTCCAGCGCGTCAGTCTTCTCGCCCACGCCGAGGAACTTGATCGGCTTGCCGGTGACGTGGCGGATGGACAGCGCGGCGCCGCCGCGGGCATCGCCGTCGGTCTTGGTGAGGATGAGCCCGGTAAGCGGCAGTGCCTCGTCGAAGGCGCGGGCGGTGTTGACGGCGTCCTGACCGGTCATGCTGTCCACCACGAACAGCGTCTCCACCGGCGAGACCGCCTCGTGGATGCGACGGGCCTCGCCCATCATGTCCTCGTCGACGTGCAGGCGCCCGGCAGTGTCCACCAGCAGGACGTCGTAGTATCCGGTGCGGGCCCGCTCCAGCGCCGCCCTTGCCGCCGTCACCGGATCGGCGTCCGCCGCCGTGGGCTGGAAGTCCACGCCCACCTCACCGGCCAGGCGCTCGAGCTGATCGATGGCGGCGGGGCGGTAGACGTCCAGGGAGACCGTCAGCACCTTCTTCTTTTCGCGCTCGCGCAGCCAGCGTCCGAGCTTGGCGATGCTGGTGGTCTTGCCGGAGCCCTGCAGCCCCGCGACCATCACCACCGCCGGCGGCCGGGTGCTGAGATCGAGGGCATCGTTCTTCTCGCCCATCACGCGCACGAGCTCGTCGCGCACGATCTTCACGAAGGCCTGGCCCGGGCTCAGGCTCTTCATCACCTCGGTGCCGAGGGCGCGCTCGCGGACGTCGGCGATGAAGTCCTTCACCACAGGCAGGGCGACATCCGCCTCGAGCAGCGCCATACGCACCTCGCGCAGGGTGTCGCGGACGTTGTCCTCGGTCAGGCGGCCCTGGCCGCGCAGGCGCTTGCCGATGGCTTCCAGGCGATCACTGAGACTGCTGAACATGGCCGCTCCGCGGTCGGCGTGGCATAACCCCGGCAGTATACGGACGCCGAAGCCCTCCCGACCATGCCCGCGGGCCGCCCTCCGGGGCTCGTACACCCCCGGCATGTATGCGATGATCGCGGCCGTTGCCCTGCCGTGGCGCACCCCTTCGCATGGTCCACACACTGCTGACGCTCATCGCCATCGCCCTCTACCTCGGCGCCGCCGCGGCCGTCGTGGCCCGTCTGACCCGCCGGGCAGACCCCAACGATAGCGAGCGGCTCGCCCTGGCCGCCGGGTGGGGGGGCATGCTGGTCCACGGCTTCCTCGTCTGGCGTGAGACCTGGACGGTGGACGGTCTCAACCTGGCGTTCTTCAACGCCGCCTCCCTGATCGGCTGGATCATGGTGCTGATGCTGCTGCTCGGCACGCTGCGCCGACCGCTGGTCAGTCTTGGCCTGCTCGTGTTTCCCCTGGCGGCCTTCGTGGCGCTGCTGGCCTCGCTGTTCGGCGTCACCGGGGCCACCCGGGTTCCCATTGGCGCCGCGCTGGACGTGCACGTACTGCTGTCGGTGGCGGCCTACAGCGTGCTCGGCCTCGCCACGGCGCAGGCGATGCTGCTCGCCGTTCAGGAGCGCCAGCTGCGCACCCGGCAGCCCGGGGGCTTCATCCGCATGCTGCCGGCGCTGCAGAGCATGGAATCGCTCCTGTTCCAGCTGGTCGGCACCGGATTCCTGCTGCTCTCGCTGGCCCTGGCCAGCGGCTGGATGTTCGTCGAGGATCTCTTCGCCCAGAGCCTGGTGCACAAGACCAGCCTCTCCGTGCTCGCCTGGATCATCTTCGGGGTGCTGCTGGTCGGGCGCTGGAGCGCCGGGTGGCGCGGGCAGACCGCCATCCGCTGGACCCTGGGCGGGTTCGTGACGCTGGCCCTCGCCTACTTCGGCAGCAAGCTCGTCCTCGAGCTCATCCTCGCCCGCTGAGCCCCCAGACGCCGTGAGTGAAGTACCACTGTCCCTGCTGTTCGGGCTGCTCGCCACCCTGATCGTGCTCTCGGCCTGCTTCTCGAGCTCCGAGACGGCGCTGATGACGCTCAACCGCTACCGGCTGCGGCATCTCTCCCGCGCCGGCCATCGTGGCGCGCGCCGGGCAGAGGCGCTACTGGAGCGCCCCGACCGGCTGATCGGCATCATCCTGCTCGGCAACAACTTCGTGAACATCGCGGCATCGTCGGTGGCGACGCTGATCGCCCTGCGCCTCGGCGGCGAGGGGGCCATCGCCGCCGCCACCGGGCTGCTCACGCTGGTGATCCTGATCTTCGCCGAGGTGGCCCCGAAGACGCTGGCCGCCCTGCAGCCGGAGCGGGTGGCGTTTCCGGCCTCGCTGGCGCTCGGGCCGCTGCTGCGGTTGCTCTATCCGCTGGTTTGGCTGACCAACTTTGCCGCCAACGCGCTGCTGCGCCTGCTCGGCGTGGACCCTGCCGAGGGCGGCGGCTCGGCGCTCAGCCGCGAGGAGCTGCGCACCGTCGTGAACGAGGCCGGGGCTATGATCCCGCGCCGGCATCAGAAGATGCTGCTGAGCATCCTCGACCTGGACCAGGCCACGGTCGAGGACATCATGGTGCCGCGCAACGAGATCGTGGGCATCGACCTGGACAGCGACTGGGACGACATCTGCCGCCAGATCACGGAGACCCAGTACACCCGCCTGCCCGTCTACCGCGGCGCCATCGACAGCATCGAGGGCGTGCTGCATGTCCGCCGGGTGCTCACCAGCATGCTCTCCGGCCGGTTCACCCCCGAGGAGCTGCAGCAGCACCTGCGGGAGCCCTACTTCGTGCCCGAAGGCACGCCGCTGCACGTGCAGATGCTGAACTTCCAGGCCCGGCGCCGCCGCATCGGCCTGGTGGTGGACGAGTACGGGGACATCATGGGGCTGGTGACCCTGGAGGACATCCTCGAGGAGATCGTCGGCGAGTTCACCACCGACCCGGCGGAGGCGGTGCAGGACATCCACCCTCAGGAGGACGGCAGCTTCCTGGTGGACGGCAGTGCCAGCGTCCGCGAGCTCAACCGCGTGCTGCGCTGGAGCGTGCCCACGGACGGCCCGAAGACGCTCAACGGGCTGATTCTGGAGCAGCTGGAAACCATCCCCGAGCCCGGCACCAGCCTGCTCATCGACGACCACCCGGTGACCGTGGTCCAGACCGAGGGCAACCGCGTCAAGGTCGCCCGCGTCCAGCAACGCGTCCAACGCCGCGGCCGCCGCCCTGCCGTCGACTGATACGCGGATTGTCGCGCGTCCATCGCCAATGGCGCGGGGGACTCAACACAACGACACAACGGAGCACAACGAGGAGAATCGGAATTCCGGGGAATTCCTCTTCCCAGGAATCTCTTACGTTGTGAATCGTTGTGCCCGTTGTGTCGTTGTGTTGAAAACGCGACCTGAATCCGGCGAAGAAGGCGAAGAACGATGGCCGTTACCCGCGGCGCCAGATGGTGCCTTCGGGCTTGTCTTCGAGGATGACGCCCTGCTCGGCCAGCTGGTCGCGGATGCGGTCGGCGCGGGCGAAGTCGCGCTGGCGGCGGGCCTCGCTGCGCTCGGCGATGAGCGCCTCGATCTCGGCCTCGTCCGGGCCGCTGCGGGGCGTGCCCTTGAGGAACGCCTCCGGATCATCCTGCAGCAGACCCAGCACGCCGGCCAGCGCCCGTAGCCGCGCCCCCAGCCCGGGGGCCGCCGGATCCTGCCCCTCGCGCAGGCGGTTCACCTCGCGCGCGAGCTCGAACAGGACCGACAGGGCCAGCGGCGTGTTGAAGTCGTCGTCCATGGCCTCTGCGAAGCGCTCGGCGAAGGTCTCGCCGCCCGCGGCCGCAGCCGCCGGCAGCCCGCGCAGGGCGAGGTAGAGCCGCTCCAGCCCGCCGCGGGCGTTGTCCAGGGCATCCGGGGTGTAGTTCAGCGGGCCGCGGTAGTGGCTCGACAACAGGAAGTAGCGCACCACCTCCGGCGCATGCACGGCCAGGATGTCGCGGACGGTGAAGAAGTTGCCGAGGGATTTCGACATCTTCTCGTCGTCGATGCGCACATGGCCGTTGTGCATCCAGTAATTGACGAAAGGGTGCCCGGTGGCGGCCTCGGACTGGGCGATCTCGTTCTCGTGATGCGGGAATTTCAGGTCCAGCCCGCCGCCGTGGATATCGAAGTGCTCGCCGAGGCAGGCGGTGGACATGGCCGAGCACTCGATGTGCCAGCCCGGCCGCCCGGCGCCCCAGGGTGAGGGCCAGCTGGGCTCGCCCTCGCGGGCGGCCTTCCAGAGCACGAAGTCCGCCGGGTCTCGCTTGTGCTCGCCCGGCTCGATGCGGGCACCGGCCCGCAGGTCCTCCAGGCGCTCGCCGGAGAGCCGGCCGTAGTCCGGAAACCGGCTCACGGCATAATAGACATCGCCGTTGGCGGGATAGGCGTAACCGCGCTCGATGAGACGCTCGATCATGGCGACGATCTCGTCCATGTGCGCTGTGGCCCGGGGCTCCGCGTCCGGCCGGAGGCAGCCGAGGGCGTCGGCGTCCTCGTGCATGGCCTCGGTGAAGCGGGCGGTCACGGCCTCCATCGGCTCGCCCAGCTCGGCGGCCCGGCGGATGATCTTGTCGTCGACGTCCGTGATGTTGCGCACGTACTCCACGGCATAGCCGCTGTGCCGCAGATAACGCACCACCGTGTCGAACACCACCATGGCGCGGGCATGGCCCAGGTGGCAGTAGTCGTAGACCGTCATCCCGCAGACGTAGAGGCGCACCCGCGGCGGATCGATGGGCCGGAACGGCTCCTTGCGGTCAGTGAGGCTGTTGTGGATCCGAAGCATCGAGGCTCGTCCCGTTGGCAGCGAGTTCACGCGCCCGCTCCAGACGGGCGCGGCGGATGTCGTCGGGCATGAGGTCGAGCAGCTCGCCCAGGCCCGGCCCGTGGGGCACGCCGGTGAGCGCCAGGCGCAGCGGCAGGAACAGCGCCCGGCCGCGGCAGCCGGTGGCCTCCGCGAGGGCCCGGCGCAGGCTGTCCCAGCCGGCACCGGGACTGGCCGCGATAACCTCCGACACGGCATCGAAGAAACCCGGCCCCGCCGCGACCAGCGTCGCCGCGGCGTCGGCCGCCAGCGTCAGCGGCGCCGGATCGTAGAGCCTGCGCGCCCAGTCCGCCAGCTCCTGTGGAAAGCGCAGGTTCGGGCGCACGGTTGCCACCAGGGCCTCCCGGGCCTCGGACGGCACGAGGTCCGCCGGCAGCCACGCCGTCAGCGCCGCCACCGGCAGCACGGCCATCGCGCGCTCCTGCCAGTGATCGAGCTGGGCGCCGTCGAAGCGCGCAGGAGCGCGCCCCAGCGCGGCGAGGCGGAACCCGCGGGCAAGGCCGTCCAGGTCCAGCAGCTCGTCCGACGCCGGCTGATAGCCGAGCCGGGCCAGATAGTTGAGCAGTGCCTCCGGGCGGTAGCCTGCCGCGCGCAGTTCCGCCACCGCCCCCGCGCCATGGCGCTTGGACAGCGGCGCCCCGTCGTCGCCGACGATCATCGGCAGATGGGCATAGACCGGCGCAGCGAATCCGAGTGCCTGGAGCAGCAGAAGCTGACGCGGGGTATTGGCGAGATGGTCCTCGCCGCGCAGGACGTGAGTAATACCGCCAAGGGCGTCGTCCACGGCATTGCCAAACAGGAACGCCGCCGTGCCGTCGGTCCGGCGAATCACGAAGTCGCCGAGATCAGCGCTTGCGAACGCCTGGGGGCCGCGCACGCCGTCGTCGAAGGTGATGCGCCGGGCAGCGGGCACCCGGAAGCGCAGCGTGGCCGCCTCGCCGGCGGCGAGCCGCCGGCGGGCCTCGGCCCGCGGGATGGCGGCACAGGTGCCCGGGTAACGTGGCGGCTGCCCGGCCGCCCGCTGCCGCGCCCGCGCTTCGGCGAGCGCCTCGGCGCTGCAGAAGCAGGGATAGGCGGCGCCGGCCTCCTCCAGGCGCTCGAACAGCGGCGCGTACACCCCACCGCGCTCGGCCTGCCGCCACGCCGACTCCGGCTGACCGTCTCCGGGCCCCTCATCCCAGTCCAGTCCGAGCCAGCGCAGGTCCTCCAGCAGCGCGTCCAGATACCGGGTCTCGCTGCGCGCGGCATCGCTGTCCTCGATGCGCAGGCAGAAACGCCCGCCCGCGGCACGCGCCAGCAGGACGTTGAACAGCGCGGTGCGCAGGTTGCCGAGATGCAGCAGGCCCGTCGGGCTCGGCGCAAACCGGGTTTTCACGGCAGGCGGCGTCATGGTCGGCGAATGGTACTACCCCAGCCGGCATTTCTCACCGATCCGCGCATGCGGGCGCGGGCCGGGCTTCCACCCGATGCGACGCCGGCGGTAACCTGCGAGCGGGTCTGCCGCAGGAGGAGCATCATGCCTGCCGAAAGGGCAGCCATTGCCCGCCATGATAGCCACGCCGCGCCGGTGCTGTTCGCCGCCGACATGCACCTCGACCCGGACCGCCCGGCCGTCACCGAGGCCTTCCTGCGCTTTCTCGCCAGCGACGCTGCCCGCGCCCAGGCTCTTTATCTGCTGGGCGATCTGTTCGAGGCCTGGATCGGCGACGACGCCGTGCCCCCCGAGCACCCCGTGCTCGCCGCCCTCCGGCGGCTTACGGACAGTGGCGTCTCGCTGTGGCTCATGCACGGCAATCGGGATTTCCTTCTGGGCGAGGGGTTCGAGGCGGCCACGGGCGGCACGTTGCTGCCGGAACCCAGCCTGATCCGCATCGACGACGAGCCGGTGCTCATCGAGCACGGCGACGCCCTGTGCACAGACGATGGCGAATACCAGCGCTTCCGCGCCATAGTCCGCGACCCGGCATGGCAGTCGCGCTTTCTCGCCCTGTCGGTGAGCGAGCGCCTGGCCCAGGCCAGGCAGGCGCGGGCGCAGAGCTCGCAGCATGGTCAGGCCACGGCGGATGCGATCATGGACGTGAACCCGGGGGCGGTGGCCGAGCGCTTCCGCGAGTTTGGCGTCCGCCGCCTGATCCACGGCCATACCCATCGCCCGGCAGTGCACGAGTCCGAGGTGGACGGCACCCCCGTCACCCGCATCGTCCTCGGCGACTGGTTCGAGCAGGGCAGTCTGCTGCGCGTGACCGATGGCGAGTATCGGCTGGAGACGCTGCCGCTTCCTCGGAAGTAGATCCTTTTTCCGCGAAGCCGGGACCAGCGAAAGTGCTGTGCCCCGTGCGGGAACCCCGGCGCCGCGGAATCCCTGCACTTCAGCGCGACCCCCGCGACAACACCCGGACCTATTGCATGCAAAATGCAGCCGGAGCGCACCCGATTCTCAAGTCCCCTGGCCGCCAGCCGCGAGCCGTTTGATTTCCCGGAAACTCATGAGCATCACTCGGCCCGACCCCGGTCATCCGACCCGGGTGGCCGGGGCCGGAATTTGCGGACATAATGCAATTTCATGTCGAGGATAGAGGTGCGTCATGGTTGCGCAGCCGGCAGAAACGGCCCGCTCCGGCGGCGGCACGGCAAGGCCGGGGGACAGTGCCCTGGCCACACGGCTGCGCCGGGAGCTGCGCGGCGAGGTACTCTTCGACGCCTTCTCCCGGGGGCGGTATTCCACCGACGCCTCCGTCTATCAGATCGAGCCCATTGGCGTCGTCGTGCCCCGGGACGAGCAGGACGTCGCCAGCGCCATCGCGATCGCCCGTGAGACCGGGGTGCCGGTGCTGCCGCGGGGCGGCGGGACCTCGCAGTGCGGGCAGACCGTCAACGAGGCGCTGGTCCTCGACTGCAGCAAGTACATGAACCGTGCGCTGTCCGTGGACCCGGAGCGTCAGGTCGCCGTGGTCCAGCCCGGCGTGGTGCTGGACGAGCTGAACAAGTCCCTGAAGCGACATGGCCTCTGGTATCCGGTGGATGTCTCCACCTCGGCCCAGGCGACCCTCGGCGGGATGGCCGGCAACAACAGCTGCGGCACCCGGAGCCTGCGCTACGGCAACATGGTGCACAACACCCGCGCCATCGATGCCGTGCTGCCCGACGGCGAGGCGCTGCACTTCGGTGCGTTGCCGCCGCCTGACAGCATCCCCGAGGGGTCCGCCCGCTATCGCGAGCTGGTGCGGGCGCTGCATGCCCTGTACGGCCGGGAGCGCGACGAGCTCGCCGCGCGCTTCCCGGACCTGCGGCGGCGGGTGGGCGGCTACAACCTGGATCGGCTCGCCCCCGAGGGCGGCAACCTCGCCAAGCTGCTGGTGGGATCCGAGGGAACGCTCGCCTTCTTCCAGCGCATCGAGATCGACCTGTCGCGGCTGCCGGCCCACAAGACCCTCGGCATCTGCCACTTCCCCACGTTCCGCTCCGCCATGGAGGCGGCCAAGCCCATCGTCGAGGAGCTCTCTCCCGCCGCGGTGGAGCTGGTGGACAATACCCTCATCGAGCTAGGGCTGGAGATCGACATCTTCCGCCCGGTGATGGAGCGCTACATCAAGGGGCGCCCCGCGGCGGCGCTGTTCGTCGAGTTCTCCGGCGACGACCGCGACACCGAGATCGCCCATCTCGACCGCCTCGCCGAGCTGATGGCCGACCTTGGCCATCCGGACAGCGTGGTGAAGGTGATCGAGCCCGCCGAGCAGGGCGCCGTCTGGGGCGTGCGCAAGGCCGGGCTCAATATCATGATGTCCATGAAGGGGGACGGGAAGCCGGTCTCTTTCATCGAGGACTGTGCGGTACCCCTGGAGCACCTGCCGGACTACACCGAGCGCCTCACCGCCGTGTTCCACAAGCACGGCACGGAGGGGACCTGGTACGCCCACGCCTCCGAGGGCTGCCTGCACGTGCGCCCCATCATCAACCTCAAGGAGGATGCGGGGGCGCGGAAGATGCGCGCCATCGCCGAGGAAGCCTTCGCCATGGTGCGGGAGTACAAGGGCTCCCACTCCGGCGAGCACGGCGATGGCATCGTGCGCTCGGAGTTCCATCGCGACATGTTCGGCGACCGCCTCGTCGCCGCCTTCGGCGAGGTCAAGCGCCTGTTCGATCCTGCCGGGCTGATGAACCCCGGGCGCATCGTCGACCCGCCGCGCATGGACGACCGCACCCTCATGCGCTACAAGCCCGGCTACCGTACGATCCCCCTGCGCACGGCCCTGGACTGGACCGCCCAGGGCGGCTTCGCGGCGGCCGTGGAGATGTGCAACAACAACGGCCACTGCCGCAAGTTCGACGCCGCGGTGATGTGCCCCTCCTACCGGGCCACCCGCAACGAGCAGGACCTCACCCGCGGCCGCGCCAACAGCCTGCGTCTGGCCCTCTCCGGGCAGCTCGGCGAGGACGCGCTCACCAGTGACGACATGTACCAGACGCTGGCGAAGTGCGTGAGCTGCAAGGGCTGCCGGCGGGAGTGTCCGACGGGCGTGGACATGGCCAAGATGAAGGTGGAGTTCCTCCATCACTACCACGCCCGCCACGGCCGCAGCCTGCGCGACCGGCTGATCGCCCACATGCCGCGCTATGCCCCCTGGGCCTCGCGCCTGCGGTGGCTCGCCAACGCCCGGGACCGAATCCCGGGCCTGGCCGCCCTGTCCGAGCGCCTGATCGGCTTCGCCGCTGCGCGGCCGCTGCCCCGGTGGGCGGCCCGGCCCTTCCGCGACGAAGGCACCCTCGCCGAGGGCAGCCGCGGCCGCGTGGTGCTGTTCGCGGACACCTTCAACCGCTGGTTCGAGCCGCGGCATCTGCGGGACGCGGTGCAGGTGCTCGCCGCCGGCGGCTACGAGGTCATCGCCGCGCCGAGCGGTGGCGGGCGACCGCTCTGCTGCGGGCGCACCTACCTCTCGGTGGGAGATACCGACGCCGCCCGCGCCGAGGCCCGGCGCACCATCGAGGCCCTGCTGCCCCACGTTCGGGCCGGCACCCCCGTGGTCGGCCTTGAGCCCTCCTGCCTGCTCACCCTGCGCGACGAATTCCGCTCCCTGCTGCCGGGGGAGGACAGTGATGCCCTCGCCAGTCACGCCTACCTGCTGGAGGAGTTCCTGGCGTCCGAGCTCGATGCCGGTCGCCTCGAGCTGCCGCTGGCGCCGCAGCCGGGGCGGCGCGCCCTGCTCCACGGCCACTGCCATCAGAAGGCCTTCGACGCGGTGCGTCCCATCGAGCGGGTGCTCGGCTTGATCCCCGAGCTCAGGGTGGAGACCATTCCGGGCACCTGCTGCGGCATGGCGGGCGCCTTCGGCTACCAGGCGGAGCATCACGAGACCTCCCTCGCCATCGGCGAGCTGGACGTCCTGCCCGCCGTGCGCGAGGCCGAGGCCGATACCTGGATCGTGGCGGACGGCACCAGCTGCCGCCACCAGATGGCCGACGGCGCCGGCCGTGGCGACGCCATGCACGTCGCCTCGGCGCTCGCCGCCGCGCTGGCGCCGGAGACCACCCATGGCTGAGCCGGGAGCCCCGATGAGGATCGTCAAGCCGTCCCTGCACGCGGCCTGCGCTGACCGCATCCGCGAGAAGATCTCCTCGGGCGCCCTGGCGCCCGGCGAGCGCATCCCCGAGCGGGAGCTCTGCGAGCAGTTCGGCGTCTCCCGCACGCCGCTACGGGAAGCCCTGAAGGCGCTGGCGGCGGAAGGCCTGGTGGAGCTCTCGCCCAATCGCGGCGCCCACGTCGCCCGACTGGATCGGCAGGACATCGAGGAGGTCTTCGAGGTCATGGCGAGCCTGGAGGCCCTGGCGGGCGAGCTCGCCTGCCAGCGCATCTCCGAGGCCGAGCTCGCCGACGTCCGCGCCCTGCACTACGAGATGCGCGCCCACTACGAGCGCGGCAATCTGCCCGAGTACTTCCGCTGCAACCAGCGCATCCACCAGGCGATTATCGCGGCTGCCCGCAACGCGACGCTGCAGCGGGTGCACGAAGGACTCGCCGGGCGCCTGCAGCGCGCCCGCTACGTCGCCAATCTCAGCGGCCAGCGCTGGGCCGGCGCCGTGGCGGAGCACGAGCGCATCCTGGACGCACTTGTAGCCCGGGACGGCGAGCGCCTCGCCGAACTGCTGCGGGGCCATCTGCGGCACAAGCTGGACGCCGTCATCGAGGCCCGCTTCACCACCAACGGCGAGGCCAAGACCGAGGCCGGCGACGGCTGATCCTGCCGACAGCGCGGCGCCTGGCACGAAACACCGGTTCGCGGCCGCAATGAGGCTTATCCGGACGACCATCCGCGCCTAATTTGCCTGCTCCCCGGGCCACCACCGGCCCGCACCCAGAGGAGCAGACAGGTTATGCAAACCGCCGGAACACCATCCGACGCGCCGATTGCCCGGGCCGCCACCGAGCTGCGTGGACGGCAGCCGACACTCCGGCTGGCCGAGGCGGCGACACCGACGCAACTCGCCGCCGTCGCCGACCTGCTGGAAGACTACGAACAGACCCTCGGCATCGATATCGCCTTCGACGGCCTCGCCGGGGAACGTAGCGCGCTGCGTGCCGGCGACTCCGGCGATGGCATCCTGCTGCTGGCGACCGCGGGCGGTGAGCCCGCGGGCTGCTGCGCGCTTCGCCCCCGCGGTGACGGGGTCTGGGAGCTGAAACGGCTGTTCGTGCGCGCTGACTGCACCGGCCAGGGCATTGGTGAGCGCCTGGTCCGTCGCGGCCTCGCCCTCGCCGGTGCTCGCGGCGCACGCTGCGTGCGGCTCGAGACCAGCCGTCTACTGGTTGCCGCCCAACGGCTCTATCAGCGCCTGGGCTTCCGCGAGGTGCCGCTGGAGCGCGACCTGCAGATTCCGCTGCCGCTGGCCATGGCCTTCCATCTGCCCTGACCCCCGCGCGTGGGCTCACTCGAAGCGCAGTGGCTGGCCCTTGCGGTCGAAGGCCACGAACCCGGAGAGATCGCCCCCGGCATGGATGGTCTTGATCATCGTGTTGAGTCCGTGAGTGGCGTCATCGTCGCTCGGTGCGCGGCCGTTCTGCCCGGAGATGGCCGCCACCAGCACCACCTGCCAGTCCTGGTCCGGATCCGGTGCCTCGGCGGCCAGCGCCTCCAGGCTGGACAGCTCTTCGGGCTCGCGGTCCACGCACATCAGCGGCTGCAGCGCGCCGCCCTGCCCCGCCCGGAAACGCTCGGCCTGCGCCGCATCGTGATCATCCGGCAACACCGGGCGGGCGAAGACGAACAGTAGCCGCTGCGGCTCCCGCTGCTCCCGAGCCGCCCGAATCAGGCTGGCAAAGCTGTCGATCATGGTCATGGCAAACTCCGGTGTGCTGACGGGTGAGCACCATTGTAGGTCGCGTACGGCCGTAGGTCGGCAAGCGCGCAAGCGCTCGCCGACACGCCGCGCAGAGCGCGCTCCGGAATTCGCCTGCCGGCGTGTCGGCGAGCGCTTGCGCGCTTGCCGACCTACGGCGCGGAGCGGGCCTGGAGCGCGGCGGCGGGTTCGGCGTCTGCCTCGACCACCTCGAGGCGGTCGAGGCTCGCGGCAAGCCAGCTCCAGAGGTAACGGGCCATGCTGCGGCGGACCTGCAGCCACAGGCGCCCGGAGTCGAGGGCGTAGAGGAGCACGCTGGCCTGGGCCAGGCGGGTCTGGGCGCAGCGCCCGGCGGGGAACGACTGCGGGTGGAGGTCCAGCGGGCAGCCGCGAGCGAGGAGATCGCGGGCCTGGTGGCCTGCGAGCTCGATCCAGGTCTGGCCATCGCCGAGGTCGGTGACCGCGGCGTGCATGCCCTGCAGCCGGGCCATCAGTTCCTCCACCGAGGGCGTCAGCTCGGGGTCGGCCACCGCCAGCCACTCGTCCGGGCCGAGCCAGAGCAGTGTTACGCCCCGGCCCCGGGCGACGGTATTGGGGGCTGCGGGAGGCGCGGCACCGAGGGCCTCCGCCACGCCGTCGCGAAAGCCGGCCTCACCGATGCGGCCGCGGAGGTTGAGCACGCCACCGGGTAGCACCGGCGCCACCGTCACTCCGGGATGCTGCAGGGCCGGCAGCCCGTCAAGGGCCCCGTGTCGAGTGGGCGTCTCAGACATTCTGGCGCTCCCCTTCCGCATCGAAGAACAGGGGCCGGGTAACCGTCAGCGGGATCACGCCGGCGTCCAGGTCCCAGGCGAAGAGCCGCTCGCCGTAGCGCTCGCGGCCGCCGTTGACGAAGCCGAGCGCGATGCTGCGCCCGATGCGGGCGGCATAGTAGCTGGAGGTAACCCAGCCGTGCATGGGCACCGGCGGCGTCGCGTCCGGGTCCGCCACCAGCTGGGCGCCCTCGGGGATCACCCGTTCGGGGTCCTCCGGCGTGAGCCCCACCCACTGCGGGCGGTCCGCCCGCTGCAGCTCGGGACGCTGCAGTGATCGCTTGCCGAGGCAGTCCTTCTTCCGGCTCACCAGCCCGTCCATGCCGAGGTCGATGGGGCTGATCGAGCCGTCCGTGTCCTGGCCGACGATGATGAAGCCCTTCTCGGCCCGCAGCACGTGCATGGTCTCGGTGCCGTAGGGCGTGGCGCCGTAGCGCTCGCCCGCCTCCATCACCCGGGTCCACAGATCCAGTCCGAAGTTCGCCGGCACGCTGACCTCGAAGGTCAGCTCGCCGCTGAAGCTCACCCGCTGCACCCGCGCCGGCATGCCGGCCACGCTGCCCGTGCGCACGGACATGAAGGGGAACGCTTCCGCCTCCAGGGGAATGTCCGTGCCGAGGTCCCACAGCAGGTCCCGGCTGTGCGGCCCGGCCAGGGACACGGTGGCCCAGGCGTCGGTGACAGAGGTGAGATAGACCTCCAGCTCCGGCCATTCGGTCTGCAGCCAGCGCTCCAGCCAGGCCAGCACCCGGGCGGCGCCGCCGGTGCTGGTGTACATCAGGTAGTGCTGCTCGCCAAGCCGGGCGGTGACACCGTCGTCCAGCACCATCCCGTTCTCGTCGAGCATGAGGCCATAGCGGCAGCGGCCCACGGCGAGCTTCCGCCAGTTGTTGGTGTAGACGCGCTCGAGCAGGGTCACCGCGTCCGGACCCTGGATGTCGATCTTGCCGAGGGTCGAGTAGTCGAGCACGCCGACCCCCTGGTGGGTCGCGAGGCACTCCCGGGCGACGGCCGCGTCCATGTCCTCGCCCTCGCGGGGGTAGTAGCGGGCGCGCTTCCACTGGCCGACGTCCTCGAATACGGCGCCCTCGGCCTCGTGCCATTCGTGCATGGGCGTGCGCCGGATGGGCTGGAACAGCTCGCCGGTTTCCGGCCCCACCAGGGCGCCGAAGGTCACCGGCGTCCAGGCCGGGCGGTAGGTGGTGGTCCCGACGGCCTCCGGCGCCTTGCCCAGGGCCTCGGCGACGATGCCCATGCCCACCAGATTCCCGAGCTTGCCCTGATCGGTCCCGAAACCGAGCACGCTGTAGCGCTTCACGTGCTCTATCGAGCGGTAGCCCTCGCGCAGGGCGAGCTCGAGGTCGCTGGCCTTGACGTCGTTCTGCAGATCGACGAAGGCCGGGCCCTTGCCCGGCACGCGCCAGAGCACCTCCAGGCCCTCGGGCCCGGGCTCGGCGTCGGTGACCGTGGGCGCGGCGGGCGCGTCGCCGTCACCCCGCCCTGCGGCCCGCGCCGCCTCGGCACCGGCGGCGAAGCCCTCGGCGATGGCGGCGGCGAGGTCGAAGGTGCCTCGGCAGGCGCCGACGGCACGGCTGTGGGGCAGGTCCTCCGCGGGCACGAAGCTCGCCAGCCCGGGCACCCAGCGGAGCTCGCCCCGGGCGTGGGAGTGCAGGTGCACCGACGGATTCCAGCCGCCGGAGACGGCGACGAGATCGCAGTCGATGTCCTGCGTGCCGCCTTCGGCAGCGCGCACCGAGACCCGCCGCACCCGCCGCCTGCCGGCGGTGGCGCTGATCACGCTCCCGGGCAGGACCCGGGCGCCGGCCGCCTCTGCCTGCTCTGCCGCCGCGCCGGGCGTGCGGCGCGCGTCCACCACGGTCACCGCTGCGTCCGCGGCCAGCAGCGCGTGGGCGGTGGCGTAGGCGGAGTCGTTATTGGTGAACACCACCGCGCGGCGCCCACAGCGCACGGCATAGCGCTCCAGATACTCCCGCACCGCCGAGGCGGTCATGATCCCGGGGCGGTCGTTGTCGGGGAAGGCAATGGGTCGCTCAATGGCCCCGGCGGCGATCACCAGCTCGCGGGTGCGCACCCGCCAGAAGCGCTCCCGCACCGGAGCCTCCGGGCGCTGCTCCTGCACCCGCTCCACCAGGCCGATGAAGCGGTGATCGTAGTGGCCGAACACCGTGGTGGCGGGCAGCACCCGCACCTCGGGCAGCTGCTCCAGCGCGCCGCGCATCGCCCCGGCCCAGTCCGCCGCGCTCTGACCGTCGATGCGCGCGCGGCTCGCCAGCAGGCCGCCCCCCGCCTCGGCCTGCTCGTCGGCGATGATCACACGGGCCCCCGCGCGGGCGGCCGCGAGCGCGGCGGCGAGCCCCGCCGCACCGGCGCCCGCCACGAGCACGTCGCAGTGGGTCTCGACCTTCTCGTAGCGGTCCGGGTCGGGGCTGTCCGGTACCATGCCGGTGCCGGCGGCGGGCCGGATCACGCGCTCGTAGCGCTCCCACCAGCCCCTCGGGGCCATGAAGGTCTTGTAGTAGAAGCCTGCCGGCATCAGCTTGCCGGCGAGGTCGAACACGGCCATGGCGTCGGTGTTCACGCTCGGGCGGCCGTTGACCGAGCGCGCCTCGAGGCCGTCACGCAGCGGCAGCTGGGTGGCGCGCGTGTTGGGTAGCGCAGCGGCACCGCGGCCCACCTGCAGCAGGGCGTTCGGCTCCTCCGGCCCCCGGCCGACGATGCCCCGCGGGCGATGCAGCTTGATGCTGCGGGAAACCAGGTGCACGTCGTTGGCGAGCAGCGCCGAGGCAAGCGTGTCCCCGGCATAGCCCTGATAGCGCTCACCGTTGAACATGAACGCGAGCGGCCGCTCGCGGTCGATACGCCCGCCCTGGGGCAGCCTCGCGGTCATGCGCCCTCCTCCGTCGTCGCCGGAATCTGACCCATGCGGTACACCCGGCGGATCTCGTAGCTGACGGTGTGGCGCTCGACATTGAACCAGCGCCGGCAGCCGTGGGCGTGCAGCCACTGTTCCCGGTGCCAGCCCTTGGGATTCTTCCGCGCGAACAGATACTCCGCCCACTGCTCGTCGGAGAGCGCATCCGGCTCGACAGGCCGCGCGATATGCGCCTCGCCGCCATAGCTGAACTCGCTCTCGTCCCGCGGCCCGCACCAGGGGCATTCGATCAGCAGCATCGGCAGTGCCTCCTCGGATGGGTCGATTCCCGTAGGTCGTGCACGGCGCAGCCGTGTGCGACATTCCCGAACGTCCGAGTTTCGGGTTCAAGGTGTAAGGTTTCGGGTGGGCATTCCCTGCCGCACCGCCCGTAGGGGTGCCGTAGGTCGGCAAGCGCACCGCGCTCGCCGACACGCCGGCAGGCGAATCCCCGGCTCAGATCCGGGTCCCGCACCGAATCCTGCGCAGGTCGTGCACACCGCAGCCGTGTACGACGCCGCCGGCCCCGCAAGGCCCAATAAACCCGCGACTTCACAACGGCATCACGGCTCGCAGTCGGGCGGTACGCGGGGCCTTGGCACCACCGCCGCGGACAGGGGTGCCAGCCTGAAACGTCCAACCCGAGACTCGAAAAGTCAGGGGACGCCGCACACGGCTGCGCCGTGCACGACCTACGGGAGCCGGCTGAAGGTTTCGGGCCGGGGCATATCGACGCGGCGGCGGGCACAAGGCCGGGAGAGGCGGTGCGTGGGCCTGTCTCCCGGGACCCTAGGCGAGAGGGATCTCGCCTAGGAGCGTACAGGGATGTATTCACAGCGTGTCCCGGGAGACCGGCCCACGTACCGCCCGCTCGCCCAGCGCAATGCGCCGGCTGCGTCGCGGAACACAGCCGGAACGTCGCACACGGCGTTTCCGTGCACGACCTACGGTGGATTCGCGCCATCACCGCCATTTCAGTGCGCCACCGCGGCAGCGCCGTGCTCATCCACCAGGGCGCCGGTATGGAAGCGCTCCAGGGAGAACGGTGCGTTGATGGGATGGGGCTCGCCGTGGGCCAGGGTGTGGGCGAACACCCAGCCGGATCCGGGCGTGGCCTTGAAGCCGCCGGTGCCCCAGCCGACGTTGAAGAACAGCCCCCGCACCGGCGTGCTGCTCAGGATGGGGCTTGCGTCCGGGCAGGTGTCGACGATGCCGCCCCAGTGCCGGAGCAGGCGCAGGCGGCTGAATATCGGGTAGAGCTCGATCAGCGCCGAGAGGAAATGCTCCAGGGTCTGGAAGCTGCCGCGCTGGCCGTAGCCGTTGTAGCCGTCGATGCCGGCGCCGATGACGAGCTCGCCCTTGTCCGACTGGCTGACGTAGACGTGCACCGCGTTGGACATGACCACCGTATCCAGGATGGGCTTCAGCGGCTCCGAGACCAGCGCCTGCAGGGGATGGCTCTCGATGGGCAGCCGGAAGCCGGCCATCTCCGCGAGCACCCCGGCGTGCCCGGCCACCACCACGCCCACCGTGTCGGCATCGATGGGCCCGCGGCTCGTCTCGACGCCCGTGACCCGACCGTTCTCCCGGCGGATGCCCGTGACCTCGCAGTTCTCGACGATGTCGACCCCGAGGGCATCCGCGGCCCGGGCGAAACCCCAGGCCACGGCATCATGGCGGGCGATCCCGGCTCGCGGCTGCCAGGAGGCGCCCAGCACCGGAAAGCGGCTCTCCGGGGAGGTGTTGATGAAGGGCACCAGGCGTTTCACGCCGTCGGTGTCCAGCACCTCGCCGTCGATGCCGTTCAGCCGGTTGGCGTTCACCCGGCGGCGGATGTCGCGCATGTCCTGCAGGGTGTGGCCGAGGTTGAGCACCCCGCGCTGGCTGAACATGACATTGAAGTTCAGATCCCGGGACAGCCCCTCCCAGAGCTGCAGGGACTTCTCGTAGAGCGCGGCGGAGGCGTCCCAGAGGTAGTTCGAACGGACGATGGTGGTGTTGCGTCCGGTGTTGCCACCGCCAATCCAGCCCTTCTCCAGCACGGCGACATCGGTAATGCCGTGCTCCTTCGCCAGGTAGTAGGCGGTGGCCAGGCCGTGGCCCCCGCCACCGATGACCAGTACCCGATAGCGCCGCCGGGGCTCGGCCTCCCGCCAGGCGGGCTGCCAGTCGCGATGGCCGCGCAGGGCGTGAAGAGCGAGATTGGGCAGGGAATAGCGCTGCATTATTCGGCTCCCCTTTGCGGCAGGGCCACGCCCCAGCGCTGCAGCTGATCGAGAATCTCCGCGGCGGCGGCGTCCGGGTCCCGAGCCTGCACCACGCGACCGCCGCTGCCCCCACCACCGCTGATCGCCCGCAGCCGCTCGGCAGCGCTCACCCCGCGCAGCACCCGCTGGCGGCGAGCGCCCCGGCGGGCGGGCTGCAGGGTCACCGCGGGCGGCTCGGCCGCCGGCACCGGCGGTGCCTCGGTAACGATGCGCCCGCGCCGGGCCCGGGCAAAGGCCACCGGGCGGGGCGCCGGTGCACCCGGATCCACGGCGGCCACCAGCGGCTCCGCCGCCGCCAGGCGCTGCCGCCGGCCGCCGGCGCGGGCCTGGGTGATCCGCCAGCGCCCGCCGTCGGGCTCCAGGCCGGTCACCCCGCCCACTACCGCGGCCTGCAGACCCGCGGCGAGGCGGTAGGGCAGCTCACCACTGGCGAGGCCCTGCTCGCTGGCAGTGCCGGTGAGCACCAGGCCCGGCGCCTGCTCCCGCAGCCAGGCCTGCAGGGGCGGCAGGCAATCCCCCGCGGGGTCGCAGTCCAGGACCGTGAGCTCCACGAGCCCCATGCCCAGGTATTCGCGCAGCGCCGGCTCGAGCGGGTCGCCCGCATGCACGGCGAGCACCGGCGGGGCGCCGGGCAGCGACAGCGCCAGCTCCAGGGCGCGGGCATCGGTGGGGGCGCGGCGCGGGCGCCCGCTCACCGGATGGCGCCCGGCGGCGAGGAGCACAATCACCGGCGCGGTCATGTCGGCGCCTCCAGGCGCCGCAACAGCGCCGCCATGATCGCCTCCACATCCCCCACCACGGCGAGATCGGCCCGCTTCATGATCTCCGAGTGCGGGTCCAGGTTGACCGCCACCACGTGCTCGCAGTCGGCGATGCCCTGCAGATGCTGCGGCGCGCCGGAGATGCCCAGGGCGATGTAGCAGCGCGCCGAGACCAGCGTGCCCGATGCCCCCACCTGCCGGGCGCGGGGCATCAGGCCGGCGTCGCAGACCGGCCGCGAGGCGCCGGCGGCAGCCCCCAGCAGCTCGGCGAGCCGCTGGAAGGCAGCGAAGTCCTGCACCCCGCGGCCGGCGCTGACGATGAAGTCCGCCTCGGCGAGGGGGATCTCATCCGGGTTCACCGGCACCGGGCCCAGATCCTCCACCACCGGCGCAGCCGCCCCGGCCTCCGGCGCCGGCAGCTCGCGGGCCTCATGCAGGCGGCCGGCAGGCGGTTCCGCCGTGCCTGCATCGAGCAGCAGCACCGGCGGGATGGGCGAATGCACGGCCTCGCGCCCCTGCCCCGCCGCTGCCGTCACCGAGCTGTCGTCGAGCCGCCGCACATGAGGCGCCGACGCCCCGCCCCGGCTCGCCGCGTAGCGGCGCCCGAGCTCGGCACCGGCGGCCGGCCGCTCGGTGAACAGCACATGCCGCGGCGCGAGCTGCTCGGCGAGGGCCTCCAGCAGGGGCAGCGGGTCCTGAGGTGCGCGCTCGGGGCGCACCACCCGGTCGGCGCCGAGGGCTGGCCAGCCGGCCCCTCGCCCAAGATCGACCACGGCCACGGCGCCGCCCTCGGCGTCGGCGAGCCGACGGGCCGCCTCCAGCAGCTCCCGGTCGCGTGCGTCCGGGCTGCCGTCGATCTGGTCCGGCACCACCAGGATCCAGTAGGCGGGATCCCGGATAGCCACCGGTCCGCCCGGACCGGTCTCCGGCACCGCGGCACCGCGGGCGTCGGCCCGACCGCGCGCCTCGAGGCGCCGCCGGCCGCCGCGCTCGGCGCGCGGATCCACCCGCCGCCGGGCTCCGGCCGACGCCTCTCCCCGGGCCGGCTCGGCCGCGGCCTGCGCCGCCGCCCGGGTCGCGCCACGGCGGCGCTGCTCGCGCTCCGCCCGCGGGTCGCGGCGCCGGCGGCCATGGGGCTGCGCGCTCATGCCGCCCGCTCCCCGGCCTGATCGAGGGCCTCGGCAAGCAGCTCGGCCACGTCGGTAACCCCCGGCCGCGGCTGCACCACGCCCTCCAGCATCACCGCGCAATGGGGGCAGGCCACCGCCACGGTGTCGGCGGTGGTCTCCCGGGCGTGCTCCATGCGCACGTCGGCAATGCGACGGCGTCCAGGGATATCGGTCACCGCCAGCCCGCCGCCGGAGCCGCAGCAGCTGGAGCGCTCGCGGGACTTGGCCATCTCGGTCACCTCCAGGCCCAGATGCGCGAGCAGCCGACGCGGGGCGTCGAACTCGCCCTGATAGCGGCCGAGGTAGCAGGGGTCGTGGTAGGTGACCGCCTGCCGCGACCCGCCGGCGGGCACCGGCAGGCGGCCCGCGTCCAGCAGCCCCGCGAGGAAGGTCGTGTGATGCTGGACGTCATAGTGACCGCCGAAGGCCGGATACTCGCTGCCGAGGGTGTGCAGGGCATGGGGGTCGGCGGTAACGATGGTGCGGAAGCGGTGCTGCGAGAGCGTGGCGATGTTGCGCCGGGCGAGGTCCTGGAAGGTGGCCTCGTCGCCGAGACGCCGGGCGATGTCACCGCAGTCGAGCTCGGCCTCGCCGAGCACGGCGAAATCCACGCCGGCCGCGCGCAGCAGACGCACCAGAGCGCGCAGGGTGCGCTGGTTGCGCAGCTCGTAGGCGGACTCGCCGAGCCAGAGCAGGATATCCGTCTCGCCCCGCTCCGGCAGCCGCGGGAGGGCGAGGTCCACCGCCCAGTCCAGCCGCCGCGCCGGGTCGTGGCCGCCGATGGTGTCGGTGGCGCGGAGCTGATCCAGCAGGTTCGACGCCGCCTGCGGCTCGGCCCCGGCCTCCAGGGTCTGGAAGCGGCGCAGGTCGAGCACCGCGTCGACGTGCTCGATCATCATCGGGCACTCATCCACGCAGGCCCGGCAGGTGGTGCAGGCCCAGAGGGTGTCCGGGTCGATCATCCCGTCCACGCCGACGAGCCGCTCGTGGCTGCCGGCGGGCGGCCGGTCGGGGTGGCCGCGGCCGGTGTAGCCGGCATCGCCGGCGGCGGTGCCGGCGCGGGCAAGATCCTGTATGAGCTTTTTCGGATTGAGCGGCAGCCCCGCCTCGAAGGCCGGGCAGACCACCTCGCAGCGGCCGCACTCCACGCAGGCGTCGAAGCCGAGCAGGCGGTTCCAGGGGAAGTCCTGCGCGCGGTCGGCCCCCAGCGTCTCGCCCTCCAGGTGCAGTGGCTCGGCGGCCGTGTCGCGGCCGCCACCGAAGCGCTGCGGGCGCGGGTGGGCGGCGAGATAGAGCACGCCCGCCAGGGCATGACGCATCGGCCCTTCGGCCATGCCGCCGATGAGCAGAACGCTGCCCGCCGCGGCGAGGGCGAAGGCGGCGGCCACCAGCACCGGCCCCGCTGCGAGGCCGACGGCGGGCAGCGCGAGCCCGGCATGGCCGAGACCGAAGGCGCCGAGGGCCAGCGGCAGCTGATCGAAGCGGTCATCGGAGAGGCGCGGCGAGCGTCCCCGGCGCCAGCGCCGGCCCGCATCGAGGGCGGCACCACTGGCGGCGAGCAGCCCGGCCGCCACCGCCAGCCCGGCAAGCCACGGGGGGCCGCCCAGGGGGTGCAGCAGCAGCGCCAGCACGGCGCTCGCCACCACCCCGCCCGCGGCACAGACGTGGAGCACGGCGGTGTAGCCGCCGGACTCCGTCCGGTGCCGGGCCCGGTAGGCATTTCGGCTTACCGCGTGGTGGACGTCCACCAGATACCGCCGCGGCACCTGCAGCAGCCCGCGCAGCAGGTTCGCCGCCGCCGGGCGTCCGGCGCGCCAGCGGGCGAGGCGGCCGCGCAGCCGCCACGCAAGGGCGCCCAGACCGAGCAGCAGCGGCAGCAGACCCAGCCAGGCGTTCATCCCGCCGCTCACAGGTCCTTGACGAGGCGCAGGGCGTCGTAGATGGCGCCGTGGATGTTGCGCGGCGAGACGCAGTCGCCCAGCCGATAGAGCAGATAGCCCGTGCCGTCGGCGGCGAAATCCGGCTGCGGCCGTGCGTCGAAGAGGGCGTCCATGTCCACCTGGCCGGCATTGCGGCTGCCGTCCTTGAGCGCGTAGTAGAGTGCCTCGTCGGGCTTCACGCCGTGCTCCACCACGATCTGGTCCACCTCCCGCTCCTCCTCGGCGCCCGTGTACTCGTTGGCGAGCACGGCGATGCGCGAGTCGCCCTCGGCATAGACCTCGTTGAGGAAGACATTGGGGGTGAACACCACGTCCCGCTCCAGCAGGCGGCGGTGATAGACCGGGCGCGTGGTGCCGCCCAGATCCTCACCGATGGCCATGTCCGGAGTGGCGAGCTCCACCAGGCTGCCGCGCTCGGCGAGGAAGTCGGCGCAGGTCACCCCGGGGTAGTCGCCGATGGCATCGAACACCAGCACCCGCTCGCCGGCGGCGACGCGACCGGTGAGGATGTCGTGGGTGGAGACGGTGAGCCCCTCGGCGGCACGCCAGCCGGGATGATGGCCGGTGTCCGGGCGCCCGCCGGTGGCGATGATGACCACCTCCGGATCCTCGCCGAGCACCGTGCCGGCATCCGCTTCCCGGCCGAGCCGCAGGTCCACGCCCAGCCGGGCGAGCTCCAGGCGGTACCAGCGGATGATGCCGCCGAGCTGATCGCGCACCGGGCCCTTGGCGCCGATCTCCACCTGGCCGCCGACGTCCTCCTCGCGCTCGAAGAGCGTCACCCGGTGACCGCGCTCGGCGGCGACCCGTGCGGCCTCGAGCCCTGCCGGGCCGCCCCCTGCCACCACCACGCGGCGCTCGCGCTCGCCGCGGACGATGATGTGCGGCATGGTGGCCTCGCGGGAGGTGGCGGCGTTCTGCACGCAGAGCACGTCGAGCCCGGAATACTGGCGGTCTATGCAGTAGTTGGCGCCGACGCACTGCTTGATGCGGTCTTCCTCGCCTTCCCGCAGCTTGTTGATGAAGTGCGGGTCGGCGATGTGGGCGCGGGTCATGCCCACCAGGTCCACATGCCCCTCGGCCAGGGCCCGTTCGGCTGACATCGGGTCCTTGATGTTCTGGGCGTGCATCACCGGCACATCCACCTCGGAGCGGATCGCCGAGGCGAGGTAGAGGAACGGCGCCGGCGGATAGCTCATGTTGGGGATGCAGTTGACGATGGTGCCGTGGGTGTCCGCGCCCGAGCCGATCACGCTGAGAAAGTCGATCAGCCCGCTGTCGGCGTGGCGGCGGGCGATGTCGATGAGCGCCTCCTGGTCGAGACCGTCGGGATGGAACTCGTCGCCGCAGAGGCGCAGGCCGACGATGAAGTCCTCCCCTACCGCGCCACGCACCGCCTCCAGCACCTCCATGCCGAAGCGCAGCCGGTTCTCCGGGCTGCCGCCGTAGGCGTCGGTGCGCTGGTTGGTGCGCGGCGACCAGAACTGGTCGATGAGGTGCTGGTGGGCTGCGGAGATCTCGATGCCGTCCAGGCCCGCCGCCTTCACCCGAGCCGCCGCGGCGGCATACTCGCGCACCACCTGGCGGATCTCCTCCACCTCCATGGTCTTGCAGGCGGAGCGGTGCAGCGGCTCGCGCACCCCGCTCGCCGAGTAGAGATGCGGCCAGTTCTGGCCGTCCCAGCGGCTACGCCGGCCCATGTGGGTGAGCTGGATCATGACCGCGCCGCCGTGGCCGTGCACGGCGTCGGCGAGCTCGCCCAGCGGCTCGATGATGCGGTCCGAGGCGACATCCAGCGAGCTCCACCACGTGGTGGGGCTGGTGCGGGCCACCGAGGAGGAGCCGCCGATGATGGTGAGCGCAAGCCCGCCCCGGGCCTTCTCGGCGTGGTAGCGGATGAAGCGCTCACCGGGCACGCCGTCCTCGGCATAGACCTCGGAGTGCGCGGTGCTCACGGCACGGTTGCGCAGGGTCAGGCCCTTGAGGCGGAACGGGCTCAGGAGATGCTCGTACTGGGCCATGGCAGTTACCCTCTCGGTCGGGCCTCGAGCTCGCAGAATCCGCCGCCGGCCGCGGCGCAGTGCCGCTCCACGGCCTCCGGCAGCCAACCATGCCCCCCGGCGCTCGCCAGCCAGGCCATGGCGCCCTCCAGCCAGGAGACGAAGAAGCCGCAGGCCGGCGCCGTGGCCCGGCCGTCAGCGACGAAGGCGGAATGGTGGACGTGCACCCGGGCGACGCCGTGACGGCCATCCAGGGCCTGCACCTCGAAGCGGCCCCAGCCGCGCCGGGAAAGGCTCGCGAAGTAGGCACGCACCACGGTCGGTCCGTCCTCGCCGGTGCGCTCCGCCTCCTTGCGGCACCACTCCGCGGCAGAGCGGCGACCGGCCTCGCGCAGGGATTCCTCCCCCGGCCCGCCGGCGAGCTCGCGCCAGATGTTCACGATGAAATGGCGCGGCAGCAGGATCATGGGCAGGCCGTTGGAGAGCCAGGCCCCGGTGGCCTCGTCCACCTCGATGGGGATCTCCGGCGCGCTCATGCCTGCCACACCTCCCCGAGGAAGCGCAGCCAGTTCTCGCCCAGCACGCCGCGCACCCGCTCCTCGGGCCAGCCGCGCCGCAGCATGGCCTCGGTGAGATTCGGAAAATCGCCGATGCGTCGCATGCCCTCGGGATTCACGATCTCGCCGAACTCCGTGAGCTTGCGGCCGATGCCCTTGTCGTGGGTGATCCAGTGGAAGAAGGCCTCGTCGTGCCCCTGGGTGAAGTCCGTGCCGATGCCCACCTGGGCGGTGCCGGCATGGTTCATGACGTACTCGATGGCCTCGACGTAGTCGTCCACTACGGCGTTGGAGCCCTTGGCGAGAAAGGGCGGGAACATGGTGACGCCGACAAAGCCGCCGCGGTCGGCGATGAAGCGCAGCTCCTCGTCGGACTTGTTGCGCGGATGGGCCTTGAGCCCCGCCGGCAGGCAGTGGGTGTAGGCCACCGGCGCCCGTGACGCCTCGATGACGTCGCGGCTGGTCCGCGGGCCAACGTGGGAGAGGTCGCAGAGGATGCCGAGGCGGTTCATCTCCGCCACCAGGTCGTGGCCGAAGTCGGAAAGCCCGGAGTCGGATGACTCGTAGCAGCCGCTGCCGGCGTAGTTCTGGGTGTTGTAGGTGATCTGGATCACCCGCACGCCGAGCCGCTGGAACAGGGGCAGGAAGTCGAGCCGGTCCTCGATGCCGGAGCTGTTCTGCCAACCGAGGATGATGCCCGTCCGGCCCTCCTCCTTCGCTGCACGGACGTCCGCGGTGCCGTGCACCGGGCGGATGAGGTCCGCGTGCTCGCGGAAGGCCTGCTCCCACCACGCCAGGTTTTCCAGTGTGCCGTGAATGCCCTCCCAGACACTGCAGGTGCAGTTGGCCGCGGTGAGGCCGCCGCGACGCATGTCCTCGAACACCTCGCGGCCGAAGCGGGCGATGATCAGGCCATCGATGACGACGGCGTCGCGGTGCAGCTGGGCGCTCTCCATTCCGGCTTCCTCCCCGCGGGCCGCGGTCTGCTGTTGAACCCAACGGTAGAGCAGCCCGCCCCCACAACTGGCTCCCTCGCGACCGCGACTTTGGCCACAGCGACACGCGCGCGGGCGCTGGCGCGCAGGCGCAAGTGACTGTCGTTGCAGGGGGGCTGGCGGTGCCGCGGCCGGTCTAGTGTCTGGCCATCGCGCCGCCACCGGGCGGGCGGTTGGTAGCCAAGTCGTCGTGGAGGGGAAAGCCCATGTCCCAGGTCATCGAGAGCTTGCAGCACACCCATGAGGCGCCGGAGATCCTGCTCTACCCGCGGATCCGCAAGTCGCCCTTCTTCTACTGCTCACGCCGCCACGGGGTGCGCAAGTACAGCGTGTACAACCATCACTACCATCCCCGTGTGTACACCGATCCGGTGGACGAGTACTGGGCCCTGGTGCAGGGCGTCACCCTCTGGGACGTGGGCGTGGAGCGCCAGATCGAGATCAGCGGACCGGACGCGCTCGCGTTCACCCAGCAGCTCGTGCCGCGCAACATGAACAAGTGCAAGGTCGGGCAGTGCAAGTACGTGTTCGTGACCGCCGAGGACGGCGGCATCATCAACGACCCGGTGCTGCTGCGCCTGCGTGAGGACTGCTTCTGGCTCTCCCTCGCCGACAGCGACGTGCTGCTCTGGTGCAAGGGCATTGCGCTCAACAGCGGCATGGACGTCACCATTCAGGAAGTGGACGTCGCCCCGGTGCAGGTGCAGGGGCCGAAGGCGAAGCCGGTGATGATCGACCTCTTCGGCGAGGAGGTCCTGCAGATCCCCTACTACCACCTGATGGAGACCACCCTCGACGGTATCCCGGTGGTCATCTCGCGCACCGGCTACACCGGCGAGATCGGCTACGAGATTTACGTCCGCGACGCCACGGTCAACGCCGAGCACGTTTGGAACCGGGTGTTCGAGGCCGGCCGGCCGCAGGGCATGCAGGTGATCGGACCCTGCCACATGCGCCGCATCGAAGGGGCCATTCTCGCCTTCGGCTGCGACATCTGGTACGACACCAACCCCTTCGAGGTGGGCATGGGCTACGACTGGATGGTCGACCTGCGCCACAGCGAGGACTTCATCGGCCGCGCCGCGCTGGAGAAGGTCAAGGCGGAGGGGCCGAAGCGCAAGCTGGTGGGCGTGGAGATCGACGGCCCGAGTGTCGGCTGCTTCACCGACGGCTCCATGATTGACGTCTTCCCGGTGCACAGCACCCGCGAGGAGCGCATCGGCCAGGTCACTTCCGCCTGCCGCTCGCCGCGACTGGACAAGAACATCGGCTACGCCATGGTGCCGATCGACTACACCGAGCTCGGCACCGAGCTGCTGATCGACACCCAGTCCGGTCGCCAGCACGCCGTGGTGGTGCCAAAGCCCTTCATGGACCCCTCCAAGGACATCCCCAAGGGCTGAGGCAGGGAGGCACCGATGAGCGCAGTCGCTCCCATGACGCAGAGTCTGGACGCGGGGTATGCGGCGCTCGCCGCGCCCCGCTGGGAGCTCATTCCCATCCGCGGGATGCTCGAGCAGGCGGGGCTGCTGCCCCGCGGCTCGGCCATCACGGTGACCTGCTCGCCGAAGCACGGCATCGAGCGGACGCTGGAGAGCGCGGAGCTGCTGGCGGGCATGGGCCACCTGGTGGTGCCCCATCTCGCCGCCCGTCTGGTGCAGGACCGCCATCACCTGCAGGCCATCCTGGAGCGCCTGCAGGCGGCCGGGATGGACGAGGTGTTCGTGATCGGCGGCGATGCGCCGCGCCCGGTGGGCGAGTTCGCCGGGGGGCACGAGCTGCTCCAGGCCATGGCAGAGCTGGAGCCACGGCCGGCCCGGGTGGGCATCCCGGCCTATCCGGAGGGGCATGCGCTGATCGACGCCGCGACCCTGGAGCAGGCCATGCAGGCCAAGGCGGCCTTCGCCAGCTACCTGGTCACCCAGATCTGCTTCGACCCGGACCAGATCATCGAGTGGCTGCGGGACATGGCCGGGCGCGGCCCCGGGCTACCCGTGCACGTGGGCCTGCCGGGGGTCATGGAGCCGCGCAGGCTGCTGGGGCTGGCGATGCGCATCGGCATCGGCAATTCGGCGAAGGTGCTCCGGCGCAGCAACGGGCTGTTCGGGCACCTGCTGGGCGGGGAGTACACGCCGGACGATCTGGTCTGGCGGCTGGCGCCGCTGTTCGAGGACCCGACCGTGCGCCTGGTCAACTTCCACCTCAACACCTTCAACCAGATCGAGCCCCTCCAGCGCTGGCGGCACCGCATGCTGGAGGCCATGGCCCCCTACTGCCAGCCGGCCGAACCCGACGAGGAAGGCGGCTTCAGCACCGACTACGGCCAGCCGGACCTGGCCTGAGGCGGGGGAGCCCCCGCTGAGGCCTCAAATTACTGATTCCACGGCCGTCTTAAACACAACGACACAACGGGCACAACGAATCACAACGGACAGAAATTCTCTTCTCTTACGTTGTGTTACGTGGTGCCCGTTGTGTCGTTGTGTTTTATCCCCCCGGCGGAGAGATACGCGGCGTTTGACCGGCGCAGCCTCCTAGGCTCCCACCTCCTCCAGGCTCTTTTCGAGGATGGACAGGCCCTCTTCCAGGACCTCGTCCTCGATGGTCACCGGCATCAGGAAGCGCAGGCTGTTGCCGTACATGCCGCAGCTGAGCAGGATCAGACCGTTCTCCTTGGCCTTTTTGGTGACCGCGGCGGCAAGGTCCGGCCGCGGCGTGTGGCTGTCCTTGCTCTCCACCAGCTCGAAGGCGGCCATGGGACCAAGGTTACGGGCGTTGTCTACGTGCGCGAAGCGCGCCTGCCACTGGCTGAAGCGCTCGTGGAGCTTCTCGCCCAGACGCTGGCTCTTGCCGAGGATGTCCTCTTCCTCGAACACGTCGAACACGGCCAGCGCCGCGGCGCAGGCACTCGGGCTGCCGGCGTAGGTGCCACCCAGGGAGTTCGGCCCCGAGGCGTCCATGACGCGGTCGGTGCCGACCACCGCGGAGATGGGCATGCCGTCGGCCATGCTCTTGGCCATGGTCATCATGTCCGGCTCGACGCCACTGTGCTCGATGGCGAACATCCGGCCGGTTCGGCCAAAGCCGCTCTGCACCTCGTCAGCCACCATGAGGATGTCGTTCTCGTCGCAGATCCGGCGGATCTCTTTCAGGAAGCTCGCCGGCGCCGCGTAAAAGCCCCCCTCGCCGAGAACCGGCTCGATGACGATCGCCGCCGTGTTACGCGCCGGGGAGTCGGCCTTCATGGTCATGTGCAGACCACGCAGCGCCTCGTCCTCCGACACCCCGTGATAGGGCACCGGATAGGGCGCGCGGTAGACGGTGCCCGGCATGGGTCCGAAGTCGGTCTGGTAGGGCGCGGCCTTGCCGTTCATGGCCATGGTGTAGAACGTACGCCCGTGATAGCCACCGTCGAAGCAGATGACGTTGGTCTTGCCGGTGGCGGCGCGGGCGATCTTCATGGCGTTCTCCAGCGCCTCGGCGCCCGAGTTCGCCAGCATCACCTTGGCATGGCCGCGCACCGGCACGACGCCGCTGAGCTTTTCCGCCAGCTTCACGTAGCCCTCGTAGGGCATCACCGTCTGACAGGTGTGCATCAGCCGGTCCATCTGCGCCTTGACCGCTTCCACGACCTTCGGATGCCGGTGCCCGAGATTCAGCACACCGATACCACCCGCAAAATCGATCATGCGTTTGCCGTTGGCGTCCCACACCTCCGCGTTGAAGGCGTGGTCGGCGAACTGGTCGTTCGGGCTGGCGGCGCCCGCCGCCACGTAACGCTCCTTGAGCGCCTGCAGTTCCTCGTTGCTGAGCTTGCCCGCTCGCTTGGAGCCGGCACCCGCGTGCCCGCCGTGTTCCGCCGGCATGCCGGCGGGGGCATGAAAATCGGTGTTGGTCGCAGTCATATCGGGCCCTCCCGACCACATTCATGGGTATGCATTGGGGACTGCCGCAGCCATTCAGGGTTCAGTCTGCGTCCGGGCGCGGGTGGTCACTACTGCGCCGGGCACGACACGCGCCAGCCCTCACTGTTCGCTCCACCCCTAGCTTAACAGGTGTGGCGGTGCGACTTCGGCAGGCGCATATGCCTGCGACGGGTGTACATCGTTCGCACCGCCGCAGCTCCGTGGCTACCAGCGCTCGCCGAAGGGGCGCGCCTCCACCTCGAAGGACCAGGCCGAGCGGGGCTGCCGGGTCAGCCACCAGGCGGTGGCCGCGATGTCGTCGGGATTGAGGAAGAATTCGTCCGGCTTGTCGGGCATCCGCTCGCGGGTCCGGGGCAGGTCCACCACGCCGTCCACGATGATCAGCGAGACGTGGATGCCATCGGGCCACAGGCGCTTTGCCAGGGATTCCGCCAGGCTGCGCTGGGCTGCCTTGGCGCTGGCGAAGGCGGCAGTCTTCGCGCCGCCGCGACGGGAAGCGGTGGCCCCGGTGACAACGATGCTGCCGCCGCCGGCGGCGCGCATCCCCGGCGCCACCGCCCGCGCCGCGGCGAGCAGGCCGAGGGCGTTGACCCGCCAGGACTGCTCGAAGCCCTCCAGATCGATCTCCTGGAAATCCCCCCAGATCCCGCCGCCGGCGTTGTGCAACAGCACTGTCGGTGTACCCAGCTCATCCGCGATGCGGGCGCAGGTGCCGGCGACGGCCTCGGGATCGGCAAGATCGCAGGTGTAGGCCCGGGCGTCAGCCCCCAGTTCGGCGGCCAGCCCCTCGGAGAACTCGCGGCTCCGGGCCACCAGCGCGACGGCATAGCCTTCCGTGGCGAAGCGCCGGGCGAAGGCGGCGCCGTTGCCTGGCCCTACGCCGTTCACGATGCACACGGGTTTCATCGGCCACCTCCTCCAACAAGCTGCAGGGCATGCAAAATCATGCGGTATTGACACCCCGGCCGCCAGGTTTAGAGCCGGGAGACGCCAAGCTGCTCGGGCCGCCGAGGCAGGGCCGGGTATGGTGTCTTCTTCCGGAACACGCCGTGAACCCGTCCCTGGGGGCTCGAATGCGACATCCCTGTCGCATACGGTTCCGGAAGAAGACACCACACCCGGCCCGTCAGCCGCCCGGGCTTGTCGCGCGCATCGATGAGCCAAGGCGGCCGGAAGGCAGAGGAGGCGGCAGTGCCTCCCGGGACCGTATGCGGCATGGATGCCGCATCCGAGCCCCCAGGGATGGGTTCACGGCGTGTCCCGGGAGGCGCTGCCGCCTCCTCTGCCCTGCCCCGGCGCGTGAAGCTCGCAAGGATTGGAGACCCCGCAATGGGTGCACCCGGCACAGGCATGCGCCTGTGCTTACCCAGCAACGGGCGGCAAAAGGGCTAGCGCTGCTCAGCGCTCCGCGCGCTGCCAGACACGGATCTCCTCGAGCCATTCCGGGCGGCGGGCGGTGACCAGGGGGGGCGGCGTGCCGGGGGGCAGGAGCAGGTCCACGCTCACCCGGTCATCCAGGTAGTGCAGCAGGCAGCGCACGTCCTGCGGCAGCCCGTCCGGGAACAGCTCGGCGAACAGGGCATCGCGCAGGGGCGGCTGCGGGCCCCGAGCGCGGCGGCGGCCGGTACGGTCCGCAACCGGGTCGATATGGAAGGTGACCTCGTCCACTGGACCGAAGCCGCGCCGAAGACGCCGCGAAACCTCATGGCCGATGCGATGCCCCTCGGAAACGCTGATCTCCGGCGCCACCTCCACATGCAGATCCACCAGCCGCCGCCCCGCCATCTGCCGGGCCCGCAGGTCATGCACGCCGCGCACCTCCGGCACCTGCTCGGCGGCGCCGCGCATCGCCTCGCGCTCGACCTCTGGTGGCGCGGTGTCCACGAGCTCCGCCACGGCCCGGGCACCGAGCCGCAGCGCCATGAGCGCGATCATTCCGCCGAGCAGCAGCGCCGCTACGGCGTCCAGCCAGGGCAGGCCGAGCCCCACGCCGCCCAGGCCGGCGAGGACGATGACCGAGGAGATGGCGTCACTGCGGTGGTGCCACGCGTTGGCCACCAGCAGGTCGGAGCGGAGGCGCTGCGCAGCACGCTGCGTGTACTGGTAGAGCGCCTCCTTGGCGAGGACGGATACCACTGCCACCGGCAGTGCCAGGGCGAGCAGCACCGGCGGCCCGGTGACCTGCAGCCGGCCGATGGCCTCCCAGGCGATGGCGCCCGCCACCAGCACCAGCAGCCCCGCCACCAGCAACGTGCCGAAGGTCTCGATGCGCTCATGCCCGTAAGGGTGCGAGGCGTCGGGCGCCTGGCGGCCGTAGCGGGTGGCCAGCAGCACCACGACATCGGAGAGCAGGTCCGAGAGCGAGTGCAGGCCGTCGGCCACCAGCGCCTGGGACTGGGCAAGCAGCCCCGCGCCGATCTTCACCAGGCTGAGCACCAGGTTCACCAGCGCACCCAGCAGCGTCACGCGGTGGGCGCTGCGTACATGCTCGGCGGTCGGTGCTGGAGCGTGGGTGCTGGCCATGGACGCCCTCCGTGGTGGGGATGGGGAGTCTACCAGCCCGCATTTGTCACCGATTCGCGAGGCGAGGGCGTGGAGATGGTGGGCAGGAGGCGGGAAGCGCGAACCCTTCCCGCCGGGACGGTCGGGGCTAATGCGGATGGCCGGCGCTTTGCGCGGCGCGGTATCGTCGCGGTTCCGGCCCGCCACGGAGAACCACGGCATGAGCAGCGAGCGCATCGACTTCCCCGGCCGCGACGGCCAGCGACTGGCCGCCCGGCTTGACCGCCCGGCGGGTCCCGCCCGCGCCTTTGCCCTGTTCGCCCACTGCTTCACCTGCGGGAAAGACAGCAAGGGCGCGAGCCACATCGCCCGGGCACTGGCGGCGCGGGGCATCGCAACCCTGCGCTTCGACTTCACCGGGCTCGGCGGCAGCGAGGGCGAGTTCGGCAACAGTGGCTTCAGCGCCAATGTCGAGGACCTGATCGCCGCCGCTGACTGGCTGCGCGCAGAGCACGCCGCACCCGCGATCATGGTGGGCCACAGCCTGGGCGGCGCGGCGGTGCTCGCTGCCGCTGGCGACGTGCCGGAATGCCGCGCCGTCGCCACCATCGGCGCACCGGCGGAGACCGAGCACACCCTGCGCCACCTGGGCGAGGCCATCGAGACCATCGAGGCGGAGGGCGAGGCGACGGTCAATCTGGGCGGGCGCCCGTTCCGGGTGCAGCGCCGCTTCCTGGAGGATTTCCGCGACCAGCGCCTGGAGGCGCTTATAGCGGACTTGCGCCGCCCGCTGCTGGTTCTGCATGCCCCCACCGACCGGATCGTCGGGGTGGACCATGCCCGACGTATCTTCGAGGCGGCGAAGCACCCGAAGAGCTATGTCTCCCTGGACGATGCCGACCATCTGCTCACCCGCAGCGCGGACGCGGACTACGCCGCCGGCGTGATCGCCGCCTGGGCGGCCCGCTACCTGCCGGAGCCGGAGGCGGCCGAGGACACCGCCGGGGAGGAAGGTGAAGTCGTGGTCAGCGAGACCGGGGAAGGCGACTTCCAGCAGCGCGTGCTCGCCGCCGGTCACAGCCTGATCGCCGACGAGCCCCGCCAGGTCGGGGGTCTCGGCTCCGGCCCCGGGCCCTACGATCTGCTGCTGGCTGCGCTAGGGACCTGCACCGCCATGACCCTGCGCATGTACGCCCGCCACAAGCAGCTACCACTGGAGCATGTGACCGTGCGCCTTGCCCATGACCGCATTCACGCCCGCGACTGCGAGGACTGCGAGACCCGCGAGGGGCAGGTGGACCGCATTACGCGCCAGATCGAGCTGCGGGGCGAGCTCACCGCCCCGCAGCGCGAGCGGTTGCTGCAGATCGCCGATCGCTGCCCGGTGCACCGCACGCTGCACTCGGAGATCCGGGTGCTCACCGAGCTTGCCGAAGGGAGACACGAATGAGCCGACGCCGCCAGCGTCCGTTCCGTCACGACTACCTCGACTTCGACACCCTCACCCGGCAACTCCGCCGCTGGGCCGAGGCCCACCCGGAGCACGTCGGCCTGCAGAGCCTCGGCGAGAGCCCCGAGGGCCGGCCCCTGTGGCTGCTTACCGTCGGCCCGGCGGACGGGACGCCGCGGCCGGCGGTGTGGGTGGACGGCAACATGCATGCGGGTGAGGTCTCCGGCTCCAGCGTGGCGCTCACCGTCGCCGAGGCCGCCATCGCCCTGCACACGGGCGGCGCCGGCCTGCCGGACCTGCCGGCGCCGGTAATCGAGGCCGCGCGGGGAGTGACCTTCCACATCCTGCCCCGGCTCTCGCCGGACGGCGCCGAGACCGTCCTGCAGACCGGGCGCTACGTGCGCTCCGTCCCGCGGGATCATCGCCGTCACGCCAGCCGCCCGCGCTGGCTCGCGCGCGACATCGACGGTGACGGTATGGCGCTGTCCATGCGCATCGAGGATCCGGCAGGGGACTACGTGGAGTCGAGTGCGGTGCCGGGGCTCATGCGCCTGCGCGAGGTGGACGACGCGGGGCCCTTCTACCGACTCTACCCCGAGGGCGTGATCGAGCCCTTCGACGGCCACACCCTGCCCGCCCCGGACTTTCTCGGCGACAACCACCCCGATCTCAACCGCAACTTCCCCTGGCAGTGGGCCCCCGAGGAGCGGCAGAGCGGCGCGGGCCCGTATCCGCTGAGCGAGCCGGAATCCCGCGCCGTGGCGGCCTTTGCCGAGGAACACCCGGAGATCTTTGCCTGGCTCAACCTGCACACCTTCGGCGGCGTGTTCATCCGCCCGCCCGGGGATCAGCCGGACACGGCGATGGACCGCGGCGACCTCGCCGTCTACCGCCAGCTCGAGCAATGGGCCGAGCAGCTCACCGGCTACCCCACCGTGAGCGGCCACGAGGAGTTCACCTACGAGCCGGGCAAGCCGCTCTGCGGCGATCTGACCGACTACGCCTACCATCAGCGCGGCTGCCTGGCAGTGGTCTGCGAGCTCTGGGATCTGTTCCGTCAGCTCGGCATCGAGCGCCGGCGGCCGTTCGTCGACCACTACACCCATCTGGAGACCGCCGACATCGAGGCGCTGGGACGCTGGGACCGCCGCCACAACCGCCGCCGCATCCTGCAGCCCTGGCGCCCGGCGCGCCACCCGCAGCTTGGCGCCGTGGAGGTGGGCGGCTGGGATCCGCGGGTGGGCGTGAGCAACCCGCCCTACGAGCGCCTGCCGACGCTATGCGATGCCGTGGCCGGCCTCTGGGTGAGAATCGCCGCCCTGGCGCCCCGGCTGGTCCTGGACGAGCCGGTGGTGACGCCCCTCGGGCAGGGGGTGAGCCGCGTGACGGTGATGCTGCGCAACGAGGGCTATCTCTCCACCGCCGGCCTGCCCTCGGCCCGCCGGCTGCGCTGGAATCACCCGCCTGAGGCGAGCCTGAGCGGCGAGTCCGCCGGCGCCGTGCCCCCGGGCGAGACCACCCGGCGCCTGCCCCACCTGCCGGGCTGGGGCCGTGGACGCTTCGCCCCCACCAGCAGCCTGTTCCAGCCCTTCAGCCCGGGCAACCGCCACGAGCAGGAGATCAGCTGGGTCGTCGAGGGCACCGGCCCGCTCACCATCCGCGTCGAATCCCCCCGCGCCGGTCGCGTGGAGCGGGACGTCACGCTTGGCTAGACGGGACAGCGGGATGGGAACAACCGCAAAGACGCCAAGGGCGCGAAGGAAATCGGAAGGTTGGAATAGGGTTGATAGCGCGGGATTAAACACAACGACACCACGAGCACAACGGTACACAACGTTTTGAATCCTTCATTCCCGCGTTGTGTATCGTTGTGTCCGTTGTGTCGTTGTGTTCAACGACCCGCCCCTCCCACCTTCGCGCCCTTGGCGTCTTTGCGGTTGTTCCCATCCCGCGGTTCAGGCAGAAGCGTCGCGATGATTTCCTCGGCGAGCTCGGTGACCTGCTCGCGGGGGACGGCGCGCTGGGCGTAGCTGCGCAGGCCGATGATCTGCATCTGCAGCTGGCGGGCGCGGCGGGTGGGGTCGACGTGGTCGGGGAGCTCGCCGGCGGCACGGGCGGCGGCGAACGCCCGCTCGAACTCCGACTCCATCGCCGCCAGGAAGGCATCCGCCTCGCGGCGGGCCGCCGCATCGCCCTCGCCGAGCTCGAGCACGGTCTTCACGAGCAGGCAGGCCGGCGGCGCAGCGCCGTCCCGGCAGCCGGCTGCCAGCTCACGGACATAGGCGCGCAGCCCGGCGAGGGGCGACGGCGCCCCTCCCAGGGTCTCCCGCAGGCGCGCCAGGCCGCGCTCCGCATAGCTTGCCAGCGCTTCCCGGAAAAGCCCCTCCTTGCTGCCGAAGCTGGCATAGATGCTCCCCGGGCGCATGTCCAGCGCCTGCTCCAGCGCCTTCAGCGACGTCGCGTGATAGCCGCGCCGCCAGAACAGCTGCATCGCGCGGTCCACGGCCTCGCCGCGAACCTGCCGGGGGCCCCTTGCCATGGCGTGCTCCCGCTCGCCTGAGTGATTGCTCAATCATAACTTGAGTGATCGCTCAACGCCATGTAGGCTTCGTAATTGAGCATTCACTCAAGAGGAGATCCGTCATGGCCGAGTTCAACCTGCACGACAAGACCACCGCCCCCGCGGGCAGCCGCCCCCTGCTGGCGGCCTCGGAGAAGGGCTACGGCATGATCCCGAACCTGCATGCCGTGATGGCCGAGTCGCCTCAGGTGCTCAAGGCCTACCAGGACCTGCACGGCCTGTTCCAGGAGACGAGCCTCGGCACCGTGGAGCAGAACGTGGTGTGGCTGACCATTAACGTGGAACACCACTGCCACTACTGCGTGCCGGCGCACACCGTGATCGCCCAGGGCGCTGACGTCCCGGAAGACGTGATCGAGGCACTGCGCAACGGGCAGCCGCTGGCGGACGAACGCCTGGAGGCGCTGCGCCGCTTTACCCTGAAGCTCGTCCGCGAGCGCGGCCGCGTCAGCGACGAGGACATCGCCGCGTTCAAGGCCGCCGGCTACACGGACCGCCACGTGCTCGAGGTCATCCTCGGCATCGCCCAGAAGGTGATGAGCAACTACATCAACGCCATCGCCGAGACGCCCCTGGACGAGCCCTTCGAGAAGCACGCCTGGCAGCCGGCGGCGTAGCTGCAGTCATCCTCGAACCTGATTACGTGCGTGCCTCAGCCTCAGCTGCGGCAACACCGCCCGCGGAAGATGGCAGAGGCGTCGGTAGGGTGGCGTGGGGCGGGAGCGGCCGGGACCATAGGCGAGAGGGATCTCGCCTACGAGCCTCCAGGGACGGATTCACGGCGTGTCCCGGGCGCTCCCGCCCCGCGTCACCCCCGGCACGGCCTCAAGATCGCTCACGGCACCGTGGATACGCGCCCGGAAGGTACGGCTTGGAAAGAGATGCGTAATCAGGTTGCCGAATACAGGGCCGGCATTAACCACAACGACACAACGGGCACAACGGGTGCACAACGTGAGGGCAAGAGATTCTCGCCGTTGTGAAACTTTGTGCCCGTTGTGTCGTTGTGTTGAGTAATCGGCCTGAAGCTCTCATCCGCTCACAGGTACACGTGGTATCCCGGGCGGTTGTCGCGCCGCCGAGGCGTCTCCTCGGCGTGCTACCGTCAATGGCGGTAACTGGCGCGGGAGGACGCGGACGATGATCATGCGATGGCTGCGGCGCCTGTCGGGCGGCGCCGGTGAGGCCGACGAGCCCCGAATCGGCGGCAGTGAGGACTACGCCGGTTTCCGCCTGGAGGCGATGCCGCGCAAGGATGCCCAGGGCTGGCGCATCGCCGGGCGCATTGCGCGGGAGCGCGACGGCGAATGGGAGACCGTGGAATTCGTGCGCGCGGACGTTCAGGGAGACTGGGAAGACGCGGTGGCCATGAGCCTGCTAAAGGCGCGGCGGCTGGTGGACGAGCAGGGCCAGGACCTGTTCACGGGCAAGGGCTGAGCCCCCGGGCACACCCGCGCCCGGGGGCGTGCGGTCAGACCATGTACTGGCCGCCGTTGATGGACAGCGTGGAGCCGGTGATGAAGCCGGCCTCGTCGCTCGCAAGGTAGCGCACCGCCTGGGCGATCTCCTCGGCCTGGCCGAGCCGCCCCACCGGGATCTGGCCCACGATCTTGTCCAGCACTTCCTGGGGCACCGCGGCCACCATGTCCGTCTCGCAGTAACCCGGCGCAACGACGTTCGCGGTAATGCCCTTGCGGGCGTTCTCCTGGGCGATGGACTTGGTGAAGCCGATCAGCCCGGCCTTGGCCGCGGCGTAGTTGGCCTGCCCCATCTGGCCCTTCTGGCCGTTGATCGAGGAGATCTGGATCAGCCGGCCGAAGCCGCGCTCGCGCATGCCGTTGATTACTACCCGACACATATTGAACGCCGAGCTCAGATTGGTGCGGATCACGGCCTCCCAGGCATCCGGCGCCATCTTGTGCAGAGTGCCGTCGCGCGTTATGCCGGCGTTGTTGACGAGCACGTCGATCGGGCCGATCCGCTCCTCGACCCGGGCCACGCCCTTCTCGCAGGCCTCGTAGTCGGCCACGTCCCACTTCTCGGCGTGAATCCCGGTCTCCTGGGTGAATTTCGCCGCGGCGTCGTCATTGCCCGCGTAGGTAACCACCACGTTATGGCCCGCGGCTTTCAGCTCCTTCGCGATCGCGGCTCCCAGACCCCGGGTGCCGCCGGTGACCAATGCGTTTCTCGCCATCTTGTTGTCTCCTCCTGTGTCGAGCGTTCGCGTTGCCATTCCATGGTGAGGGCTGGCCGGCGCTGGGCCAAGCCGCGGACCCGTTTTCCCTGACTCCCGTCAAGCATAGACGCTAGCCCGCATATCTCACCGATTCGCGAAGCGAGGGCGTGGAGATATGCGGGCTAGGAGTCGCGCCGCCTTTGCCCGCCCCGCGTTCAGAGCGGCTTGAGCCGCGCCTCGATGCTGCGGCGCTGCGCCTCCAGAAACGGCGGCAACGAGAGCTTCTCGCCGAGACGCTCCGGCGGCTCGTCCACGGCGAACCCGGGCCCCTCGGTCGCGATCTCGAACAGAATGCCGTTGGGCTCCCGGAAATAGAGACTGCGGAAGTAGAACCGGTCCACCGGACCGCTGTTCGGTACCCGGGCGGCACGCAGATGGGCGGCCCAGGCATCGTAGTCGCCGTCGGCGATGCGGAAGGCAAGGTGGTGGGCACCGCCAGCGCCGGGGCGTGCCGGTGACAGCCCGGGCTCCTCGCGCAGGTGCAGCTCGGCGTGCGCGCCGCCCTGCCCCATGCGATAGAGCCGCAGGGTGCCCACCTCGCCGGCGGGCAGTGCCTCCTCGGCCACCTGCTCCATGCCGAGGACCTGCGTCAGGAGGGCATGGGTCGGCGCCGCCTCGGGCACGCTGAGCGCTGCCGGGCCCAGGCCGCGGATCTGGTGCTCTGCCGGAATCGGGCTTCCGGACCAGGGGTGGGCCTCGCCCTCGCCGCCGTCATCCACCAGCGCGAGACGCTGCCCCTCGGGGTCCTCGAAATCCAGCACGCGACGCCCGCCGCGAGTCTCGATTTCGCCATGCACCACGCCCATCCGCTCCAGCCACTCCCGCCACCAGCTCAGGGACGCCTCTCCCGCCACCCGGAAGCCGGTTCGGACGATGCTATGGGTGCCGCGACGCTCCAGCGGCACGGCAAAATCGAAGAAGGTGATGTCCGAGCCGGGGCTCGCGACGCCGTCGCCGTAGAAGAGATGGTAGGCGGTGGTGTCGTCCTGATTGACCGTTTTCTTCACCAGGCGCAGGCCGAGTGTGCGGGTATAGAACTCGACATTGGCCGATGGGTCGGCGGTGACCGCCGTGAGGTGATGCATGCCCTGTAACGTCATCGGACTCTCCGTGGCCGGTGGCGGGCCGCTGCCGGCCCGTCCGGGGTGAGGTAGTCGACCGTAGCAGCCGCCATCCGGTTCAGTGCCGCCCCGTCACGGTCCGGATTCCGTCGCCTCCGCCGCGGGCCCCGGCGGCAGCGTCGAGGTGCAGTGCGGGCATCGCGTCGCCGGCAGCGGGATGACCGAGCAGCAATAGGGGCAGGACCGGGTAGTGGGCGTTGCCGGTGCGGAGGGCTCCTCGTAGGCGGCCCGCAGCCGGTTCACCCCCTTCACCAGCAGGAATACCGCCAGGGCAACGATCAGGAAGCTGATTACCGCATTGGCAAACACGCCGTAGCCGATGGTCACCGCCCCAGCCTCGTTGGCCGCCGCCAGCGTGGCGTAGGGGCCCGCCGGCGTGCCCTCCTTGAGGGTCACGAACAGGTCGGTGAAGTCCACGCCACCCAGCAGCAGGCCAATGGGCGGCGTGATCACGTCCCGCACCAGACTCTGGACGATGGTCCCGAAGGCCCCGCCGATGATGATGCCGACGGCCATGTCCACCACGTTGCCGCGTACCGCGAAGGTACGGAATTCCTCGAGCATGCCTCTCATGACCTACCCTCCGTTGCCGAGCGCGCCGCTGGCGCGCCGCGGCGGTCGTTTCAATCCGGCGTCCGCGCGGGCACAATTCCGCATTCCATGCAGCCACCTCCGGGAGCGGAATGAAGCGGAGTGCCGAAGGCCGGGTGCAGCACCTGCAGCTTAACGGCGAGCGCGGCCTGCTGCGCGGCAGTCGCCGTGGCCTGGAGAAGGAGAGCCTGCGGGTCACCAGCGACGGCCATATCGCCCGCACGCCCCATCCCAAGGCCCTCGGCTCGGCGCTGACGCATCCCTCGATCACCACCGACTACTCGGAAGCGCTGCTCGAGTTCGTCACCCCGCCGTATTCCGACACCGCCGACCTGCTCGACTTCCTCGACGGCCTCCACCACTACACCTATCACCACATCGGCGACGAGCTGCTCTGGGCCACCAGCATGCCCTGCATCGTCGGCGGTGACAGCAGCATACCCATCGCCGAGTATGGATGCTCCAACGTCGGGCGCATGAAACACGTCTACCGGCGCGGCCTGGACTGGCGCTACGGTCGGGCGATGCAGGCCATCTCGGGGATCCACTTCAACTACTCCCTGAGCGAGGACTTCCTCGCTGCCGTGCAGGCCGCCGAGGGGGATCGCGGGGATTTCCGCACCTTCCGCTCAGAGCTCTACTTCCGGCTGATCCGCAACTTCCAGCGATTCGGCTGGCTCGTGCCGTTTCTGCACGGGGCCTCTCCCGCCATCTGCAAGTCGTTCACCGGCGGCCAGAATCTGCACTTCCAGGAGCTCGGCGCCCACACCTTCTACGAGCCCTGGGCCACGTCGCTGCGCATGAGCGACATCGGCTACAAGAACAAGGCGCAGGCGGCGCTCTCGATCTCCTACAACAATCTCGAAGAGTACGTCACCAGCCTGCGGCGGGCGATTACCACGCCGGATCCGGAGTACCAGCGCATCGGCACCCGCGTCGACGGCGAGTGGCGCCAGCTCAACACCAACGTGCTGCAGATCGAGAACGAGTACTACAGCTTCGTGCGCCCGAAGGCCGCGACCCGGTCCGGCGAGCAGCCGACGCTGGCCCTGCGACGGGCCGGCGTGGAGTACGTGGAGATCCGCGCCCTGGACCTGAATCCGTTCGAGCCCCTGGGCGTCAACGCCCGTCAGCTCGCCTTCATGGAGATCCTGCTGGTCTACTGCCTGCTGGAGGAGAGCCCGCCTATCGACGCCCGCGAACGCGGCTGGATCAACGCCAACCAGGGTCTGGTGGCGCGCCAGGGGCGCGACCCGCGGCTCACCCTGCATCGCGGTGACGGCGGCCGGGTGCGCCTGCTGGACTGGGCCGCTGAGCTCTTCGACGCCATGGCCGGCCCCGCGGAGCTGCTTGACGAGGTCCACGGCGACCATCGCTACCGGGACGTCCTCGCCGAATACCGCCGCTGTGCCGAGGATCCGGGGTGCACGCCCTCCGCCCGGGTGCTCGCCGAGATGCAGGACCGCGGCGAGGAATTCGTGCAGTTCGCCCTGCGCGTCTCCCGCGCCCACGCCGCCGCTTTTCGCCGCCGCGAGCTCCCCGAAGACCTCCGCCAGCGCCTCGCCGCGGAGGCGCGGGCGTCCCTGGAGGCCCAGCGGGAGATCGAGGCCGCAGACACCTTGCCCTTCGAGGCGTATCTCCAGCGCTACTTCGCCCAGGGCTGACCGGCCGCCCCGGCGGCTGGAACGACGCCTGTAGGAGCGGATAAGGCCCCGGTGCGGGCGTCGCGCGGCGCGACCGCCACCGGGGCCGCCACGAACCCGTTGCACGGTGAGGTTCAATCAGGAGCCTGTTCGCTGGTCTTGGACGCAACGTGTTGGGTGACCTGAGGGCCCCGACATGCAGGGCGTCCCGAACGCTTCCGGGACTATTACGTGCTTCCGGCCCGTAGCACCCGTAAAGCTAGCACTCCGACAACACCGCGCAACGCTGGCCGATCGGCGGGGGAGCCGCGCTCGGGAGCCGGACCGGCGGTGCCTTCAGAGGCTCTTCAGCCAGCTGAAGCACCAGCCGAGGATGGCGCCGAAGATGAGGTGCGCCAGCAGGGTGGTGAACATGACGGTGCCGCCGAAGCCGAGGGCGAAGAACCCGGAGCCGGCGAGCGGGAACACGGTGACCATCACCACCAGCCACGCGACCACCCCGAATATCATGCCCCGCCGGACCGGCGTGGCGCCCGGAATACGGCCGTGCAGCAGGGCGTAGAGCACGCCCCATATCACCGAGCCGACGAAGAAATGCACCCCCCAGCCCAGCAGCTCGCCCCCGGAGACGCCGAGGATGGTCTCCGCGCTCAGCGTCATCACCTCGATCGGGTCGAACCAGGTCATGAGGTTGGCTGCGAAGCGCAGGAGCATCAGCAGCGAGATGAACAGCGTGGCCACGAAGCCGGCGATCACGCCTCTGCTCAGGTCCAGCATGGCAGTCCTCCCGCAACCCCGGCCGATCCGGGCATGGCTGCTCCCAAGTCAACGTATGGACCAGGAAGGCACACCCTGCAAGCCCGGGACTCTGTGCCGCAGACTCCTGCCCGGCGGCGGCAGCCCCACCTCGCCCGGAGAATCCCCACGCCGCCAGGCGTCTGACCCGGCCGGCGACGAGCAGTACCGTTGCGCCCGCAGCGGAGCCGGCACACGCGCACTATACTTCCGCCAGGCCAGTAACCTGCCCGCAGCCGGGAGGGAGCACGATGCAGAAGCTCACTCGGCACTTTCTGATCAGTGACGATCTCGACGACCTCGAGCGTCTCGAGGAGGATCTGGAGCGCTCCGGAATCGTGTTCTCGCAGATCCATCTGCTCACCCTGGACGATGCCGAGGCGGCGAAGCACCCGCATCTGCACACGGTATCGGCGCTGATGAAGAAGGATCTGGTGCATTCGGGGCTGGTCGGCCTCGGCATCGGCATCGCCGCGGCGATACTCGTACTGCTGATCGCGGAGCTGGCGGGCTGGACGGATACGCCCGCCGGGCGTATCCCGTTCATCTTCCTCGCCATCATCCTGCTCGGGTTCTTCACCTGGGAGGGCGGCCTTTTGGGCATCGAGACACCGAACGTGCATTTTCGGGGCTTCGAGCAGGCCCTGGAGCGGGGCCGGCACGTATTCTTCGTGGATCTGGAGCCACGGCAGACGGCCCTGATGGACGAGGTGCTCAAGCGCCATCCCGCGGTGGAGCGAGCCGGCACGGGGCCGGCGGCACCCCACTGGATCGTTCGGGCGCAGTACCGTATCAAGCGCTTCTTCGTGGAGGTTTTCCCCTGATCGAGTCCCGCGGGCGGAGGGCTTCGCGGCGGCGGTCCTGCGGCACCCGGGCTGCCGGCGCTCACTGCAGGAAGAAGCGCAGGCGCGTGAACAGCGTGTAGTTCGCCTCCAGCGCCATCAGGGCCATCAGCACCAGCAGCACCCCGGGCGGGATCAGCACCGCGCAGATGATCGCGAGCCGCTCCCAGATCATGTGCATGAACACCGCGACGATCAGCCCTGCCTTCAGCAGCATGAACAGGGTGATCAGCGTCCACTTCAGCAGCCCCTCGAAGCCGGCGTAGTCCACCAGGTACGAGAAGACGCTGAGCACGAACAGCAGCCCCCAGATGATCAGATAGATGCGGATCGGATGCTGCTGCGCGTGTTCTGCCTGTTCGCTGGCCATGACCGTGCCTCCTACCACAGGTAGAAGAAGGCGAAGATGAAAACCCACACCAGATCCACGAAGTGCCAGTACAGGCCCAGGGTCTCCACCATCTCGTAGCGCCCGCGCCGACCGGTGAGGAAGCCCGGCCGCTGGTCGTCCAGGGCCCCGCGGGCGACCTTTACCGCCATGATCACGAGGAACAGCACCCCGAAGCTTACGTGGGTGCCGTGGAAGCCGGTGATCAGGAAGAACGCCGCGCCGAACTGCGGCGCCCCCCAGGGGTTGCCCCAGGGCCGCACGCCCTCGTGGATCAGCTTGGTCCACTCGAAGGCCTGCATGCCGACGAAGGTGGCGCCGAGCACGGCGGTGAGCACCAGCAGCATGGCCGTGGCGCGGCGGTTGCGCTCATAGCCGTACTTCACCGCCAGCGCCATGGTGCCGCTGCTGCTGATGAGCACGAAGGTCATGATGGCGATGAGCAGCAGCGGCACGTGCTCGCCGCCGACGGTGAGGGCGAACACCTCACTGGCGTTCGGCCAGGGCTCGGCGGTGGCGATGCGCACCGTCATGTAGCCCACGAGGAAGCAGGCGAACACGAAGGTGTCGCTGAGCAGGAAGATCCACATCATCGCCTTGCCCCAGGGCACGCCCTTGAAGGCCCGCTGGTCCGACGACCAGTCCGCGACGAGCCCCTTCAGGCCGGGCTCCAGCGTCGTGCCGTGAGGGTTGGGTCCAGCAGCCACCGCATCCTCCTCCGGGGCGTCCCGTCAGGTAGCGAGCAGCAGGGCGAAGAGGATCGCCCAGAGCAGCAGCAGGTAGTGCCAGTACAGGGCACAGAGGCCAACGCCCTCGGCGAGCTGCGTCGGCGTCGTCGTCCCCGCGCGGGCGCGCCGGAGCAGCCGCGCCCAGACCAGCAGCCCGCCGATCAGGTGCGCGGCATGCAGCGCCGTCAGGAACATGAAGAAGGCATTCGCCGGGTTGGCGGTGAGGTAGTAGCCGGCGTCAACGAGCTGGCGCCACGCGAGGAGCTGCCCGGCCACGAACAGGACGGTCAGTGCCCCTCCCACCGCCAGGCTGCGCTTCAGTTCACGGCCGCCGCCCCGGGCCGCCGAGCCCCAGGCCCGCTGCAGCGCCAGGCTCGCGAGCACGAGGCAGGCGCTGTTCACCCACAGCAGCCCGGGCTCGGGCAGCGCGCGCCAGTCCGCGCCGTGCTCCATCCGCATGAGGTAGGCGCTGATGGCCAGTGCGAACAGCGAGGTGACCACCGCCAGAAACACCGCGAGCCCAAGCCGGCCGGTGCGCAGCACGCGCTCGGGGGGCACCGCCTCCGCCGCCAGCGGTCCGGCGACCCATGGGCGCACGTTCACCGACTGGCTCACCAGCCAGCCCGCAAACCCGGCCATGAGCAGGGCGAGAAAGACCAGCGTGACGGTCATGGCCGGCCTCCCGCGGGCGTGTCGGGTGCCGTCCCGGCGGGCTCCACGCCCTCCGGCGGCACGTTCTGCGGGATGAAGTCCTCCTTCGCCCCGGGCACGCTGTAGTCGTAGGGCCAGCGGTAGACCACCGGCAGCTCGTCACCCCAGTTGCCGTGCCGCGGCGGCGTGTCCGGGGTCTGCCACTCGAGCGTCGTGGCCCGCCAGGGGTTGGGTCCTGCCTCGCGCCCATGGCGCAGGCTCCAGGCAAGGTTGAACAGGAACAGCAGCTGGGCCGCCGCCACGGTGATGGCGGCAACGGTAATGCCCGCGTTCAGGCCCTGCACCGAGTCGGAGATGAACGCCGTCTCGCCGTAGGCGTAGTAGCGCCGCGGCACGCCCTCGAGGCCGATGAAGTGCATCGGATAGTAGATGGCATAGGTGCCGAGGAAGGTGATCCAGAAGTGCACCTGCCCCAGGGTGTCGTTGAGCATGCGCCCGGTGATCTTCGGGTACCAGTGATAGATCGCCCCGAAGATCACCAGTATCGGCGCCACCGCCATCACCATGTGGAAGTGGCCGACCACGAAGTAGGTGTCCGAGAGCGGTACGTCCACGGTGACGTTACCGAGGAACAGCCCGCTCAGCCCGCCATTGACGAAGGTGAAGATGAAGCCGATGGCGAACAGCATGGGCACGGTCAGGCGGATGTTGCCATGCCAGAGGGTGAGCACCCAGTTGTAGACCTTGATCGCCGTCGGCACCGCGATGATCAGCGTGGTGGTGGCGAACAGGAAGCCGAAGCCCGGGCTCATGCCGCTCACATACATGTGATGCGCCCAGACCACGAAGCTCAGCGCACCGATGGCGATGATCGCCCAGACCATCATGCGGTAGCCGAAGATATTCCGCCGCGCGTGGGTGGCGATCAGGTCGGAGACGATGCCGAAGGCCGGCAGCGCGACGATGTACACCTCCGGGTGACCGAAGAACCAGAACAGGTGCTGGAAGAGCAGCGGGCTGCCGCCGGTGCTGTCCGAGGGCTCGCCCGCCACCAGCATCTCCGGCAGGAAGAAGCTCGTGCCGAGGCCGCGGTCCAGCAGCATCATGAGCGCGGCCACGAACAGCGCCGGGAAGGCGAGCAGCGCCAGCACCGTGGCCATGAAGATGCCCCAGATGGTCAGCGGCAGGCGCATCAGGGTCATGCCCCGCGCGCGCATCTGCAGCACCGTGACCACATAGTTCAGCCCGCCCATGGTGAAGCCGGCGATGAACACGGCGAGCGAGAGCAGCATCAGCACGATGCCCCAGTCCGTGCCCGGGCTCCCCGGCGTGATGGCCTGGGGCGGGTACAGCGTCCAGCCGGCGCCGGTGGGCCCGCCCGGCACGAAGAAGCTCGCCACCAGGATCAGCACCGCCAGCAGGTAGACCCAGAAGCTCAGCATGTTGAGGTAGGGGAAGGCCATGTCCCGGGCACCGCACATCAGCGGGATCAGGTAGTTGCCGAACCCGCCGAGGAACAGCGCGGTGAGCAGGTACACCACCATGATCATCCCGTGCATGGTGACGTACTGCAGATAGCTGCTCGGGTCGATGAGCGAGAACGTGTTCGGGAACCCCAGCTGCAGGCGCATCAGCAGCGACAGCACCAGCGCCACCAGGCCGATGGCCGTGGCCGTGAGGCCGTACTGGATCGCGATGACCTTGGCGTCCTGGCTCCAGATGTACTTCGTGACGAAGCTGTGCGGATGGACCAGCTCCATGTCCTCGGTTTCCGCCGGCGGCACGTGGGATACGGCATCGTGGGCCCGCTGCACCATCACTCGTCCCTCCCCCCGGCGGCTGCCACCTCGGTACCGGACCGCCGGGGTAGCGTGTTGATGTAGGCGACGACGTCCCGCACGGCCTCGTCATCCACCAGCATCCGCGCCATATGCGCCATCTGATTGCCATAGAAGTCCTCGGCGTGGGCGCCGCGGACATCCACCTTGAAGTGCTCCAGCTGACGGACCAGATACCAGTCGCTCATGCCGGCAAGTCGGGGCGCGTTGAAGGCGTGATGGCCCTGCCCGTCGGCACCGTGACAGGCCGCACAGGTGCGATACAGCCGCCGCCCGCGTTCCGGATCGCCGCTCACCGTCGGCTCGGGATCGGCCACGGGCAGGCTCTCGATGTAGGCCGCGAGATCCGCGATGGCGGCGCGGTCTTCGAGCTGTCGGGCGAAGGCGGTCATCTGCCCGCCGTAGGGGTCGTCCGGGTTCTGGCCGCGGATGCCGGCCCGGAAATTCTGCAGCTGGCGGCTCACATACCAGGCGTCCTGGCCGCCGAGGGCGGGCGCGTTTAGCTGCCGGTTGCCGCCCCCCTGCTCCCCGTGGCAGGCGACGCAGGTGGCGTAGTGCTCGCGCCCGGCCTGCAGGTCCGGCTCCGGGCGCGCCATCATCTCGCCCCAGGTGGGCTGCTCGGCGAGCCAGGCCTCGAACTCCGCCGGCTCCACCACTTCCACCATCCCACGCATGGCGAAGTGCGCGATGCCGCAGAGCTCGGCACAGAGGATCTCGAACTCCCCGGTGCGCGTGGGAGTGAGCCACACGTAGGACACGTGGCCCGGGACCAGATCCATCTTGGCGCGAAACTGCGCCACCTGGAAATTGTGGATGACGTCCTTCGAGCGCAGCAGCGCCTGCACCGGCTGGTCCACCGGCAGGCGCACGCGCGGGCTCTGCACGAGCACGTCGTCCCGGCCGCGGGGATCCTCCGGATCCATGCCGAACGGATTCTCCTCGCTGATCAGCCTCGTGCTCACGCGTCCGAGCTCCCCGTCCTCGCCCGGGAAGCGGAAACTCCAGTGCCACTGCTGCCCCACGACCTCGACCCGCTGCGCGTCCTCGGGCACGGCGATGAAGCGCTCCCAGACGAACAGCCCCGGCGCCAGCAGCGCGGCGATGCCCACGGTGGTGAGCCCGGTGAGCCAGGCCTCGAGCCGCTTGTTCTCCGGCTCGTAGAGCGCCCGCCGATCCCGCCGGTAGCGGTAGCGCACGATGGCGTAGACCAGAAAGAGGTTGACCGCAGCGAAGACGAGCCCCGTCACCACGAAGGTGATCTGGATGGTGGTATCCACCGCTGCCCAGTTGGAGGCGAGGGGCGTGAGGTGCCAGGGGCTCAGGAAGTAGAAGGCGATGGAGCCGAGGACCAGCAGCAGCAGGACAATGGCGAGGACCATGTCAGCGTCCTCCGCCACCATTGGCGCTGGCCACAAGCGTCCCTGGCGAAGCCGACCGACTGACTGGACGACTCGACTTCGCGCCGGGCCGGCGCCGCGATACGCCGGCAACAACAGGAATGCGGGCCAGCACCGTCATGCCCACGCTCCCGGGCCATGTGGCCCCGGCTACGGACGGCGGCTACACCACCGCTCCCCGGAGCCTGCGCCGGAGAACGTTCCCCGCCCCCGGGCCCAGGCTCCTGGCAGACAGTGTAGCAAAGGCGCCATCGGGCGCCGGCGCCCCGGGGGAGCCGTAGGCGTCCACCGTCAATCAGACCGCGCGGACATCCGCCGCCATTGCGCGCACTGTGGCGTGAGACTCGGATGACGACCGCATCGCGCCCATCGGCGCGCCGTCCAGCCCCTTCACGGGCCGGGCACCCAACCCCACGGAGCACTCATGACGAACGAAAACAGCCTTCCAAAGCGCTGGGAGGCCTTCCGGCCCAGCAAGCCCCAGTGGTTCTGGTCCATGGCCGGCACGGCCGCCGCTACCGTGGTCCTCGGGTTCACGCTCGGCGGCTGGGTTACCGGCGGTACCGCTGCGGAGATGACGCAGCGGGCGGCCGACGACGCCCGGGACACCCTGCTCGCCAGTGTCTGCGTGGAGCGCTTCACCAGCGCCGACAACCTGGCCGCCCGGCTCACCGAGCTGGAGGCCGAGACCAGCTGGAAGCGCCATCGCCTGATCGCCGATCAGGGCTGGCTCGCCGTGGACGGCACGGACATCCAGCTGAGCGGCGCCGCCCGACTCTGCGCCGACCGGCTGGCCGCCCTGGAGATCCCCGAGGCGCCGGCGGCGGAACGCCCGACCAGCCAGCCGCCGAGCGACGACTCGGCGCTCGAGGGCTGATTCCGGGCCGCCCCCTCACCGGTGCCCACGCGGCGCCGGGCGGGCCCGTCGGGTCAGGCCCTGATCTGCCACGACGCAGGGGCACGCGCCTCGTCCTCGCCCTCTGACACCTGCTGCCACGCCTCCCGCACCGCCGCGCGCAGGGCCGCGATGCCAGGCTCCGCGGCCCGATCCGCCCGGTAAACGAGGCCCAGCGGTATCTCCCAGGCCGGCGCCAGCAGCTTCAGGCCACCGTCGTCCGCCGCTTCCTGCGCATAGCGCTCCTCCAGCAGGCCGAACCCCATCCCGGCGCGCACCAGCGCACGAATGCTCTCCTCGCCGTCCACACGATTGATGATGTTGGCGTCGGCGGCGCTTGCACCGAGAATCTCCGGCATGAGCCGGCGAAACGGACAGCCGGCCACGCCGGGCCAGATCCAGGGGAGCGCGGCACGCTCGGCCGGATCGTCCGGAAAGTGCTCGATCGGGTAACCCGCCGGCGCCGCAATGCGCAGGCGCCGCTGCCCGAGCGGCTCCCGGGCGAGCGCCGGCTCCTCCACCGCCCCGTAGGCAAAGCCCGCGTCCAGGCGCCCGGCCGCGACGTCGGCGATGATCCGCTCGCTCATGCTCGACTCCAGATGGATCACCAGCGGCGGGGTGCCCCGGGCGCCGACGGTCATGATGCGGCCGACGTGGAGGTGCTCGGGCGGTGCATTGAGGCCGAGGGAGATGCTGCGCGTGGCGTTGTCCCCGGTGAGGGTGGCGGCCGCGTCTGCCAGCTCCCGGGCCGCGGCCAGGACGCGGCGGGCCGCCGGCAGCAGGTGCTCGCCAGCCTCGGTCAGCCGCATGCCGCTGTGGCCGCGCTCGAAGAGCACGACCCCGAGCCTCGCCTCCAGCTGCTGCAGATGGGCGGTTACCGCGGAGGGCGTGCTGTGCCGGCGCGCCGCCGCCCGGGTGAGATTGCCCTCTTCGGCCACCAGCAGGAACGACCGCAGCTGATTGAAGTTGAGATTCATCCTTCAGATTCCCTGAACGCTTTGCTCACCGATTGTCGATGGCCCTGCCTCCCCCTCCCTCGGAAGAATAGCCCACGCAGGCAACGACGGAGGGCGCCGCCATGATCACGAAGAGCGAACACTGCGTTCAGCGGATACAAACGCCGAAGAGGCAGGGCGACAGCGGGCGGATGCGGCGGGCCCTGGGGTGGCTTCGTGCCGGCCTGGCCCGCCGCCGCACCCGCGCCCGCCTGCGAGCCGACCTCACGCGCCTGGACGCCCACCTGCTGCGGGACATCGGCGTGCGGCGGGAGGACCTCGTACGGGAGGCCTATCGGCCCTTCTGGCGGGAGTGACGAGGACACCGGCGTGGGGCCAGGGCCTCGGCGCGGCGGTACGGCTTAGCGCCGTGCACTGGCAGCCTGGCCGCGGCGGTCTATGCTGCTGGCGAGGGGACGCGGCGCACGGGACCCGGCATGACGCAGCGCGGCACGGAGGCATTCGCCGACATTCTCGACGGGCTCTACGCGAGTGCCATCGAAGGCCGACCGTGGGCCATGGACGCCATCCGTGGGTGGGTCGGCACCGACTGCGCGAATGTCTGTCTGATCAATGCCGACAACGTGGTCTATGGCGGGGCCTGCTCGGCTCTGACGGCAAGCGACCGGGTCACGTACCTGGAGCAGTGGGCCGCTGACGATGCCCCTGCCCGCGCCATGCTCGAGCACCCGCGGCGGGTCTGCACCGACACGCAGGCCCTGCCGCGTCGGTCGCTGGAGGCGACCGACGCCTTTCAGGGGTTTTACGAGCCCCTTGGCATCGCGCATCAGGGCCTCGCCAAGGCGTCCCTGCCCGGGGGCCGCCTGGTTGGCATCAGCGTGCAGAACGGCTGGCGGGCGGGTCCGATCCCGCCCGCGGCGCTGGAGCGAGCCGCCCGGCTGACCGCCCATCTGCGCCGCGCCGTGCACCTGGCCAACACACTGGCGCTGGCGCGCGGGCGGGTGGCAGCGTCGGATCAGCTGCTCGCGCAGTGGCGTGTGGGACTGCTCCGTTGCCGGCCGGACGGCCGGGTGCTGGACATGCAGGGTGCGGTAGAGGCGCTGTTGCGAGCCTCGGGGCCGGCGCTGAGACTCGAGGCCGGCCGCCTGCGGCTGGGCGAGCGGGGAGCGAACCGTCGGCTCGCCGAACTGCTAAGCGACCCGCATCGCCGGGCCGGTTCCCGTGGCGACAGCCTGACCCTGGCCTCGGTGCAGGGCGGTCAGGCCCTGGAACTGACGATCCTCGCCGACGGCGCGGACGCTGACGCCGAGGCGCGGCTGGTGATGATCCGCGACGCCTCCGGCCCCGACCGCGTCGACCTCGACCACCTGCGCCAGCGACTGGCCCTGACCCGCGTCGAGGCCGAGGTACTCGGCCACCTGATGATGGGGCGCGACGTGGCAGCCATCGCCGAGATGCGCGGGTGCACGCTGGCGACGATCCGCTCCTACCTGAAGACGCTGCGCCGCAAGCTGGCCTGCTCGAGCCAGGCGCAGCTGGTGGCGCTTGGCTGGCGCAGCATCGGGTTCTGCCCCAGCGCGCGCTGAGCCGGTTGACGGTCGCGCGCCCCGGGGATTCGGCGCGGGGGTGCGCCTCCCACAGGCGTCACCGGGTCCTGGCACCGGATCGGAGCCGGTCGGAGCGGCGCCCTCGCCGCGAACGGCCTCCGCGAGCAGGATCCGGTCAGAAGAACCCCAGCTGCAGCCTGGCGGCCTCGCTCATTCGCTCCTGGGTCCAGGGCGGATCCCAGGTGAGCTCCACCTCCGCGGCGTTGACGCCCGCTACCTGCTCCACGGCGGCCTTCACCATGCCGGGCATCTGGCCGGCCACCGGGCAGGCGGGGGAGGTGAGGGTCATGGTGACGTCGACGAAGCCGTCCTCGTCGATCTCGAGGCCGTAGATCAGGCCGAGCTCGTAGATATCGACGGGGATCTCGGGGTCGTAGACGCAGCGCAGGGCCGCGACGATCTCCCCGCGCAGGCGCTCGACATCGGCCGTGGCGCTCATGGCCGCACTACTCCGTGCTGACGCTCTCGCGCTCCTCAAGGGCCGCCTGCAGCGTATGCCAGGCGAGCGTGGCGCATTTGACGCGCATGGGATAGTCGCGCACGCCGGCCAGGACGCCGATCTTGCCCAGAGAGGGGTCGGGCTGGGCGTCGTCGTCGGTGACCAGATGATGGAAGCGGTCGAAGGTCTCCCGGGCCTCGTCCACGGTATGCCCCTTGAGCATCTCCGTCATGATCGAGGCGGAGGCCGTGGAGATGGCGCAGCCATCGCCCTGGAAGCCGATGTCCTCGATGCGGCCGGCGTCGTCCAGCCGCAGCTGGATGGTGACCTTGTCCCCGCAGAGCGGGTTGTAGCCGTCCGCCTCGTGGGAGTGCGGCTCCACCGGGTGGAAGTTCCGCGGCCGCTTGTTGTGATCCAGGATGACCTCCTGGTAGAGCTCGCGCAGATCGGACATGGCTAGCCGAAGAACTCCTTCACGCGATGCAGGGCACGGACCAGGGCGTCCACGTCGTCGCGGTCATTGTACAGGCCGAAGGAGGCGCGCGCCGTGGCCGCCACGCCGTAGCGCTCCATCAGCGGCTGCGTGCAGTGGTGCCCCGCGCGAATGGCCACGCCCTCCATGTCGAGGATGGTGCCGATGTCGTGCGGATGCGCGCCCTTGAGCACGAAGGAGATCACCCCGGCCTTCTCCGGCGCGGTGCCGATCACCCGCAGCCCCTCGATCTCGGCCAGCCGCTCGTCGGCATACGCGAGCAGCTCCTGCTCGTGGGCGGCGATACGCTCCCGGCCGACACTCTCGATGTACTCGAGGCCCACGCCGAGGGCGATGGTGCCGGCGATGTTGGGCGTGCCCGCCTCGAAGCGCTGGGGCGGTGCCGCGTACTCCGTGCCCTCGAAGCGCACCGTGCGGATCATGTCGCCGCCGCCCTGGTAGGGGGGCATGGCCGAGAGATGCTCGAACCGGCCCCAGAGCACGCCGGCGCCGGAGGGCCCGTAGGTCTTGTGCCCGGAAAAGGCGTAGAAATCGCAGCCCATGGCCTGCACGTCCACCGGGATGTGCGGCGCCGACTGGGCACCGTCCACCAGCACCGGGACGCCCGCCTCATGGGCAAGGCGGGTCATATCGGTGACCGGGTTGATCGTGCCGAGGGTATTGGAGACGTGCACCACGGCGACCATCTTCGTACGCGGCCCGAGCAGGCGCCGGTACTCGTCCAGGTCCACCTCGCCCCGATCGGTCACCGGCACCACCACCAGCTTCGCACCGGTGGCCTCGGTGACCAGCTGCCAGGGGACGATGTTGGAGTGGTGCTCCATGCCGGTGATGAGCACCTCGTCCCCGGGCTGCAGGCGCGGCCGGGCGAAGGACTGGGCCACCAGGTTGATGCCCTCGGTGGTACCGCGGGTGAACACCACCTCGCGCTCATCCGGGGCGTTGAGGAAGCGCTGCACCGTCTTGCGCACGCCCTCGTAGGCCTGGGTCGAGCGCTGGGAGAGCGCGTATACGCCGCGGTGGATGTTGGCGTAGTACTCCTCGTAGCAGCGCCGCTCGGCGTCGATCACCGCCTGCGGTTTCTGCGCGCTGGCGGCGCTGTCGAGGAAGGCCAGACGCTGGCCGTTCATGGGCCGCGCCAGGACCGGGAAGTCCTCGCGCAGCCGGGCGACCTCGAGGGCGCCGCCGGCCGTGGTCACATCCACCGGGCGTGTGCTCATAGGATGTCTCCGATGCTCGCATCCTCCACCGCGAGCCGCTCCATCAGCACGCGGCGGACGTGGTCACGCACCCCGGGCACCTTGAACATGTCCACGATCTCGCCGGCGAAGGCCAGCGTCAGCATACCCTTGGCGCCGCGGGCGCCGATGCCGCGGGTGCGCAGGTAGAACAACGCCTGCTCGTCCAGCTCCCCCACCGTGGAGCCGTGGGTGCAGCGGACATCATCGGCGAAGATCTCGAGACGCGGGTTGGAGTGGGCGAGCGCCATCTTCCCCAGCACCAGGTTGCGGTTCTCCTGCTCCGCATCGGTCTTCTGGGCGCCCTCGAAGACCTTCACCAGACCGTCGAACACGGTCTCCGAGCGGCCCTGCAGGATGCCCTTGAAGCGCTGGCGGCTGTAGCAGTGCTCGGCACGGTGGTTGAACCAGTTGTGGTAGTCCTGGAACTGCTTGCCGTCGGTGAGATAGATGCCGTTGCAGTCGATCTCGCCGCCGGGGCCTTCCAGATCCGCCGTCAGGTCCAGCCGCGCGATGCAGGCGCCGGTGCCGACGAAGGCGCCGCGCACGGAGGTGTTGCGCGCCGCGGCGAGGTTGACCGTGCCGATGTTCATCGACGCGATGCCGTCCTCCTGCAGGCGGCTGTAGTCGAGCACTGCGTCCTCGTCGGCGGCGAGCTCGCTCACCGGGCAGATCAGCGTGCCGGCCTGATCGTCGCCGATGTAGCGCTCCACGACACGCACCTCGGCACCCGGCTCCACGCGCACCGCGAGCCGCGGATACACCGCGCGGCGGTCGGCGTCGGGGGTGGTGACGTGGACCACGATCACCGGCTTCTCCACCAGCGCCCCGCGGGCGGCATGGACAAAGGCGCCGTCGACGAAGAAGGCCGTGTTCAGCGCCGCGAAGGGATGCCCGTCGATGTCCGCGCGGGCGCCCAGCAGCTCCGCCAGCCGCTGCGGGGCGGCGTCACTGTAGGCGCTGATCGGCGTGACCGTGAGCCCGGCGGGCAGGTCGTCCAGATCCGACAGGCCGGCGTCGAAGTGCCCGTCCACGAACACCAGGCGATAGCCCTCGCCGACGTCACCGAGGCGCTCCGCCAGCGCCTGGGGCACCGTGCCGGCGGCCTCCACGGCGCGGAAGTGGTCGTCCGTGACCGGGCGCAGCTTCATCTTGCGCCAGGCCTCTTCCCGGGGACCCGGAAATCCGCGGGCCTCGAAGGCGTCGATGCCGCGCCGGTGCAGGGCACTCAGCCACTGGGGACCCGCGGCGCCGCGCCCCTCGAACTCCTCGAGATAGACGCTCTTGGTTTCTGCCAGTGCTTCCATCTGCCGATCCCCCTCAGGCCGCGGCCTCTTCGTAGCCCTCGTAGCCCTTGCGCTCGAGCTCCTCGGCCAGGGTCTTGTCACCGGTCTGCACGATGCGGCCGTCCACCAGCACGTGCACCACGTCCGGCACGATGTAGTTCAGCAGCCGCTGATAGTGGGTGATGACCAGGAAACCGCGCTCCGGGCCACGCATGTTGTTGACGCCGTCGGCCACGATGCGCAGCGCGTCGATGTCCAGGCCGGAGTCGGTCTCGTCGAGGATCGCCAGCTTCGGCTCCAGCACCGAGAGGTGGAAGATCTCGTTGCGCTTCTTCTCGCCGCCGGAGAAGCCCTCGTTGACCGGGCGCTGCAGCAGGGTCTCGTCGAGCTTGACGGTCTTCGCCCGCTCCTTGACCAGCTGCAGGAACTCCATCGCATCCATCTCGTCCTTGCCGTGATGCTTGCGGATGGCGTTCACCGCCGCCTTGAGGAAGTAGGTGTTGGAGACACCCGGGATCTCCACCGGGTACTGGAAGCCGAGGAACACGCCGACCCGGGCGCGCACCTCCGGGTCCATCTCCAGCAGGTCCTCGCCCTCGAAGAGCACCTGCCCCTCGGTCACCTCGTAGGCCTCGTCGCCCACCAGGACCTTGGCGAGCGTGCTCTTGCCGGAGCCGTTCGGCCCCATGATGGCGTGCACCTGCCCGGTGTCCATGCTGAGGTCGATGCCCTTCAGGATCTCGGTGCCCTCCACCGAGACGTGCAGATTGCGAATCTCCAGCAGTGCCATGCTGCCTCCCTGGGTCTGAAAGTCGTTGTCTGTTGAACCGCGCGGGACCGGCGGGCGCTCAGCCCACCGAGTCCTCGAGGGTGATCTCCAGCAGCTTCTGCGCCTCCACGGCGAACTCCATCGGCAGCTCGCGGAAGACCTCCTTGCAGAAGCCGTTGACGATCAGCGAGACCGCATCCTCCGCGGAGATGCCGCGGGAGGTGCAGTAGAGGATCTGGTCCTCGCCGATCTTCGAGGTGGTGGCCTCGTGCTCCAGCTGCGCGGTGGTGTTCTGCACGTCCAGGTAGGGGAACGTGTGCGCGCCGCAGGTGGAGCTCATGAGCATGGAGTCGCACTGCGAGTAGTTGCGCGCGTTGTCCGCCGTCGGCGCGATGCGCACTAGCCCCCGGTACACCTGCTGGCCCTCGCCGGCAGAGATGCCCTTGGAGACGATGGTGCTCTTCGTGTTCTTGCCCATGTGGATCATCTTCGTGCCCGTGTCCGCCTGCTGGCGGTGGCGGGTCACGGCGACGGAATAGAACTCGCCGGTGGAGTTGTCGCCCTTGAGCACGCAGCTCGGATACTTCCAGGTGATGGCGGAGCCGGTCTCCACCTGGGTCCAGGAGATCTTCGAGTTCTTACCGGCGCAGAGGCCACGCTTGGTGACGAAGTTGTAGACGCCGCCCTTGCCGTACTCGTCACCCGGGTACCAGTTCTGCACCGTGGAGTACTTGATCTGGGCATCGTCGAGGGCCACCAGCTCCACCACCGCGGCGTGCAGCTGGTTCTCGTCGCGCATCGGCGCCGTGCAGCCCTCCAGATAGGAGACGTAGCTGCCCTCCTCGGCGATGATCAGGGTGCGCTCGAACTGCCCGGTGTTGGCCGCGTTGATGCGGAAGTACGTGGAGAGCTCCATCGGGCAGCGCACGCCCTTGGGGATGTAGACGAAGGAGCCGTCGGTGAATACCGCCGAGTTGAGGGCGGCGAAGTAGTTGTCACCCTTCGGCACCACCGTGCCCAGGTACTTCTGCACCAGCTCCGGGTACTCCTGCACCGCCTCGGAGATGGCACAGAAGATGATGCCCTTCTCCTTGAGCTTCTCCTTGTAGGAGGTCGCCACGGAGACCGAGTCGAACACCGCGTCCACGGCCACGCCGGCGAGCATCTCCTGCTCGTGCAGGGGGATGCCCAGTCGGTCGTAGGTCTCCTTGATCTTCGGGTCGATCTCGTCGAGGCTCTGCGGCCGGTCCTCGTCGCGCTTCGGCGCTGCGAAGTAGGAGATCGCCTGGAAGTCGATGGGGTCGTAGTGGACGTACTGCCAGTCCGGCTCCTTCATCTCGAGCCAGCCGCGATACGCCTCCAGCCGCCACTCCAGCAGCCATTCCGGCTCGCCCTTCTTGGCGGAGATGAAGCGGATGGTGTCCTCGCTGAGGCCCGGCGGCGCCCGGTCCTCCTCGATATCGGTGATGAAGCCCGCCTCGTACTTGCGGTTGGTGAGCTCCTCGATGGTCTCAGTGCTCGCGGACATGACGCACTCCGGTGAACTCCAGGGGATGAACGTTGCTGTCGATCTCCGCGCCGTTGCTGTCGGCGGCGGACATCTCGGCAAGGCTGATGCGGGACAGGGCGTCCTGCACCACGCCGTTGATCCGGTTCCAGACGGCGCTCACGTTGCAGTGACTGCCGTACTGGCAGGCATCGGGGCCGTCCTCGACGCAGTCGGTCAGGGCAATGGGCCCCTCCAGCACGCCGATGATCTCGGCGACGCTGATCGCCTCCGGGGAGCGGGCCAGGCCGTAGCCGCCCTTGGCTCCGCGGTAGGAGACCAGCAACCCGGCCCGGGCGAGATGCTTGAGGATCTTGCTCACCATCGGCTGTGGCAGCCCCCGCTCCTCGGCCAGTCGCGCCGCGTTGTAGCGCTGCTCCGGGGCCCGGGCCATGAGCGTGAGCACGCCGATGCCGTAGTCGGTTTCGCGGTTGATCCTGATCATCGGCGGCAGTGTACCTCAAACTGGACTGCTTTGGTACGTTTTAAACTAGCGCGCATCCGGTGAGACGTCCAGGGCGGGGTCGAGTTCCTTGTGAGGCCGTGGGCACGGGGTCGCGAGCGTGGGGCGGGGTCGCCGAGCGTGGGGATTAAACACAACGACACAACGGGCACAACGATTCACAACGCGAGAGAGGGATAAGCATTAAGGACGCGAAGGGCGCAGAGGCGAAAGTGAGTCCGATTAACGCAGAACGGTGGTTCACGCAGCCATCAAAGCGCCTCGCCTATTACGTCTCTGCGGAACTTCTTGAATTCTCTACTCGTTGTGAATCGTTGTGCCCGTTGTGTCGTTGTGTTTATCGCCGGCGCGCGCTCGCTTCACAGCCCCGGCCAAACAGGAACAGGCGAGGATCAGCCGCGCAGGTCCTCGGCGGCGGCGCCGGGGTCTTCCTCGCCGGCCACCGAGGAAAGCGCATCGTCGTCCCAGGGCTGACCGGCGGCCAGGGCGCGGGGGCGCTCGCCGCTGACCTGGCGCGCGAGGTCGGTGATGCGGTCCCAGTCCCCCGCGGCCAGGGCCGAGGCCGGGGCGAGCCAGCTGCCGCCGACGCAGAGGACGTTGGGCAGGCTCAGGTAGTCGAGGAAATTCTGGGGCCGAACGCCGCCCGTCGGGCAGAAGCGCACGTCCGGGAACGGGCCGCGCAGGGCGCGCAGGGCGGCCGTGCCGCCATTGGCCTCCGCCGGAAAGAACTTGAGATGCCGCAGCCCGGCCTCGCCGGCGAGGATGATTTCCGAGGCCGTGGCAATGCCCGGCAGCAGTCCCAGGCCGGCGGCCTCGGCGGCGGCGAGCAGGCGCTCCGTGACGCCGGGGCTCACCAGGAAGCTGGCCCCCGCGTCCGCCGCCTCCCGGCAATGGCCGACCCGGGTCACCGTGCCGACGCCCACCAGCGCCTCCGGCACCTCGCGCCGGATGGCGGCCACCGCCTCCAGCGCGGCCCCGGTGCGCAGTGTCACCTCCAGCACCGGCAGTCCGCCCGCCACCAGCGCGCGGGCAAGCGGCACCGCCTGCGCCCGGTCCTCGATCTCCAGCACCGGAATAACCGGCGCCCGGCCCATGACCTCGGCAATTGTCGGCGTCATATCACTACCCTACCCGTTCGTGGTCCAGTGCCGTGCGCAGGCTGTCCGCATCGAGCCCGAAGCTGCGCGCCCCGTCCTCGGCCCCGGTAGCCGCGGCCCGGAACAGGCCGAACAGCTCCCGGCCCATGCCGTGCTGGCTCACCGCGCTGGCGGCGACGCCCTCGCGGGCCTGCCACTCGGCCTCGGGCACCAGCGCCTCGAGCCGACCCCGCTCGGCATCCACCCGGATGATGTCGCCGTCGCGCACCCTGCCGAGCGGTCCGCCCGCGAGACATTCCGGCGTGACGTGGATCGCCGCCGGCACCTTGCCGGAGGCGCCCGACATGCGCCCGTCGGTCACCAGCGCCACCTTGTGTCCCCGGCCAAGCAGCACGCCGAGCTCCGGGGTCAGCTTGTGCAGCTCCGGCATGCCGTTTGCCCGCGGCCCCTGGAAGCGCACCACGGCCACCATGTCGCCGTCCAGCTCGCCGGCGCGGAAGGCGTCCAGCACCTGCTGCTGGTCCTCGAACACCCTGGCCGGCGCCTCCACCACCCGGTGTTCCGGCTTCACCGCCGAGACCTTGATCACCGCCCGTCCCAGGTTGCCGTCGAGGACCCGCAGGCCGCCGTCGGCGCTGAACGGCTCCGATACGGGGCGCAGCACCTCCGGGTCAGCCGAGGCGGCCGGCGCGGCGCGCCAGGCAACACCGCCGTCGTGCAGCCAGGGCTCCTCCGCGTAGCGGCGCAACCCCTCGCCGGCGACGGTGAGCACATCCTCGTGCAGCAGGCCCGCGTCGAGCAGCTCGCGCACCAGAAAGCCCATGCCGCCGGCGGCGTGGAAGTGGTTCACGTCGGCCTTGCCGCTGGGGTAGATGCGGGTAAGCAGCGGCACCACCGACGAGAGCTCGTGGAAGTCGTCCCAGGTAACCTGGATTCCGGCCGCCCGGGCGATGGCGACGAGATGGATGGTGTGGTTGGTGGAGCCGCCGGTGGCCAGCAGACCCACAATGGCGTTGACCAGCGCCCGCTCGTCCACCACCCGGCCCACCGGGGTGTAGGTCTCGCCGCGGGCGGTGAGCGCCATCACCCGATGGCCGGCGGCGATGGTCAGGGCATCGCGCAGGGGCGTATTGGGGTTCACGAACGCTGCCCCCGGCAGGTGCAGCCCCATCACCTCCATCATCATCTGGTTGCTGTTTGCGGTGCCGTAGAAGGTGCAGGTGCCGGGGCCGTGATAGGACTTGGCCTCCGACTCCAGCAGCGCGTCGCGCCCCACCCTGCCCTCGGCGAACTCGGCACGGATGCGCGCCTTCTCCTCGTTGGGCAGCCCGGAGGTCATGGGGCCGCCGGGGACGAAGATGAACGGCAGGTGGCCGAAGTGCAGCGCCCCGATGAGCAGACCCGGCACGATCTTGTCGCAGACGCCAAGGCAGAGCCCGGCATCGAAGACGTTGTGGGACAGCGCCACGGCCGTGGCCATGGCGATGACGTCGCGGCTGAAAAGCGACAGCTCCATGCCCGGCTGCCCCTGGGTGACGCCGTCGCACATGGCCGGCACACCGCCGGCGAACTGCGCGGTGCCGCCCGCCTCACGCACGGCCTGCTTGAGCAGCGCCGGGAAGCGCTCCAGCGGTTGATGGGCCGAGAGCATGTCATTGTAGGCGGAGACGATGGCGACATTGGGGCGCTGCAGCGCCTTCAGCGCTTCCTTGTCGGCCTCCGGCGCCGCGGCGAAGGCGTGCGCCAGGTTGGTGCAGGACAGGCCGCGCCGGACCGGGCCCTCGTCTGCGGCCGCCTGCAGCCGGCGGAGGTAGTCCTCTCGCCCGGGGCGGCTGCGCGCCTCGATGCGCTCCGTGACACGGGCAACGACGGGATGGCAGGGGGGCATGAGAATCTCCCGGAAGCCTCGGCGGACTGGGCTGGAACACAGCCACTGCGGTAACTTTACTACCTAAGTGCCAGCCCGGGGACCCCTGGCGGATCCCGGTTCCACGTCGGGCGCCGCAGGTCCGGCCGGAACGCACCGGGGCCCCCGTGGTCCGCTCGTTACCGCCGTCGACTGCGCTAGACTTCGGTAGCGCGGCTACACACCGGCCAAGGGAGGCCCTGTGGAACAGCTATCCCCCTTCGACATCGTCCTCTTCGGCGGCACCGGTGATCTGTCCCTGCGCAAGCTGTTGCCGGCTCTCTACCGTCGGCATCGGGCCGGCCAGCTGCCTGAGGACGGCCGCATCATCGCCACCGCGCGCACGCCGATGAGCCGGGAGGCCTTCCTAGATCGGGTCCATGACAGCTACCGGGAACGCCTCGACGCCGACGAGCTGAACGAAACCGAGTGGCGGCGCTTCGCCGAGCGGCTCGCCTTCGTGCCGGTGGATGCGACCGACAGCCACAGCTACGCGCAGCTGGCCGAGGCGCTGGCCGGCCGTGACGGGCGCTGCCGGGTGTTCTACCTGGCGGTGGCACCGGGGCTGTTCGTGGACATCTGCCGGAATCTGCAGGCCAACGATCTGGTCACGCCGCGATCCCGCGTCGTGCTGGAGAAGCCCCTCGGCCACGACCTGGCCTCGGCGCGGGCGATCAGCGAGCAGATCGGCGCGATCTTCCCCGAGGAGGCGATCTACCGGATCGACCACTATCTCGGCAAGGAGACGGTGCAGAACCTCATTGCGCTGCGCTTCGGCAACACGCTGTTCGAGCCCCTGTGGCGGCGCGAGTGGGTGCGCGACGTGCAGATCAGCGTCGCCGAGCAGGTCGGCGTCGCCGGCCGCGCGGGGTTCTACGACCGCACCGGCGCCCTGCGCGACATGGTGCAGAACCACCTGCTGCAGCTGCTCTGCATCATCGCCATGGAGCCGCCCACGAGCATCGAGGCGGACGCCGTGCGCGACGAGAAGCTCAAGGTCCTGCGCGCCCTGACCCGTCTCGAGGGCCGCAGCGCCCTGCAGAACACGGTGCGCGGCCAGTACCGCGCCGGCGCCATCGGCGGCCAGCCGGTGCCCGGCTACCTGGACGAGGACGGCGTCGACGAGGACAGCCGCACCGAGACCTTCGTCGCCATCAAGGCGGAGATCGCCAACTGGCGGTGGTCCGGGGTGCCCTTCTACCTGCGCACCGGCAAGCGGCTGCAGGAGCGCAACGCGGAGATCGTGGTCAACTTCCGTGAAGTGCCCCATTCCATCTTCGACGTCACCTACGGCACCGGGCTGCCCAACAAGCTCGTTATCCAGCTGCAGCCGGACGAGGGCCTGCGCCTGCATCTCATGGCCAAGGCCCGGGGCGACCAGATGCGCCTGCGCCCGGCGGCGCTGGACCTGGACTTCGCCGAGACCTTCAAGCAGCGCCAGGCGGACGCCTACGAGCGCCTGCTGATGGACGTGCTGCGCGGGCGGCTGACGCTGTTCATGCGGCGCGACGAGCTGTACGCGGCCTGGGAGTGGATCGAGCCGATCCTTGAGGCCTGGAACCAGGCGGCGGACGCGCCCAAGCCCTATACCGCCGGCACCTGGGGGCCGGCCGCCTCCAGCGCCCTGCTCGGCCGCGAGGGTGCCAGCTGGCACGAGGAGGCCTGATGCCCCGAGAACCCGCCCCCCTCGACGACGCCAAACGCTTCCCCACGGCCGAGGCCCTGGCCGACGCCCTCGCCCGGCGCGTGGCGGAGATCATCACCTACGCCGCGGGCGCCCGCGGCAGGGCGAGCCTGATCGTCTCCGGCGGGCGCACCCCCATCACCCTCTACCAGCGCCTCGCCGGTAGCGAGCTGCCCTGGGACCGGGTCGGCATCAGCCTGGCCGACGAGCGCCGCGTACCGGAAGACGATCCCCGCAGCAATGCCCGGCTGGTGCGCGAGCACCTGCTCCAGGGGTCCGCCGCCGCGGCGCGCTTTGTCCCGATTCACCGTGACGGCGCTGACGAGCGCGCCGACGAGGCCGCCTGTGCCGCCGCCCTCGGCACCCTGCCGCGGCCGTTTGACGCGGTGATCCTCGGCATGGGGGACGACGGCCACACCGCTTCGCTCTTCCCCGGCGCTCCGGAGCTGCCGGCGGCCCTGGACCTGCAGCGCGAGGCCTGCTGCCAGGCAATCACCGCACCGGCGGAGCCACCGGAGCGGCTGACGCTCACCCTGGCCACGCTGCTCGACAGCCGCTGGATCGCCCTGCACGTGACCGGCCAGGAGAAGTGGCAGACCCTCGCCCGGGCGCTCGAGGCCGGTGACCCGATGCGCTACCCCGTGGCCGCGCTGTTCCGCCAGCGGCGAGTGCCGGTGCATGTCTACTGGTCGCCCTGATACCCCGCACCTGATCGCCGACATCGGTGGCACCCACGCGCGCTTCGCCCTGGTGCGGCCGGGACGCGGCACCCCGGAGGCGGTGCGCAACCTGCCGGCGGCGGACTACCCGGACTTCACCGCCGCGGCCCGGGCCTATCTGAAGGCCGTCGGCGTCCCCGCCCCGGCGTCCGGGCTCTGCGCCATCGCCACGCCCGTGCTCGGCGACGAGCTCGCCATGACCAACCTCGGCTGGCGCTTCTCGGTGCGTGCCAGCCGCGAGGCGCTGGGCCTCGAGCGCCTCGAGTTCCTCAACGACTGGGCGGCCCAGGCACTGGCGGTGCCGCACCTGTCCGCGGACCAGTGGCAGACCGTAGCCCCGGGCGAACCGCGGGCGGGCTTCCCCATGGCCGTACTCGGCCCCGGCACCGGGCTCGGTGCCGCGGTGCTGGTGCCCTGCGCGCGCGGCTGGCACGCCGTGGCCGGCGAGGGCGGGCACGTCAGCTTCAGCCCGATGACGGAGCGGGAGGCGGCCCTCGCCGCCGTGATCCGGGCCGAGCACGGGCACTGCAGCGCCGAGCGCGTCGCCTCCGGTCTGGGCCTGGAAGCCGTCCACCGGGCGCTGACGCAGCTGGACGGCGCGGACCCCGAGGCCCTCGCTGCCGCCGACATTGCCGAGCGGGCGCGCGCCGGGGATGCCCGTGCCCGCGAAACCGTCGACATCTTCACCGCGGCCCTCGCCACCACCGCCGGCAATCTGGCACTGAGCGTCGGCGCCCTCGGTGGCGTCGCCCTCGGCGGCGGCCTGCTGCCGCGCCTCGGCACGCTGTTCGATGCCGCGGCCTTCCGCCGCCGGTTCACGGACAAGGGGCGCTTCAGCGGCTATCTCGCGCAGATTCCGGTGCGGCTGATGCGTGCCGAGGCGCCGGCGCTGATCGGGCTGGCCGCCGAGGTGGCGGCGCGCTCGCAGGAGGAGGAGCATCCGGCATGAGCAAGGCCAACGACGCCGGCGTCGAGGTCGCGGAGTCCGGCGGCGAGTACACGCTGCTCGGGCGCGTGCGCGCCCTGACCCCCGGCCTGCGGCGCTCGGAGCGCAAGGTGGCCGAGCTGGTACTGGCGAGCCCCCATGCGCTGGTGGACTCCCCCATTGCCCAGGTGGCCCAGCGTGCCGGGGTAAGCGAGCCCACCGTCGTGCGCTTCTGCCGCAGCCTGGGCTATCCCGGCTTCCAGCGCTTCAAGCTGGCCCTCGCCCGCAGCCTCGCGGTGGGCGTGCCCTACGTACTGGAGGGGGTGAGCCAGGACGAACCCACCGAGGATCTCGCGGCCAAGGTCCTGGACCGCCATATCGCGACCCTGCTGCAGGCACGCAACCACATCGCCGCGGCGCCGCTGGAGGCCGCCATCGACCGGCTGGCACAGGCCGAGCGGATCGAGCTCTACGGCCATGGTGCCTCGGGCGTGGTGGCCCAGGATGCCCAGCAGAAGCTCATGCGCCTGGGAATCCCCGTCACCGCCTACTGCGACGCCCACGTTCACGGCATCGCCGCCAGCGTCCTCGGCGCAGGCGCGGTGGTGATCGCGATCTCCCACACCGGCCGCAGCCAGGACCTGCTGGCGAGCGTCGCCACGGCCCGGGAACGCGGTGCCACGGTCATCGCCATCACCGCCCCCGGCTCGCCGCTGGCGGAACGGGCCACGGTGGCGCTGTTCGCCGACGTGCAGGAGGACACGGACACCTACATGCCCATGGCCTCCCGCCTGGCGCATCTGGCGATCCTGGATATCCTCGCCCTCGGCCTGGCCCTGCGCCGGGGCCCCGGGCTGCAGGGGGAGCTGCGCCGCGGCAAACGCGCGCTGCGCGACAAGCGGCTGCCGGAGTAGCGCGACCGGCAACTTGAGTCCGCGACCGGAACGGTTCAGGGCCGCCGTGCCCCGCCCCACACCCACTAGCCCCACGGCGGCGTGCACCGGAGTCGGCTGGGCTGGGGTCTGGCACGGCCCTTGACACCACTACGTGATCGCGGCGGCTTCCACACAGCACCGCGCATTAGTGACTCAGCACGATCTTGCCGAAGTGCCCGCCGGCGGCCATGCGGCGATGGGCCTCCGGGGCCTCGGCGAACGGGAGGACGGTATCCACCACCGGCTGCAGGCGGCCCGCCGCGAGCAGCGGCAGCAGATGGCGCCGGGCCTCCCGGGCCAGGCGCAGGCGGCCCTCCAGCGGCAGGCTGCGCAGCGTGAAGCTGCGGATCTGCAGCCGGCGCATGAGCACCCGCGCCAGCGGCAGCCGCGCCTCCATGCCGGCCATCAGCCCCACCAGCACCAGCGTGCCCTCGGGAGCCAGCGCCGCCAGGCTTTCGTCGAAGCGCTCGCCGGCCACCAGCTCCAGCACCAGCGCGACGCCGCCGGGGGCCACTGCCTTCAGGGCCTCCCGATCGACGCCTTCCGACCCCGGCAGCGCATGCGCCAGCCCGAGAGCCCGCAGCCGCGCCAGGCGTTCGTCGCTGCGGCTCGATCCGATGGGCTCGGCCCCCAGCGCCGCCGCAAGCTGCACTGCGGCGATGCCTATGCCGGAGCTCGCCCCTCGAATGAGGCAGCGATCCCCCGCCGCAAGGCCACCGACGGTGACCAGGCCCTGCCAGGCGGTGAGAAATGCCTCCGGGAAGGCGGCCGCCTGCGGCCAGTCCAGACCGTCGGGTACGGCCAGGAGCTCACCCTCGTGCACACACACCGCCTCGGCGTATGCGCCGCCGCCTGTGATGCCCATAACCCGGTCGCCGGGCTGCCAGCGCGTGACGCGGGGTCCGACCGCGTCCACCTCGCCGGCGAACTCGAGACCCGGCACGTCCGGCGGCGCGCCGGGCGGTGCCGGATAATGGCCAAGCCGCTGCAGGAGGTCCGCGCGGTTGATACCCACCGCGCGCACGGCGACGCGTACCTCGTCGCCACCGGGCTCCGGGGTCGGCCGCTGCACGCGGCTGAGCACCTCGGGGCCGCCGTGCTCGGTGATGGTCCAGGCCTCCATGATCGTCTCCTCAAACCGGCAGATTGCGCTTCCACGCCTTGGGGAACTGGCTCTCCAGCATACCCTCGGCGGTCCAGCGTCCCACACCCAGGGTGTAGCCGCGATGCGCCACCAGCACATGGCCCGGGCCGGTGATCTGCCCGCCCGCGATGGTCTCGCCGGACAGCGGGCGACGCTGGCGGAACGCCTCCGCCGCCGCCGCGCCGAGCTCCACCCGGTTGCATCGCGCACGGTCGCCGAGGGCCATGGCCAGCGCCGTGGTGGGCTTCGGCGGCTTCACCTGCAGCCCGACGGCCGGCAACCCCGTGGTTTCGGGGGCCGGCCATCGCGGCCAGCGGTGATCCGCGGCGAGCAGATTCAGATACCGGCCCTCGCCCCCATGGCAGACGAGCCCGGCAAAGGCGTCCGCAGGCAGGTCGAAGCGCGCCTGGATGCGCTCCAGGACGGGGTGGCTCGGGGGGACCGGACCGGGGCCGACCCTCGCCAGCGCCCGGCCGTCGAGCTTCTCCAGCACGGCGACGAAGAAGCCGCCGCTGTCGGCAGCGTGCGGCCAGGCACGGAGCGCACCCTCAAGGCGGACATCGTAGCGGCGCCCCTGCCAGTCGGTGATGCCCGGGGCACCCGGGAAGCCCGGCACGCGGGCCGGTCGCAGCGCCACCGATGCGCCGGCCTCCCGGAGCAGGGCGTCCACCACCGCCTCGTTCTCCTCCGGGGCGAAGGTGCAGGTGGAGTAGACGATGCGTCCGCCCGGACTGCAGATCTGCAGCGCGCGACGCAGCAGGTCCAGCTGGCGGGCGGCGAGCCACTCGCGCTCGGCGGAATCCACCTCTCGCGGCGGATCCTCCCGGCGCCAGGCACCCTTGCGCCAGGTGCCCTCGCAGCTGCACGGCGCATCCACGAGCACCCGGTCGAACGCCCCCGCCCGCAGCGGGAACTCCTGCCCCGGGCGTACCAGTGTGCTCACATTGACGAGCCCCAGGCGCTTGACCACCTGCCGCACGGCGGTTAGCCGGCCGCGCTGGACGTCGTTCGCCGCGACGGTACCCGTATTGGCCATGGCGACCGCCATCTGCGCGGTCTTGTTGCCGGGCGCGGCGCAGAGATCCAGCACCCGCTCTCCGGGCTGCGGGTCGAGCAGGTGCACCGGCAGTCGCGAGACCTCCTCCTGGGACTGGTACAGGCCCGCAAGCAGGCCCCAGTGGCTGCCGGCGGCGAAATCCGCCGGCAGCCGCAGGGCCAGTGGATCCCAGGCCAGCGGCTGGGACCGGTAGCCGGCCTCGGCGAGCAGGCTTGCCACCGCGTCGCGGCTGGTGCGCAGGGGGTTGGCCCAGACCGTGGCCGGCAAGGGACGGGTCATGCAGTCGAGAAAGGCGGGCCAGTCCGGGATCAGCCCACGATAGCGCTGGAAGGCGCGCTCGGCGCGCTGGCGGGCAGCATCCATCGCCCGGCTCAGCCCGTGGGCTGGAGATCGGCCGCGGCGTTGCCCCGCAGCCAGTCACGCAGCAGGCGGCGGAAGGCGCCGGTATCGTCCTCGGGCGGCAGGCTCGCGAGGGCCCGATCGACGACCGCGTCGCCGGCCTTGGGGCGAACCTGGGGGAGCAGCGCCTGGAAGAACTCGCGGTCGAACTCCGGGTGGCCCTGCACGGTGAGCACCGGGCCGCGCCGGCTCGCGTACCACGGGCAGAAGGGACTGGTGGCGAGGCGCCGGAAGCCGGGCGCCGGTGTCAGCACCTGGTCCTGATGGACAGAGAGCAGCCGCAGCGGCTCGCCCGCACGCCGGCCGGCCAGGTCGGCCTCGAGGCGGACGTCATAGACACCGAGACCCCAGCCCACCGTGGCGCGGCCGATGCGCCCGCCCAGGGCGGAGTGCACCAGCTGATGGCCGAAACACACGCCCACCAGTGGCTGGCCGGCGGCTTCGATCTCCCGTACCAGGTCCTGCAGCGGCGGCACCCACTCGGGCACCTCGTGAACACTGGCGCGGCTGCCGCTGACCAGCCAGGCATCCGCGGCTTCGGGGCTGTCCGGCCACTCGCCGGCATGCACCCGCCAGCCCGTGGCCTGCAGATCCCCGGCCGCGTCGGCCAGCAGATCCTGGAACAGGGCGAGATACGACCGCCAGCGGGAGACGAGCCCCTCATGGAGGTCGTCGCAAAGCAGTACGCCTACGCGGATCGGGCGCGGGACAGGCTCGGTCATACCCTCAGGATGCCACGCTCTCGCGCAGGGAACGAGTCTGCCGGCGGAACGGCCACCAGCCCCACCGCCGGTGCGGCGCCGGCGGCTCGGCGGCAAGGGCCTCCGCCGCCGGTGCCGCCGCGGCCTCCTGCTCGGCAGCGGCAGCCGCGAGCGCCGCCTCCGCCGCCAGCCGCAGCTCGCGCTGCAGATAATGGGAGAAGGCCCCGGCGGCGCCCAGCTCGCCGACGAAGCGCAGCATCCCGTCGCGCAGGCCGGCGCGATTGCAGCGCTGATGCACCCCGAGGGAGCGCTCCGCGAGCCAGGCATCGAGCCGGCTGGAGACGCCAAACCCCGCCACGAAGTCATCCAGAACCTGGATCTGCTGCTCCAGATCCCAGCCGAGCTCCTCCGCCACTCGCAAGAATTGATCACTCATGGCCGCCGCTTCCCCGCGCTGTCGCCGCCGCCCCAACCAGAACGCCCCGGACCGCAGGGCCCGGGGCAACGAGACTGTATTGTCCTTCGCCAACTCCCCGGCGACAAGGGAATTTTCGGAACGGGATCACATCCCGCGGAGCAATAATGCGCGCTGTTCTATGCGCCTTGTACCAAGGGAAGCACTTATCAACCTGCGCCGCGGAATCCGCTCCCAGCATTCGTGGTGCGGAGGGTGGTGGAGGCGCCCGGGAGAACCGCGGCCTCGCGGCTTAAGCTCCCCAGTGTCACAGCACTGCCAGCAGAAAGGCGTAGCGTCCGGCCTTCCCGGCGGTCACCAGGGCGAGGAAGACCCAGATATTGGTGCGCAGTATCCCCGCCACCAGGGTCAGCGGGTCCCCGAGGAAGGGTGTCCAGGCGAGCAGCAGCGACCACACGCCCCAGCGCTGGTACCAGTCGCTCGCCCGGTCGATGCTGCGTGCGGAGAACGGGAACCAGCGCCGGTGCCGGAAATGGTCGATGAAGCGGCCGAGCAGCCAGTTGATCACCGAGCCGAGGACGTTGCCCACGGTCGCCACGACCAGCAGCGCCAGCGTGTTGTAGTCCCCGGTGACGTAGAGCGCCGCCAGCACGGCCTCGGACTGCGCCGGGAAGAACGTGGCCGCGATCAGCCCGGCGAAGAACAGGCTGGCGTAGGCGCCGAGGGTGGTGATCACCGGCGCCGGTCCGCCCGCCCTTCAGAAGCCATAGACCCCGACCAGATGCAGCCAGAGGTACTGCAGCGGGAACACCAGCAGCGTGGATACCGCCGCGTAGCCAAGGGTGAAGCGCGTGAGCACCCCCCAGGGAACGCCCCCGAGGCGCCCGCCGACCAGGATCGGAGGGGCCTGATAGGGCAGGAGAAACGTCGCGTAGCCGACGGTGAGGGTGACCAGCACGGCCTCCAGCGGCCAGCCCGTGGCGCCGGCGATGGCCGGCGCCAGGGGGCTTGCCACCGCCGGCACGCCGGGCAGCGTCGTGAACACGCCCAGCAGCGCACTGCCGAGGCCGAGCACACCGAAGTTGAGGGTGTCGGCACCCGGGCTCAGCGGCAGCAGCGGCAGGAGCTGGGCGAAGGCGGCCTCGCCCAGGCCCGAGCGGGCGAGGGTTTCACCGAGGCCGAGCACGCCGGCAACGAACAGCAGCGGTCCCACATCCAGGGCCGCGTAGGGCCGTTCCGGCGTCAGCCGGGTCGGCGGCAGCAGGCAGTAGCAGGCCGCCGCCAGCGCCACCCAGGCGGGGGCGATGCCGTGGGCGAAGTCCGTCGCCCAGAGGGCCAGGGCGGCGAGCAGGACGGCGGCCAGCTGGCGCTCGCCCGCCGCCGCCTCACCGGGCGGCGTCGCCGGGGTATCGTGCGCCTGGTCATCGCTGAGGCGATCCGGCAGCCACCAGAGCAGCAGTGCCACCAGCAGCGCCGCCCGCAGCAGCCCGAGCACGGGGAAATGCCACCAGAGATACTCCAGATAGCCGACCTGGAAGCCGTGCTGTGCCTCCACCGCGGAGGCCCAGACCACGTTGGGCACGTTGGCTGGCAGGATCGCGAACGAGGTGAGGTGGGTGCCGAAGACGACACCGAGCACCAGCGCGAAGCGCCCGCGTGCGGCGGCGGCGAAACCGGCCCGGTCGGCCACGGCCAGGGCGATGGGCACCAGCAGCACGATCCGCCCCATGGAGCCGGGCATGAGGAAGGCGAACACGGTCCCCACGACCACGCTGGCCGTCACCAGCAGGGGGTAGCTTCGTGGCGCCCGCGTCAGCAGCCCGCCGGCGATGCGCTCGCCAAGGCCGGTGTGACGGATGGCAAGACTGAGCACGAGCCCGGCGAAGATGAGCCAGAAGGCGCTGGCGCCGAAGCCGGCGAACACGGCCTCGGCCGGCGCGACGGCGAACAGCATAGCGGCGAGAAAGAACAGCAGCGAGGCCAGCGCCTCGGAGACGATCCCGCTCGCCCAGAGCCCGATGGTCACCAGCATGAGCGCGGCGGTGGCTGCCGTGCCGTCGGGCAGCCAGACCGGCGGCGCAAGCAGCACCGCAGCCGCGGCCAGCGCCGCGAGCACAGCCACCAGGGGCCCCGGCCGCAGCCAGCCCCGGTGCGGTTTCGGTATCGCTGGTGTCCTGCCGGACAATCGGTGGGCGCGCATGGGTGCTGCTCCCCCGTAACTGCCGAAAACCGCGAATGATAGCCGCTATGGGAGCCTGCAGCGGTAGCCAGACGAAAAAAACCGCCGAGGGCCAGGAGGCCGTCGGCGGCGGGAGACGCGGAAGGGCTCCGCGTGGTTACGCGGCGGTCGCCTTCGAGGCGGCCTTGCCAGCGCTCGCCACGTTGTCCTCGACGAGCTTGCGGGTCTTGCCCACGAACTCCTCGTTCAGGGAGGCGAAGCGGGTGGCGTCGGACTTGACGCGCTCACCGATCTCCTTGGCGGCCTTCTGCTGGTTCTCGGCATAGGCCTGGAAACCCTGCACGTCGCGCACGTCCAGCGCAGCGCGGACCTGCTGCAGGCCGACCTCGGCGTAGGCACGGCTGGCCTCGATCTGGGCATTGACCACCTGCTCGAGGTGATCCAGCGCCAGCGCGGCGTAGCTGCGGGCCGGACCGGTGACGAACTGCTCGGTCTGCTCCTGGATGGTGTTCAGATTCACGTTGCTCATGATGATGTCCTCTCGGGTTGGCATGTCGGTTCCGAACAAGGTGAACCGCTCTGTTCACCCTTGTTGCGGTGCATCATAGGACATACTTTGCTGCGATGCAACACGGCAGCCCGTGGCCGGCCGACGGACGGTCCATGCGTCCCCGGTAAGGCCGGCCTGCATTGCTCACCAGTGTGCGCCCGCGCGCAGATGCACGCGACGGCTCATGTAGCCCGCATATCTCACCCATTCACGGTTGCGGGCGCGGATCGGTGAGATATGCGGGCTAGCATCCAGGTCGAGCACAACGTAGAGCTGCCCGCAAGATCCGCGCCCGCAGCCGTGAATCGTCGGGACATGCGGGCTAGACTGCGCGCCCTGCCCTGTCGCACAGCTCCGGAGCCGCCATGCAGGCCGTCATCGACCTTGCGCTGCCGTTCTTCGCCCTGATATTCACCGGCTACGCGGCGGGCCGCACCCGCCTGCTCGCGGGCGGCACCATCGCCGGGCTCAATGCCTTCGTCTTCTACTTCGCGCTGCCGGCGCTGCTGCTGGTGAAGACCTACCAGGCCCCATCGGCCTCCGGGGACGTGGCCGCGCTGCTCGCCGCCTACTACCTGCCCGGCTTCGCCCTGTTCTTCGCGGCCCTTCTGCTCGGCCGGCGGCTGTTCCGCATCAGCACCGGCGCCGCCTCGCTGCAGGCGCTGGCGGCGACGTTCTCCAATGTCGGCTTCATCGGCCTGCCGCTGACCCTGCTCCTCTACGGCGCCGACGCCGCTCTGCCGGCGGTGCTGATCGTCATGGGGGACACCATCGTCATGCTCGGTCTTGCCACCGCGCTGATCGAGGCCGACATGGGGCGGGGCCGGGATCGCGTGGCGCTGGCGCGGCTGATCATTGGCGGCGTCGCCCGCAACCCCATCGTGGTCGCCGCCGCGCTCGGACTCGGCCTCAACCTCACGTCGGTGCCCGTACCGGAGCCGCTGCTCGGCTATGGCAATCTGCTCGCCGACGCTGCCGGGCCCTGTGCCCTGTTCGCCCTGGGAGCGACCCTGGCGGGGCGGCCGATGCACGAGGGCGCGGCGGAGACGCTGTACCTGACGCTGCTGAAGCTCGTCGTCCATCCGGCGCTGGTGGCGGTCATGGCGCTTTGGGTGCTGGAACTGCCGCCGGTTTGGGCCTCGGTGGCCATCCTGCAGGCCGCCCTGCCCATCGCCGCCAACGTCTACGTGCTCGCCCAGCGCTACGATCTGCATGCGGGCCGCATCTCCACGGCCATTTTCATATCCACCGCCGTGGGCGTGGGCACCATCTCGCTGCTGATCAGCATCCTGTACGGCTAGCCCGCATATCTCACCGATTCGCGACGCGAGGGCGTGGAGATGGCGGGCAGGCGTGCTCGACAGTACGGCGAGCACCCGGACCGAGCGCAACGCAGGACTGCTCGTCAGATCCGCGCCCGCAGCCGTGAATCGGTGAGATATGCGGGCTAGGAGTCTGCGCCGTAGAAATCTTCCGAGCGCGGTGGTCCCACGGCGAGGCGATTCGGCCGCTCGTGCGAGGCGCATGGTGGTGACTATGTAACGAGCGCGAGCGGTCAAAGCGGCCGCAGTGGGGCCGTCGCAGCCGGGAGACGTTCTACGGCGCAGACTCCTAGGGCCTTCCCGGCCGGCCGGCGCGTGGAGCGTGCACGGCCCAGGGGCGCTTGGTAACGTGCCCTTGCACAGTGGGCAGAACGGCTCCGGGCACTCGCCGGCGGGTACGCCTCGAGGGCAGGATGCACGGTGAACCACCTCGTCAGCTCCCGCGGCAACGACGGGGGCCATCACCGCCCGAGCGGAATCCGAGCGCCATGGATCAAGGACAACGGCTCATACGCAACGATACGGAAATCGGCCACGCCAGCGCCGTCGCCGCCAGCGAGCGCCGTTTCCGCAGTCTGGTGGCCGCCACCTCGGATTTCGTCTGGCGCTGCGCCCCGGACGGCCGGCTGCTCGAGATCAGCGCCGCCTGGCTCGAGCTGGCCGGGCTCTCGGCGGAGGCGGCGCGGGGCTGGGGCTGGCTGCCGGCCCTGCACGAGGCCGACCGCCAGCCCTACCTCGACGCCTGGCTCGAGCACATCGCCACCGGGCGGCCCTTCACCCAGACCTACCGCCTGCTCTGTGCCGGGGGCGATGTCCGCTGGTTCCAGGACCGCGCGGTGCCGGTGCACGACGACACCGGCACCATCGTCGAGTGGATAGGCGCCGGACAGGACGTCACCGGGCGCAAGCTCGCGACCATGGAGCTGGAGCGTCAACGCGAGCAGTACCGCACGCTGGTGGAGTGCACGTCGGCCATCCTCTGGGAAGGGGATCCGGAGACCTTCCAGTTCACCTTCGTCAGCCAGGAGGCGGAGACCCTGCTCGGCTACCCAACGGCGCGCTGGTGCCAGGAGCGGGATTTCTGGGTCCGCCACATCCACCCGGAGGACCGGGACTGGGCGCCGGACTACTGCGCCCGCACCACCGCGGAGGGTCGCAGCCACACCTTCGACTACCGCATGCTCGCCGCCGACGGCAGCGTGGTCTGGCTGCGCGACGTGGTCAGCGTGATCACCGAGGGCGGGCGGCCGGTCAAGATGGTGGGGGTGATGGTCGACATCACCGCCAGCAAGCGCACCGAGATCGCCCTGCGCGAGAGCGAGGCCCGCCTGCGCGCGATCAGCAGCAATCTCCCGGGCGGGCTCTCGCGCCGCGTGATGGAGGCGGACGGGCGGGTGCACTTCACCTACCTCAGCGACGGCTATGCCGAGGTATTCGGCGTGGACGTCGAGCGGGCCCGGCGCGATCCCAAGGCGCTGTACGAGATCATGCTGCCGGAGGACCGCCCGCGCTACGACGCGGCCCTGCGCCACTCCGCAGCGCATCGCGAGCCGCTCGACGTGCAGTTCCGGATCCGCCGACCGGACGGGGCACTGCGCTGGGTGCGGGCGTTGGGTACGCCCCGGCCCGGCGACAACGGCGCCACGGTCTGGGACGGCCTCGCCATCGACGACACCCACCGCCGCGAGGCCGAGGACGCGCTGCGGGAGAGCCAGGCGCTGCTCGAGATTGCCGGCCGCACCGCGCGCCTGGGTGGATGGCTCGCGGACGTTGCCACCGGCACCGTCAGCTGGTCGGACGAAGTCTGCGCGATTTTCGATCTGCCCGCCGGCAGTCACCCCACCGTTGCGCAGAGCATGACCTTCTTCCGGGGCACCGAGTCCGAGCGCGTGCGCACGCTCTTCCATCGCTGTGTGCGCGACGGGCGGCCCTACGACGAGGAATTCGAAATCCTCACCGCCCGGGGGCGCAAGGCCTGGGTGCGGGTGATCGGCGAGCCGGTGCACGACACCGAGGGCCGGGTGACCCATGTGCGCGGTGCGTGCCAGGACATCACCGAGCAGCGGCGCGCCCGCGAGGCGGTGCAGTTCCTCGCCCACTACGATCCCCTCACCCGCCTGCCCAACCGCCGGCTGCTCCACGAACGCCTGCAGCTCGCCCTGGCGGGGCGGGGCCCGGGGGCGCGGCATGCCGCGGTGCTGTTCCTCGACCTCGATCACTTCAAGACCGTCAACGACACCCTTGGCCACCAGGTCGGCGACCGGATGCTGCAGGAGGTGGCCCGACGGCTGGCGGCAAGCGTGCGCGAGACCGACACCGTCGCCCGCTTCGGTGGCGACGAGTTCGCCATCATCCTGAGCGGCCTGGACACCGATCCGGAAGAGGCCCTGCGCGAGGCGGAGGCCATCGGCGAGGGTATCCGCGCCACCCTGGCGCGGCCCTATCATCTGGAAGGCCACGAGCGTCACAGCTCGGTGAGCCTCGGCATCACCCTGCTGGACGAGGACTGCGCCGGGGCCGACGACCTCATGCAGCGGGCGGACGTGGCCATGTACCAGGCCAAGGCCGCCGGGCGCGGACGCCTGCGGCTGTTCGACCCGGGCATGCGCGCCGCCCTGCACAACCGGGTACGGGAGGAGTCCGCCCTGCGCGAGGCCCTGGCCGAGGCCAGGATCACCGTCCACTACCAGGCCCAGTTCGACGCCGAGGGCCGCGTTACCGGCGCCGAGGCCCTGGCCCGCTGGCACGACCCGGCCCGTGGCTGGATCCCGCCGGCGGAGTTCATCCCGCTGGCCGAGGACTGCGGCCTGATCGGCGCTCTCGGCGCCAGCATCCTGGAGCAGGCCTGCGAGGCCCTGGCGCGCTGGCAGCGCCAGGGACATGGTCGGCTCACGCTGGCGGTCAACGTCAGCGCCCGCCAGTTCCACGAGGTCGCCTTCGTCGATACCGTGCGCGACATCCTCCACCGCACGGGCGCCTCGCCGTGGCGGCTGCGCCTCGAGCTCACCGAGAGCCTGCTGCTGGCCGACGTCGAGGACACCAGCGAGAAGATGCACGCGCTGCGGGCGCTGGGCCTGCGCTTCGCCCTGGACGACTTCGGCACCGGCTACTCCTCGCTCGCCTACCTCCGCCGGCTGCCCTTCGATCAGCTGAAGATCCATCAGGGCTTCGTCCAGGCGGCACAGCAGGATCCCAACGACGACGCCATCGTGCGTACCGTGATCGCCCTGGCCAACACTCTCGGCCTGGAACCGCTGGCGGAGGGCGTGGAGACCGAGGCCCAGCGCGAGATGCTCGCCGCCTACGGCTGCACCGCGTGCCAGGGCTATCTGCTGGGGCGGCCGGCACCGGAGGCCGAGTTCGTGGCACGGCTTGACGCCGAGGCCGCGCATCCAACGGAATAGAGGACCATTTCCCGATGACACTCGAGCAGAGCGACCTCTTCCCACGCCTGCGCGCGGCGGCAGGCGAGGACTGGACGCGCTACACGGATCATGAATTCGTTCGCGCCCTGACGCGGGGCGACCTCGCGGAGGCGAGCTTCCGCCACTATCTGCAGCAGGACTACGTCTTCCTCAAGCATTTCGCCCGGGCCTGGGCGCTGGCCGCCTTCAAGGCGGACAACCTGGCCGACATGCGCGCTGCCACCGAGGTGCTGGACGGCCTGCTGAACCACGAGATGGCGCTGCACGTGGACCTCTGCCGGCGCTGGGGCATCGAGGCCGAGGCGCTGGAGCGCACCCCCGAGGCACGGGCCAACATGGCCTACACCCGCTACGTCATCGAGCGCGGCCTGGCCGGCGACCTGCTGGAGCTGCTGGTCGCCCTCGCCCCCTGCGTCATCGGTTACGCGGAAATCGGCGCCGCGCGGCATGCCGAGGCCGGCGCCGCCCTCGCCGATCATCCCTACCGGGAATGGCTGGAGACCTATGCCGGCGACGAGTTCCAGGGCCTCGCCGGAAGCGTCGCCGCGCAGATGGACCGGCTGGCCGAACGGCACATGGCACCGACCCGCTTTCCCGAGCTCGCCGCCACCTTCACCGCCGCGACGCGGCTGGAGATCGGCTTCTGGGACATGGGCCTGCAGCAGACGCTGTGACCCGCCTTCCCCTCCCATCCACCGCCCGCAGGCGGCGCCACCCCTGCGGTGCCGCGCCCGCCCTGATGCGGCTGCCACTAGCCCGCATATCTCACCGATTCACGGCTGCGGGCTAGCCGCTTGGGCCGGGCCGAGGGAGGGTGGCCCACTGGAGGTGCACGCCACGCCACGGATCGTGCCTGCGCAGGCCGACACGGCCCTCGTGGCGCGACGGCTGGTGCCGCTGGAAGGGCTGCCCGAGGGCGGCCTGGTTACGGATTGACGCGGTCTGCGGAGGTGGCCGCCGCGTCGAACGCGGCGAGGGCGGCGTCGAAGGCCTGCTGTCGCCGCGGCTCGGGCGGCGGTACCAGCTGCTGCCAGCGATTGATCAGCCGCGCCCGCGCGGCCTCGGCGCCGGGGAGCTGGCGATCGGCCAGTGCCTCCAGCTCGCGGATGATGCGATGCGCCTCGGCATCCGCCCCCCTGGCGGCCTCGCCGGCGGCTTCCAGCGCCGCCAGACGCTCCCGGGCGATGCGCACGACCCGCCGATCCACATCGCGGCCGGCGCAGGCCAGCCGCCGCAGGGCCGCCGCGTCGGCCAGCTGCCGGGCCGCCTGCCGGCGCAGCCGGGCGCGCGGGTCATGCCGTGCCGCCTCCTCGAGCACGGCCGCATCCTCGATGCGGGCCAGGGCAGCCGCGCGCAAGGCCTCCTCGCGGCCGCTGCGAGCCACGTGCGCAAGGATCTGCAGGTCGCCGCAGCGAGCGAGCTCGGCCTCGCGTTCGGCCAGGGGCTGGGCACCGCCACCGGCCAGGAGCTGCCGGTAGCGGGCACGCGCGGACTCCCGCACCAGCGCGTCCGCGTCCTGCTCGGCGCAGGCCCGCAGCCGGGCGAGATCCTCCAGCCGCTTGACGGCCGCCGCCCGCACCCCGGGGTCCGGATCCTCCGCCAGCAGCCGGCCAAGCGCCTCCCGGGCGTCCCCCTTCGCATCGAGGCGGGCGACGGCGGCGCGCCGGGCCGCAGGGTCACGGTCACTCAGGCGCGGGCGTCGCAGGCGGGGCAGGCGCATGGGACGACTCCGGTGATATGAGTGACAACGTGGCGCATTCTCGCCCGCGCCGGCGCTCGCCGCCAAGCGTCCATCCCTTGTGTCGGGACGGCCTCGGGCGCACGTTACCAATCGTTTCGGAAGTATCGTCAGGTCCCGTTGGTTGCTGGCAGGCCATGCGCCGGGCCATCTGCCATGCGCACGGCGACCCACCGCCCATCCCCGAACACCACCGGAGGTCCGGTCATGCCCGCAGCCCCTGTCCACCGCCATGTCGTGACCGGCGCCGGCCGCGGCATCGGCTTCGCCATCGCCCGCCATCAGCTGGCCCTTGGCCACCGGGTGGTGCTCGTCGACCGGGACGCGGATGCCTTGGGCGAGGCGCTGAGAGCCCTCCCGGCGGGGGCGCGGGCCGCGGGCCGGTGCCTGGACGTGGGCGATGAGACTGCCGTCGACGCGCTTTTCACGGAGCTGGCCGGGGACGGCCTGGGCCTCGCGGGCCTGGTCAATAACGCGGGCATCGCCGATCCCCACAGCGGGCCGCCCGAGGCCCTCGCCCTCGCGGACTGGGAGCGCTGGCTGCGCAGCAATCTCACCGGTGCCTTTCTCTGCGCCCGCGGCGCCATCCCGCTGTTGCGCGAGCAGCGCGGTGCCATGGTCAACGTGGCCTCCACCCGGGCCCTGCAGTCGGAGCCGGAGTGCGAGGCCTACGCGGCCAGCAAGGGCGGCCTGCTGGCGCTGACCCACGCCCTTGCGGTGAGCCTGGGCCCGGCAGTGCGCGTAAACGCCGTCAGCCCCGGCTGGATCGACACCCGCCACTCTCCCGCCGGTCCGCCGCCAGCGCCGCTGGACCCGGAAGACCACGCCCTCCACCCCACCGGCCGCGTCGGCCGACCCGAGGACGTAGCCGAGGCGGTCGCCTGGCTGCTGGACAGCGAGCGCAGCGGCTTTTTGACCGGGGAGAATGTGGTGCTGGACGGGGGGATGACGCGCCTGATGCGCTACTGAACGGCGCCGAAGCGCCGTTCAGTAGCGCATCAGGCGCGAGTTCAAGGTTCAAAGTCCTCAGTTCAAAGACTCCCTCCGCACGGCCCGGAAAACTCCCCCGGGCCGCCAGAACCGCGGCACTCGGACGTGACCCCGGGATCTTTGAACTTCGAACTTTGAACCTTGAAGTCATCGGCCTTACAGGCCGATGGAGAACATGCTCTCGAGATCGTGCCGGCTCTGGGCGCGGAAGGCGATGAGGGTCTCGGTCTCCTCGATGCCGTCCAGCGCCTGCAGGCGCTCGGTGACGAGCTCGGCCAGGGCCTCGTTGCTGGCCACGCGGATGATGACCACGAGATCGTAGCGCCCGCCGACGGAGTAGACCTCGGAGACGCCATCGAGCCCGGCCAGGGTCTCGGCGACGTCGTTGACCCGCCCGCGGGCGGCGTTGAGCAGGACGATTGCAGTAACCATCGGATGCCTCTCGGATCGTGACACGTCCGCCGCGGACGTGCCGGTAGGATGCCCCGGGGATTGTAGCCCGCATATCTCACCGATTCGCGTAGCGAGGTCGTCGAGATGGCGGGCTAAAGTCCTGATGCCGAATCGAGTAGCCGGGGCGGTCACCCGCCCCGGCTCTCACACCACCGTACGTACGGGGCCGTATACGGCGGTTCACGCAGCGCTCGCAAGTCGACGGTGCTCGCCGAGGAAGCTCACGAGACCCTGACGGTGCAGCCAGCGCGCGGGGATGGCCACGTGCATGTGGGCCGCCCCCGCGTTCCACCACGGGCCACGCCCGTTGGTGGCGGAGCGATACGCTCGCAGGCGCTCGACACCGTGCTGCATCAGCCGCCGGGCGCGGGTGCGCCAGCGCTTCCACTGCCGCCACAGCAGGCAGCGCAGGCGGCGCCGGAGCCACTGGTCCAGCGCCTCGAACGCCGCCTTGACTTCGGCGAAGCGGAAGTAGGCCACCCAGCCCCGGATGAGCGGCTGCAGCGCCGCCAGCACCCGCTGCAGGTGGCGGCCCCGCCCGCGGCGCAGCGCGGCCCGCAGGCGGGCCTTGAGCCGCTGCACCGAGCTGGGGGCCACCCGCAGCCGCGGCTCACGGTGCGCGGTCATGCTGTAGCCGAGCAGCGTGCGCTTCCACGGGCGGTCCACCGCACTCTTCTCACGGTTGACCACCAGGCGCAGCCGCCGCCACAGGAACCGCTCCAGCGATGCCAGCACGCGCGCACCCGCTTCGGGCGAGCGCACGTAGACGCTGACGTCATCGGCGTAACGCACGAAGCGGTGGCCGCGCCGCTCCAGCTCCCGGTCGAGCTCGTCCAGCAGGACGTTCGAGAGCAGGGGCGAGAGCGGCCCGCCCTGCGGCGTCCCCGCCGCCCGCGGCGAGACCACGCCACCGGCCATCACCCCGGCCTGCAGGTAGCGCCGGATCAGGCGCAGCACCCGCCGGTCCTCGATCCGACGCGCTAACCGGGCCATCAGCACGTCATGATTGACCCGGTCGAAGAACTGCGCCAGATCGAGGTCCACGACCCAGCGCTGCCCCGCCGCCACGTGCCCGCGGGCACGCTCGACGGCCTGATGGGCACTGCGCCCCGGGCGAAAGCCGTAGCTCTCACCCGAGAACGTCGGGTCGAGGATCGGGGTGAGCACCTGCACCAGCGCCTGCTGGATCAGCCGGTCGACCACGGTCGGGATGCCCAGTGCCCGGGAGCCACCCCCGGGCTTGGGGATCTTCACCTCCCGTACCGGCGAGGGACGGTACGTCCCCTCCAGCAGCCGCTCGCGGATCGACGACCAGTGCGCCTGGCAGTAGGCCCACAGCTCATCGACGGTCACTCCGTCGATGCCGGGGGCCCCCCGGTTGCGCACCACCCGCCGGTAGGCCGCCATCAGGTTCTCGCGACACAGCGCCGCCTCCAGCAGCGCCGTCGACTCGGACCCGGCTCGTCTCGAGCGCGCCGCAGCCGCTTGGCGTCCATCACCCGTACCTCCGACGGTTCCGCCGTCAGCCCTCCGGGGATGCGGCAACCTCTCAGCCGCCTCGCCTACGCCTGCTTCGGCCATCGAGCACTCCAGTGCCGGATCGGCTCCACGCGTTCGGCCCTTCGCCGCCCTGTGCCGGCGACTACTATGGCCTCGGCTGACTTCTGCCAGGCCTTCCCGGCACCTCGCGGCGCCGGTAGCTCACAGCAGCCCGACAGACCTCCCGGGGTAAGGCGCGTGACCTTCACTCCACACCCGCCGCATCTACGTATCGCCGCTCCGGGGTGACATCGGGTTCGCAGATCGTTGCCTGCTCGCCCGCGACGACACGCCTCCTATGCGGTTCCTGTTCGTCGGGTCGGAGATTCGCCTGAGGCTTCCTTCAGACAGCACCTCACGATGATGCCCTTGCCGTTCGGCTCGCGGTTCCCGTCACCAGGGCCCGCAGGGGACTTCCACCCCCAGGCCACTTCCCGGCTCGCTTTCGCTCACCGGTTATCCAGCGCCGGTCACGGCGCCGGCGCGCCGTGCCCGGCGCACAACGAGAACGCCCCGCACGGGGCGGGGCGTCGTTTCGGCGCTAGCGGGCGGCCTCGATCAGAGCTCGCCGGTCACCCAGTAGTCGACATGCTCCGGGTTCTCCTCGATGAAGGCCTCCACGGCCTCCTCGTAGGAGGTCTCACGTGCCTGGAACATGTAGTCCTGCAGGGTGTTGATCGGCAGATGCATGCGCGACAGGAAGGCCGCGATCTCCGGGTGATCCGCGTGGAACTGCTGACGCGCGATGGCGTGCACGCGCTCCGGGCCACCCAGGGCGCCCTCGGGATCCTCCAGATAGCGCAGATCGTAGGCGCCGAACTTCCAGTGCGGGCTCCAGCCGGTGACCACGATCCACTCCTCACGGTTGATGGCGCGGTCCAGGGCTGCGGTCATGCCAGCGCCGCTGGAGGTCTGCAGGGTGTAGTCATCCAGACCGTAGGTCTCGATCGCCTCTTCCGAGAGCTGGGTCAGGCCGGCACCCGGGTCGATACCGGTAATGGTGCCGTCGAACCGGTCCGCCATGCCCTGGAGGTCGGCGATGGAGCTGACCTCGTCCTCCGGGATGTAGTCCGGCACCACCCAGCCGAGCTTGGCGCCGTAATAGAGAACACCGAGGTTGGCGACGTCGCTGGCGATCTCCTCGTAGTACCCCTCATGGGTCGCCGGCAGCCAGGACATCAGCATGGCGTCCAGATCACCGGTGGCCACACCCTGGTACTGCGGCGCGATGTCGGTCTGGGTGAGGTTCACCTCGGTGTCCATCCGGGTCTCGATGATACGGGCCGCGAGCTTGGTCACGAACTCCGCATCGGACCACGCAGTCCAGCCCAGCTCGACCGTGTCGTTCTGCGCCTGGGCGCCCGTGGCCAGACCGAGGCCGAGCGCACCTGCGAGTAGCGTGCGGGAAGTCTTACCGAACATATCGGTTCTCCTCTGCTGCTTCGAGCGGACCCGCTCCTGCGAGCCCGGGTTCTTTTCGAGAGAATTCGCCCGCCGCCGATGTCACTTGCGCTTCGTGCCGAAGCTCTGTGTAAGGCGGTCGAGCAGGATGGCCAGGAAAACCACACCCAGGCCACCCTCGAAACCGAGCCCGACGTCCAGCCGCTGGATGCCCGTGAGCACCGTGTTGCCGAGCCCGCCGGCGCCGATCATCGACGCGATCACGACCATGGAAAGCGCCAGCATGATGGTCTGGTTGATGCCCGCCATGATCGATGGCATCGCCAGCGGAATCTGCACCTTGTACAGCAGTTGGCGATCAGTGCAGCCGAATGCAAGGCCTGCCTCGACGTTCTCCTTGCCCACCTGGCGGATACCGAGGTTGGTCAGGCGCACCGCCGGCGGCATTGCGAAAATCACCGTCGCGATGGTGCCCGGCACCTTGCCGAGGCCGAAGAAGATCGCCGCCGGGATCAGATAGACGAACGGCGGCATGGTCTGCATGAAGTCCAGGATCGGCCGCACCACCGCCGCCACGCGATCGCTTCGCGCCATGGCAATGCCCAGCGGGATCCCGGCGACCAGCGCGATGACGCTCGAGCCGAGCACCAGCGCCAGCGTCTGCATGGTTTCCTGCCAGAGCCCCATGCCGGCCACCAGCAGAATGGCCGCAGCGCCGAACGCGCCGAAACGCCAGCCGCCGCGCCACCAGGCCAGCGCGATGATCAGCGGGCCGAGGATCCAGTCCGGCAGGAACAGCAGCAAGCTCTCCAGCCCCTCGGCGACGAAGCCGACGCCGGCGGCGAAGCCGTCCAGCGGGGCGGCGAGATTGTTGCGGATCCACTCGACACCCGCCTCGACCCAGTCGCCGATCGGGATATCGAGCCAGTCACGGAAGTCGGTTGCCATTACTGCTCTCCTGAACGGTCCAGCGCCTTCAGCACGGTGGTCTTGGAGATCGTGCCGAGGTAGTGGCCGTCACCGTCGACCACCGGAAGCGGATACGGGGTGTTGGCCGAGCGCGAGACCACGTCGTTGAGGGGCGTGTCGGCGGTGACGGGCTCGAGCCCGTCGACGAACGCCTTGCTGTAGGTCGGCTCGCCACCGTCCTTCAGCTGCCTGCCGAGGGTCTCCGCCGTGACCAGGCCGAGGTAGCGATGATCCCGGTCGAGCACCACGGCGATATCCCGGCCATTGGCCTGCAGGCGCTCCACGGCGGAGCGCACGCTGACGCCGGGGCGCTCGAACACCGTGACCTGGCGCTTGTCGGCGATGTCGCTCGCGGTGAAGACCTGCGTCACGTCCACCCCGTAGAAGAACGAGCGGACGTAGTCGTTGGCCGGCTTGCTGACGATCTCCTCCGGCGTGCCCACCTGCACCACCTCGCCGCCCTGCATGATGGCGATGCGATCGCCGATGCGCATCGCCTCGTCGAGGTCATGGGAGATGAAGACGATGGTACGGCGATGCTCACGCTGCAGGGCGACCAGCTCGTCCTGCATCTCCGTGCGGATCAGCGGATCCAGCGCGGAAAACGCCTCGTCCATCAGCATGATGGACGGGTCCGCGGCCAGCGCCCGGGCGAGGCCGACGCGCTGCTGCATGCCCCCGGAGAGCTCGTCAGGATAGCTGTTGGCGTTGGCCTTGAGCCCGACCTGCTCCAGGGCGCGCATGGCGCGTTCCTCGCGCTTTTCGCGTTCGACACCGGCGACCTCGAGGCCAAAGGCGGCATTCTGCAGCACGGTGCGGTGCGGCATCAGCGCGAAGGACTGGAACACCATGCTCATCTCGTTGCGGCGCAGGTCGATGAGCTCCTTCTGCGACATGGCAGTGACGTCGCGCTCGTCGATGAGGACGCGCCCGGCGGTGGGCTCGATCAGCCGGTTGAGCATGCGCACCATCGTGGACTTGCCCGAGCCGGAGAGCCCCATGATCACGAAGATCTCGCCCTCCCGGATGCCGAAGCTCGCGGCCTTCACGCCGACGGTGTTGCCCGTGCGCTCGAAGATGGTGTCCTTGTCGAGACCCTGCTCGGTCAGGCGCATGCCCTCTTCCGGATCGGGCCCGAAGACCTTGTAGAGATTGTCGACGACGATTTTGTCGGTCATTCGCTGTGATCTGTCGTTGGAGGATACTGGTTGCGAGGCCAGGCCCGACGCGGCATGGCGAGCCTCGTTGCGGCGCACCGCAGCGTCAGCGGCGGCCTGAGCGCAGTTCGGCTGGATGGGGTCGTGGTCAGACCGAGGTCTGACGGTCGGGCATGCTTCAATAGATATTGTCTATCGTCGGCCCCGCCTTTTTTCAGGTTAGGAAACCCCGGCACCAATGACAACCCCGCGTCGGCGTCGCTCTCCCCGGTCGCCGGGGCGCGAACGGGTGGACCTGTGCCGTATCATCGCCGCCATGCCGGGCGCATGCCCGCCGACCACCGCGATGCCGGATCCATTGATGCTGCCGACCACTGCTCTCGCCGACACCAGCGGCCTGCCGCTGGTGGTGACCTGCCCGCGCAATCTCGAGGATCTGCTGGCCGCAGAGCTCGCGGCCCTCGGCGCCGGGGGCGCGCGGGCGGCCAGTGCCGGGGCCGTGTGTCGTGCCGACCTCGCGCTCGCCTACCGGCTCTGTCTCTGGTCACGCCTCGGCAGCCGTGTCCTCTGGCCGCTGGCCTCGATCCCGGCGCCCGACGGCGAAACCCTGCGCGCAGCCGCGACAGAGATCCCCTGGGAGCAGCATCTCCCGGATGGCGCGGCATTCGCCTTCCACGTCGCCGGCCACTCCGCCGAGCTGCGGGACAGCCGCCACACCGCGCGCCTGCTCAAGGATGCCGTGCTCGATCGCGCCCGCGCTGGCGCCACCAAACTGCCCCGACCCGCCCCGGGCGAGCCCGGTCTGCAGATCCATGCCCGCCTGCACCGCGGCACGATCAACCTCGCCATCGACCTCGCCGGGGAGAGCCTGCATCGCCGCGGCTACCGCGCCGCCGCCGGGCGGGCGCCGCTCAAGGAGAACCTGGCCGCCGGCCTGCTGGTTCGGGCCCGTTGGCCGGAGATAGCCGAAGCTGGCGGCGAGTTCCTCGACCCTTTCTGTGGTTCCGGGACCCTTGTGATCGAGGCGGCGTTGATGGCGGCGGACATCGCCCCCGGCCTCCTGCGTGGCCGCTTCGGTTTCGAGCATTGGCGGGGTCACGACCCGGCGCTCTGGAACGAGGCGCGCAACGACGCGCTCGCCCGGCGTGAGGCCGGCCTGGTCCGGGCCTTGCCCCGGCTGCGGGGCTACGATGCCGATCCGGCGGTGCTGGAGGAGGCCCGGCGCAACGCCGTCCGCGCCGGTGTCGACGGGCTCGTCACCCTTGGCGTGCGGCCGCTGGCCGAGCAGCCACGGGCGCCGCGGGTGGACAGCACCGGACTGCTGGCCACCAATCCGCCGTACGGCGAACGCCTCGGCGCAGCCGAGCCGGTGGAAGACCTCTACATGGCCCTGGGGGACTGGATGCGCACCGCCCTGCCCGGCTGGCGGGCGGCGGTTCTCACCGGCGAGCCGCGCCTGCTGGCAGCCCTCGGCCTCAGCGCCGAGCGCACGCATCCGCTCTTCAACGGGGCCCTGCCCTGCAGGCTCGGTCTGTATCGGCTGTACGGCAACGCCCAAGGCACGCCCCCGCATACCGCAACCGCCGCCCCGGAGGCTCTGGTCAACCGGCTGCGCAAGAACCAGCGCCATCTGCGGCGCTGGCTGCGCCGGGAAGGCATCACCGCCTGGCGGCTCTACGACGCGGAGCTGCCGGAATACAATCTGGCCGTCGACGTCTACGCCACGGACTCGGGGACCCTGGCCCACGTACAGGAGTACCAGGCGCCGGAGCAGATTGCGCCGCGCCAGGCGCGGGAACGGCGAGAGGCCGCCGTGGCCGCGGTGCGCGAGGTGCTCGAGCTGCCTGCTGAACAGGTCATCCTGAAGGTCCGGCGACGCCGTCGCGGTACCGGCTACCGCAGCGCCGGGGCAGAGCCCGTCGGCGGTGTTGTCGAGGAGCATGGCTGCCGGCTGCGGGTGGAGCTCGCCGGACAGCTGGACACGGGGCTATTCCTTGACCATCGCCCCCTGCGCCGGCGGCTCCAGGCCGAGGCGGCCGGCCGGCGTTTCCTCAACCTGTTCGCCTACACCGGCAGTGCCACGGTACACGCCGCGGTGGGCGGCGCCCGCGACACCACCAGCGTCGACCTGTCACGGCGCTATCTGGACTGGGCGGCGGAGAATCTCACCCTTAACGGCTTCGCGCCGGGCGAGGGGCATGCGCTGGTCCGGGCCGACTGTCTGCAATGGCTGCAGCGGGCGCCAGCGGCGGCCTGGGAGCTCATCCTGCTGGACCCGCCCACCCGCTCGGCGGGCCACGGCCGGCCCACGGAGCTGGACATCCAGCGCGACCATGTGACGCTGGTGCGGGCGGCGATGCGCTGCCTGGCGCCGGACGGCACGCTCTATTTCTCCTGTAATTACCGGCGGTTCCGGCTTGACCGGCAGGCGCTGGCGGACCTGGCGGTGACGCCCCTGACCGGCGCCGCCAGCCTCGATCCCGACTTCCGCCGGGATGCCAGGCTGCACCACCTGTTCGCAATCACGCACCCGTCGCGGGGCGGCGCAGGCCGAGCACCACGTCCATGACGTTGGTACCGGTCCCACCGGTGCGAATCAGATCACCGCTCGCCGCCAGAAAGCTGCCGGCATCCGCGGCGGCCAGGGCGGCCTCCGCGGCGTGGCCGCCCGCCTCGCCACGGGCGACGGTGCCGCCGTCCACGAGGGCGCCGGCGTCGCCGCCGGGACCGTCCGCACCGTCCGTGCCCGCCGCCAGCAGCCAGACGTCCTCGCAGCCCGCGATGGCGGTGGCGGCGCCCAGGGCCAGGGCCTGCATGCGGCCGCCCCGTCCGGGGTTCTCCGGCAGCACCACGGTCGGCTCGCCGCCCCACAGGTGCAGCCCGGGCTCGCCGCGGCGCAGGGTCTCGCCGATCGCGCGACCGCCGGCAACCGCGTCCCCCTCCAGGAAGCGACGATGGCGGTGCACCGCAACCCCCTTGCGCTCGGCGGCTGCGGCCGCGGCGTCCAGGGCGTCACGGTTGCTTGCCACCAGCTCTGCCTCGAGGCCGGCAAACGCGGGGTCGCCCGGTGCCGGCGCCGGCTCCGCCGGCGGGCAGAGGGCAGCGAGGTCCGCGGGCAGATCCTCGGGCCGGGACGGCGTCGTGTCCGGGAAGAACAGGCCGGAGCCGATCACGGTGGGATCGTCGCCGTGCACGTCGGAGATCAGCAGCACGCGGGCCGGACGGCCGGCGAGCAGCCGGCCGAGGCGCCCGCCCTTGATCCGGGAGACGGCCTTGCGGATACGGTTCATGGCGTGGATGTCGCGGCCGCTGGCCAGCAGGGCCTCGTTCAGCGCGGCCAGTGCCTCGATGCCCACGCCGTCGGGGAGACGTTCCACCAGGCTCGAGGCGCCGCCGGAGACGAGGCACAGGTAGCGTGCGTCCGGCGGCGAGCCGGCGAGCTCCTGCACCAGCGCCTCGCCAGCGGCGAGGCTGCGCTCGTCCGGCACGGGATGCGCCGACTCGAGCTGGCGCAGGGGCGCGAGCCCCGGCAGCTCCGGGTCGGCATAGCCCTCGCGGGTCACCACCACCCCGCCCACGATGGCGTCGCCGAGCACGTCCACTGCGCCGCGCGCCATGGCGGCGGCCGCCTTGCCGACCGCGACCAGGCGCACCGGCCCCGGGTCCGGCGGCCGGCGCCGCAGCGCCCGGGCCACGGCGGCGCGACCCTCTACGGCTCCCAGCGCCGCCCGGTAGCAGTCGAGCAGCAGCTCACGCTCGGCATCGCTCATGCGCCCTCCCCTGCCGCGGCCAGCGCACCGGCGAGATCGCGGCGGATATCCTCGAAGTCCTCCAGGCCTACGGAAATCCGCAGCAGGCCCTCGGTGATCCCGGCGGCGGCACGCTGCTCCGGCGGATTGCGGCCGTGCGTGGTGGTGGCCGGATGGGTGATGGTGGTGCGCACGTCACCCAGATTGGCGGTGATCGACATCAGCCGGGTGCCGTCCACCACCCGCCAGGCCGCCTCCCGGCCGCCGGCCACCTCAAAGGAGACGATGCCGCCGAAGCCACTCTGCTGGCGCGCGGCGAGCGCGTGCTGGGGATGGTCGGGCAGCCCCGGGTAGTGCACGCGGCGCACGCCGGGCTGGTGCTGCAGCCACTCGGCGAGGCGCTGCGCGTTCTCGCCGTGGCCGCGCATGCGCAGCGCCAGGGTTTCCAGCCCCTTCAGGAACACCCACGCGTTGAAAGGGCTCATGGTGGGTCCGGCGCTGCGCAGGAAGCCGAACACCTTCTCCGCGACACGCTCGTGGTCGCCCACCACGGCGCCACCGACGCAACGCCCCTGGCCATCGAGATACTTGGTGGCCGAATGGATAATCAGATCCGCGCCGAGCTCGAGGGGGCGCTGCAGCGCAGGTGTGCAGAAACAGTTGTCGACCACCAGCATGGCGCCGTGATCGTGGGCGAGCGCCGCCAGGCGCTCGATGTCCGCCACCTCGGTGAGCGGATTGGAGGGCGTCTCCAGGAACAGCATGCGCGTGTTCGGCCGGATGGCATCGGCCCAGGCCTCATAGTCGGTGAGCGGGACGAAGCTGGTCTCCAGGCCGAACCGGCTCAGGTGGTTGCTGAACAGCGAGGCGGTGGTGCCGAACACGCCGTAGGAGCAGACCACGTGCTCGCCGCCGTTGAGCAAAGCCATGCAGGTGGCAAGGATGGCGGACATGCCCGACGCGGTACCAATGCAGGCGTCGCCGCCCTCCATTGCCGCCAGCCGGTTCTGGAACGCGCGCACGGTGGGATTGGTAAATCGCGAGTAGATGTTCCCCGGCACCTCGCCGCCGAAACGGGCGGCCGCCTCCGCGGCATTGGCGAAGGTGAAGCTCGAGGTGGGGAAGATCGCCTCGGAATGCTCCTGTTCCGGCGTTCGCTCCCAGCCCGCGCGCAGGCCAAGTGTGGCCGGCCCCCAGTCGGGGTGATCATGCTCGGACATCGGACTACGGACCTCGCTGTCGTCTACCGGGCGGACGGCGGCAGCGGGCGGCCCAGGGGGAGGTGCACGCTTCGCTTTAGCCGTACTTCTATCGCGCCCGCAAGCTGAACATCAAATCGGCGCTGCCGGGTTGCCCCCCGGCGGGATCGTCACAACGACGCTAGGCCAGCGCCGGGCGCCTGTCAATCGCCGCCGGACCGGTCAGGGGCTTGCCTGCACCTGGGCAAGATCACCCGCGTCGCCCATGCCGCCTTCCCGGGCCTGGCGCACCTCGTCCGCACGCTGCGCCTCCAGCGCCAGCAGATAGTCGGCGGTGATGTCGCCGGTGATGTATTCGCCGTCGAAACAGGAGCAGTCGAAGCCCTGGATGGCGTCGTTGCCCTCGCGGACCGCGGTCACCAGATCCTCGAGGTCCTGGTAGATCATGCCGTCGGCGCCGATAACCCGGCGGATGCCCTCCACATCGCGGCCGTGGGCCAGCAGCTCCCGGGCGGCGGGCATGTCGATGCCGTAGACGTTCGGGTAGCGCACCGGCGGCGCCGCGGAAGCGAAATAGACCTTGTTCGCGCCGGTCTCGCGGGCCATCTGGATGATCTGCTGGGAGGTCGTGCCGCGCACGATGGAGTCGTCCACCAGCAGGACGTTCTTGTTGCGGAACTCGAGCTCGATGGGGTTCAGCTTCTGGCGCACGGATCTCTGCCGTACCGCCTGCCCGGGCATGATGAACGTGCGCCCGATGTAGCGGTTCTTGATGAAGCCCTCGCGGTAGGTGACGTTCAGGTCGTTGGCGAGGTCCAGGGCGCTGGTGCGGCTGGTGTCGGGGATGGGGATGACCACGTCGATGTCGTGGTCCGCCCACTCGCGCTGGATCTTGCGGGCGAGCATCCGCCCCATCCGCAGGCGCGACTTGTAGACCGAGACGTCGTCCAGCATGGAATCCGGGCGCGCCAGGTAGACGTACTCGAAGATGCAGGGCGCAAGCCGCGGGGAGTCCGCGCACTGCTGCGTGTGCAGCCGCCCGTGCAGGTCGATGAACACCGCTTCGCCGGGGGCGACATCGCGCACCAGATCGAAGCCGAGGACGTCCAGCGCCACGCTCTCGGAGGCGATCATGTACTCGGTGCCGGTGCCGGTGTCGCGGCGGCCAAAGCACAGCGGCCGGATGCCGTTGGGGTCGCGAAAGCCGAGCACGCCGTAGCCGTTGATCATGGCGACGGCGGCATAGCCGCCGCGGCAGCGGCGGTGGATGCCCGCCACGGCGCCGAAGATGTCGCTCTCGTTCACGCGCAGCTTGCGCAGCTCGCCGAGCTCGTGGGCGAAGACGTTGAGCAGGATCTCGGAGTCGGAGCTGGTGTTGATGTGGCGCAGATCCTCCAGGTAGAGGTCGCGCTTGATGGCGTCGGCGTTGGTGAGGTTGCCGTTGTGAGCCAGGCTGATGCCGTAGGGCGAGTTCACGTAGAACGGCTGCGCCTCGGCGGAGCTCGCGCAGCCCGCCGTCGGGTAGCGCACGTGGCCGATGCCGACATTCCCGCGCAGCTGCAGCATGTCCCGCGCGCTGAAGACGTCCCGCACCAGGCCGTTGTCCTTGCGCAGGTAGAGCCGGCCCTGATCGTAGGTCATGATCCCGGCCGCGTCCTGGCCCCGGTGCTGGAGCACCGTCAGCCCGTCGTACAGGGCCTGGTTCACCGGCCCCTGCCCGACCATGCCAATGACACCGCACATCGCGCTCAGCCCTCGTTGGTGCTCGAATCACCGCCCTCGGCGGCGGCCACCTGCCCGCAGAAATCCCGCCAGTAGTCCGGTGCCGGCGTGCCTTCCGCCGGCTCGCTCGCCAGCGGCTGGTAGACCCGCAGGCCGTCCAGCCAGTCGCCCACGCCTGCGCGGCAGACCCAGGGCTGCAGCTGCCCGGCGAGCAGCGACTCCTGCCACCAGCGCTCGCCGGGCAGCGCGGTCAGCCCCGCCGCCAGCACCAGCAGCGCCACGATGGCAAGACCCCGCAGGCCGCCGAACACAACGCCCAGGGCCCGGTCGGTACCGCTCAGCCCGGTCCGCCCCACCAGCTGCCCGGCCAGGTAGTTGAGCAGCGCGCCGAGCAGGAGAGTGACGATGAACAGCCCCGCAAAGGCCGCCACCAGGCGGATGGTCGGCGAGCCCACGTAGGGCTCGAGAAAACCGGCCAGCGTGTCGCTGTAGCGCAGGGCGAGCCAGAAGGCGGCCACCCAGACCAGAATGGAGACCACCTCACGGACAAAGCCGCGGACCAGACTGATCAGCACAGAGGCAGCGATGATGCCGAGAAAGATGAAATCGAGCCAGTTCATGCGGGTCGGGGGCCTGCCCTCGCCGTGTGCGCCCCGCGGCGGCGCGGAGGCGAAGTATACAGGGGCGGCACCGCGTCTGACCACGGCGCGCTGTTGAAGCCTGGCACTCTTATTCAGGCTGAATACTTGCCATGATCCCGCCGGGCCGCGGACATGGCCGCAGCACGTGAACCCGCGGCGCTGGAGCCGCTGCAGCAGCCGTGCCGGGCGCGAGGCGGGGCAGCAGCGCCCGGGACACGCTGTGAATACGTCCCTGTAAGCTCGTAGGCGAGGTCCGTCTCGCCTACGGTCCCGGTCGCTGCTGCCCCGCCTCGCACTGCCTGTTCCGGTGGCGCCTTCCGCGCCAGTTGCGGCGGCATAGGGGCGCGTTAGGCCGTTGCCTAACGCGCAATGATCAGCCCCGGCAGCTCGTGGCTTTCCGCCAGACGTTGCGCCAGCGCCTCGGCCTCGTCGCGGGCCGGCACCGGGCCCACCCGGACCCGGTGCACCGTGCGCCCGTCCACCTCGGCCTCGTCCACCCAGGTCTCGAAGCCGTCCTCGCGCAGGCGGTCGCGCAGGCGGATGGCATTGTCGCGGCTGCCGAAGCCGCCGACTTGCACAGCGAAGCCACCCTCCGCCGCCGCGCCATCGTCTCCATCCGCGGACGGCTCGTCGGTGGGCGCCGGGTCGTCGGCCTCCGGGGCCGTCGCCGCGCTGTCCCCGCCCTCGGTGGTGGCCGGTCCCACGGCGGGGGCATCCTCCGGTGCCGGGCGTGGCATGTCGGCCAGGGACTCCCCCGGGGGCGGCTCCTCGAGCAGATCGGCCTCGGGCAGGGCCGGCGCCGCGATGGGCTCCGGCGCCTCGGGCACGTCCAGCGGCACGTCCACCCGCGTCCGCTCCACCGGCCCCGAGAGCAGCATGGGCAGGAAGATCACGGCCAGCGCCACCAGCACCACCGCGCCGACGAGGCGTTGTTTCAGGCGTTGCTGCACGCAGGTGGCTCCTCGATAGCGCGCTGCTGCGCGCCGTTTCCGGTTTCGCGTTCAATGTTGAAGGTTCACCCGCCGCAACCACGCTGCATCCAGGCAGCGACCGCCACGGCCCCTACCACCTCAACTTTAAACTTGAAACTTCAAACCTGAAACTGCGTGCCGGCAGGCACGCCTCCGCCGACCCCGGCGCGCAATAACGCCTCCACCACCCGGAACGAGCCGACGCCGAGGGTGAGGTCGTCCGGCGCGGTGATCGGGTCCAACGCGGCGACGGCCCCGTCCGGCCCACCCTCGCCGATCAGCCGGCCGCCGGCCTCGGCTACGGCGGCGCCGATCTCGGCCGTGCTCCAGCCGTCGTCGTCCGGCAGCGCCAGGGCGAACCATTCGTCCACCACCGGCGCCAGCAGGCCCACCAGCTCCCCCAGCGGCTTGCGCCGCATCAGGCCGAAGGCGGCGCGCACCCGCCCGCCGCCGCGCCGCTCCGCGATGGCAGCGGCCAGCAGCCGCATGGCCCCCGGGTTGTGCGCCACGTCCAGCAGCCACTGCCCGCCACCCGCCGCCGGCACGGCCTGCAGCCGCCCCGCCAGGCGCGCAGCGGCGATGCCGCCGCGGACGCTGTGGCCGGTCAGTCGCAGGCGCGGGTCGGTGAGGCGCACCACCGCCACCGCGGCGGCGGCGTTGGCGAGCGCGGCATCGGGCATCCAGGGCGGCCGCGGCAGGCCACGAAGCTGCTCGCCCTCACCCGTCCAGTCCCAGGCCGCCGGCCCGGCGCTATAGCGGAAGGCCTCGCCCAGGGCGAGCAGCGGGGCATTCAGCGCCGCGGCGCCCTGCACCAGGCTCTCGGGCGGGGCTGGGTCGGCACAGACCACCGGGCGCCCCCGCCGGGCGACACCGAGCTTCTCCCGGGCGATGCTCTCGCGATCCGGCCCGAGCCATTCCATGTGGTCCAGGTCGATGCTGGTGATGACGGCGACGTCGGCGTCGAAGGCGTTGGTGGCATCCAGCCGCCCGCCGAGCCCGACCTCCAGCAGCCAGAGGTCACAGCCCGCCTCACGGAAGCACCAGGCCGCCGCCAGGGTGGCGAACTCGAAGTAGGTCAGGGTGATCTCGCCGCGGGCGGCGTCGATGGCCTCGAAGGCCCGGATGATGCTGGTATCGTCCGCCGGCTCGCCGGCGATGCGGATGCGCTCGTTGTAGGCCAGCAGATGGGGCGAGGTGTAGGCCCCCGGACGTCGGCCGGCGGTACGGTAGAGGGCCTCCAGACAGGCGACCACACTGCCCTTGCCGTTGGTTCCGGCCACGGTAATGACCGGCACCGGCGCCGGCAGCAGCCCCAGGCGCTGCGCCACCTCGGCGACGCGCTCGCAGCCGAGGTCGATGGCGCGCGGATGCACGCCCTCGAGCCAGCGCAGCCACTCCCCGAGTGAGGCCCGGTTCACGTCAGGCGCTGGCGAGGCGCTTCACCCGGGGCGACGGGCGATGGCTCAGCACGGCCAGCAGGCTGGCGATGCGGTCGCGCTGCTCGCGGCGGTCGACGATGAGGTCGATGGCGCCGTGATCGAGCAGGAATTCGCTGCGCTGGAAGCCCTCCGGCAGGGTTTCCCGGACGGTCTGCTCGATGACCCGCGGGCCGGCGAAGCCGATCAGCGCCCCGGGCTCGGCGACGTTGACGTCGCCGAGCATGGCGAGGCTGGCGGAGACACCGCCCATGGTGGGGTCCGTGAGCACCGAGACGTAGGGGACGCCGGCCTCGGACAGACGCGCCAGGGCGGCGCTGGTCTTGGCCATCTGCAGCAGCGAGAACAGCGCCTCCTGCATGCGCGCGCCGCCGCTTGCGGCGAAGCAGACCAGGGGGGCGCGCTCGGCCAGCGCCGTATCCGCCGCGCGCACGAAGCGCTCACCGACCACCGCCCCCATGGAGCCGCCCATGAAGGCGAACTCGAAGGCCGCCGCCACCACCGGCACCCCGTGGACATGGCCACTCATGGCCACCAGCGCGTCACGCTCGCCGGTGCTCTTCTGGGCCTGGGCAAGGCGGTCCTTGTACTTCTTGCTGTCGCGGAAGCGCAGGACGTCGCTGGGCTGCACCTCGGCGCCGATCTCGACCCGGCTGCCCGGATCCAGGAACACCTCGAGCCGGCGCCGCGCACCGATGCGCATGTGCTGCGCGCACTTCGGGCAGACTTCGAGATTGCGCTCGAGCTCCGGGCGGTAGAGCACGGCGTTGCAGGTATCGCACTTGGTCCACAGCCCCTCGGGGACGCTGCGGCTGCGGTTGGCCGCCTCGGTGCGGATGCGCGAGGGCATGAGCTTCTCGAACCAGCTCATGAGGCAGCCTCCCCGGTGGCGAGCCCGTCCAGCCCCTGGCGCAGCTCACGGGTGAAGCGGCCCACGGCGCGCAGCATCGCATCCGGATCGTCGGCGTGCTCGGCGATGCGGGAGACGATGGCGCTGCCGACCACCACGGCGTCCGCCACCCGGCCGAGCTGCGCCGCATCCTCGGCACTGCGCACGCCAAAGCCGACACCGACGGGGAGCTGGGTGGCGCGGCGGATACTTTCGACGTGCCCGGCGACGTCGTCCACGTCCAGGCTCGCCGCGCCGGTGACGCCCTTGAGCGAGACGTAGTAGACAAACCCCCGGGCAGCACCGCAGATGGCACGGATGCGCTCGTCGCTCGTGGTAGGGGCGATCAGCCAGATGGGGTCGAGATCGTGGGTGCCGAGGGCGGCCATGAGGTCATCCCCCTCCTCCGGCGGGAGGTCCACGGTCAGCACGCCGTCCACACCCGCTGCGGCCGCCTCCCGGGCGAAGCCGGCATAGCCCATCCGCTCGATGGGGTTGAGGTAGCCCATGAGCACCACGGGGGTGTCGTTGTCCTCGCGGCGGAACGCCCGGATGCTCTCGAGCACCCCGGCGATGCCCGTGCCGCCGGCCAGCGCCCGCTCACAGGCCGCCTGGATCACCGGTCCGTCCGCCATCGGGTCGGAGAAGGGCATTCCCACCTCGATGATGTCCGCGCCGGCCGCCACCAGCTCGCGCATGAGCCCGACGGTGGCGTCCGGCGTCGGATCGCCGCCGGTGATATAGGGCACGAGCGCCCGGCGCCCGGCGCTGCGGCACTGCTCGAAGCGGCGTGCGATGCGGCTCATAGCTCCATCCCCTGCAGCGAGGCCACGGTGTTGATGTCCTTGTCGCCGCGGCCGGAGAGGTTCACCACGATGGTCTGCTCCGGGTCCATGGTGCGCGCGAGCTGCTCGGCATAGGCCACGGCATGGGCCGTCTCCAGCGCCGGCATGATGCCCTCCGTGCGGGTCAGCCCATGGAACGCGGCAAGCGCGGCGTCGTCCTCCACGGCCACGTAGCGGGCGCGACCGATGTCCTTCAGCCAGGCGTGCTCGGGCCCGACCCCGGGATAGTCGAGGCCGGCGGAGACGGAGTGGGTGCCGACGATCTGGCCGTCCTCGTTCTCCATCAGGTAGGTGCGGTTGCCGTGCAGCACGCCGGGGCGGCCGGCGGCGAGCGGGGCGGCGTGACGTCCGGTGGCCACCCCCTCACCGCCGGCCTCGACGCCGTAGATCTGCACCGACTCGTCACCGAGGAAGGGATGGAACAGCCCGATTGCGTTGGAGCCACCGCCGACACAGGCCACCAGGGCATCCGGCAGCCGGCCGTGCTGCTCCAGGCACTGGCGGCGGGTCTCGCGCCCGATCACCGCCTGGAAGTCGCGCACCAGCAGCGGATAGGGATGCGGGCCGGCAACGGTGCCGATGATGTAGAAGGTGTCGTCGACATTGGCGGCCCAGTCGCGGAAGGCCTCGTTCAGGGCGTCCTTCAGCGTGCGCGAGCCGGACTCCACCGGCACCACCCGGGCGCCCAGCAGCTTCATCCGGTAAACGTTCACCGACTGCCGGCGCACGTCCTCGGCGCCCATGTAGACCACGCACTCGAGGCCGAGCCGCGCGGCCACGGTGGCGGTCGCGACGCCGTGCTGGCCGGCCCCCGTCTCCGCGACGATGCGGGTCTTGCCCATGCGCGAGGCGAGCAGCGCCTGGCCCATGGTGTTGTTGATCTTGTGGGCGCCGGTGTGGTCGAGGTCCTCGCGCTTCAGGTAGAGCCGGGCGCCACCCACCTTGCGCGTCCAGCGTTCGGCGAAGTACAGCGGCGTCGGGCGACCGACGAAGTGCTGCAGATCGGCATCGAGCTCGGCCTGGAACGCCGGGTCGTCGCGGTAGCGCGCATAGGCCGCAGCCAGCTCGTCCAGCGGCGCCATCAGCAGCTCCGGTACGAAGCGCCCGCCGTATGGGCCGAAATGCCCCTTCTGGTCCGGGAAGCGGCTGTAATCCACGGGCGCGTCGATGGCCTCAATCACGTTGGACACGTTGAACCTCTTCGATGAAGGTGGCGATACGCCGATGATCCTTGATCCCGGGCGCGGACTCGACCCCGCTGCTGACGTCCACCCCCCAGGGGCGAAGGCGGTCCACGGCCTCGGCGACGTTGTCCGGCGTCAGCCCGCCGGCCACCACCAGACGCCGGTCCGTGGGCAACGCCCGGGACCAGTCGAACCGTTCGCCGCTGCCGCCGGCGGCGCCCGGTGCGTGCCCGTCCAGCAGCAGGGCTGCTGCCCGAGGATGGGCCGCCGCCACGGCCTCGGCATCGCCGCCCGCCATGCCCACGGACTTCAGGTAGCGGCGGCCGAAGCCGGTGCAGAAGCCCGCGGACTCCTGCCCGTGGAACTGCAGCAGGTCCACCGGCAGCGTTTCCAGCACCCGTTCCACCGTGGGCCGGTCGGGATCGAGGAACAGCGCCACGACGCAGACGAAGGGCGGCAGCGCCGCGACGATCCGCGCCGCCTGCTCGGGGGCGACCGCGCGCCGGCTCGGCGCGTGAAACACGAGACCGATGGCATCGGCGCCGAGTTCCGCCGCCGCCACGCCGTCCTCCGGCCGGGTGATGCCACAGATCTTGATTCGGGTGCGCACGCCTGCAGCCCCTGCTGCCGCCCTGCCCGACGGCGGAAATGGACCGCTCATGCTACCCCGCGGGCGGAGGTCACGCAAAAGCGGGCGGGGGTGCCGGGTCCGGCAGGCCAAAGCGCTCGGGGTAGCGCACCGCAGTGAGGTAGAGCCCGCCGGGCGGTGCCGTCACCCCACCGCGGGTGCGGTCCCGCCCCGCCAGCACCTCCGCCACCCATTCCACCGGCCGCTCCCCGGCGCCCACCGCCATCAGGACCCCGGCGATGTTGCGCACCATATGGTGCAGGAAGGCGTTGGCCTCGATATCGAGCACGATGCAGTCCCCCAGACGGTGCAGGGTCAGCTCGCGGACGGTGCGGACCGGGTGTTTCGCCTGGCAGGCCACCGCGCGGAAGGCGCTGAAGTCGTGCTCGCCGAGCAGGCACTGCGCAGCGGCCTGCATCGGCTTGAGCGACAGGGGCTTCCAGGTCCAGGCCACGCGGTCCCTTCGCAGCACCGGGCGCAGCGGGTCGCTCAGCAGGATATAGCGATAGCGCCGTGCCGTGGCCGAGAACCGGGCGTGGAAGTCGTCGCCGGGCCAGGCCGCCCAGCGTACGCCGATGCTCGCCGGCAGGTGGCTGTTGACGCCCCGCACCCAGGCCCGGGCGGGCCGCTCGGCATCGGTGTCGAAGTGGACCACCTGGCCGGTGGCGTGCACGCCGGCGTCGGTGCGCCCGGCGCAGACCACTTCCAGCGGGCCCGCGACGTCGGCGACCCTGCCTACGGCCCGCTCCAGCGCTGCCTGCACGGAGGCGGCATGGGCCTGACGCTGCCAGCCGCTGAAGGCGGTGCCGTCGTATTCGAGACCAAGTGCAATACGGGGCATGCGCGCAGTCTACGCAGGCGGGCGCGGCCCAGACAGGGACCGCGCCGCCGGCGGAGGGCGTCATTCCTGCCGGCGACGACGCGGCCGGGGCGGGCTCACCCGGTACGCTGCAGCAGCTCCTCGGCCTCGCGCTTCTGGGCCTCGTTGCCCTCCTCGGCAACCTCGTCCAGCAGGCTCCGGGCGCCCTCGGCATCGCCCATGTCCATGTAGGCGCGGGCCAGATCCAGCTTGGTGCCCACTTCGTCCAGCCCGTCGATGTCGCCGCTGTCGTCCGCGTCACCGCTGCCGGCGCCGCGGGCGGGCTCATCCAGGGAGAAGTCGCCGAAGTCGAGCTCGCCGTCGTCATCCCCGTCGCTCGCCGGGCGCCCCGCATCCCCGGGCCGCCCGGAAACCCCGCCATCCGCCGACTCGAGCGCCTCGTCGAGCCGGAACTCGGCCGGCTCGTCCCCGCTGGCGAACTCCTCCTCGGTGTCGTCCAGGGAGAAATCGAGGCCGCCGTCATCGTCCGCGTCCGCCTGGCGACGCCCGGCCGGGGTGTCCTCGTCCTCGCCGAAGGAGAAGTCACCGAGGTCGAATTCGAGGTCGCCGAATTCGTCGTCCGCCGACCGGTCCGGGGCGGCCGCGGACACGCCCTCCTCCGCCCCGGAAGCCTCCGGAGTCGACGCAGGCGAGTCGGCATCGGCACGGCTCGCAGCGGGCGCGTCCCAGTCGTCCTCGGCGCCGTCATACTCCGTCGCCGCCTCATCCGCGGCGAGGCCGAAGTCGTCGTCGCCATCCACGGTATCCGCGGCGCTCTCGGTGAGGTCGTCGAGGGTGCCCGCATCGGCCGCGGCGGCCGGTTCCACCCCCGCGGCATGCTCGGCGGAGCCCGTGACGGCGGACTCCGCAGCGGCATCCGGCGTCGCAAACAGCGGATGCTCCGGCGCCGCGCTGCGGCCAAGCGCGACGATGCGCTGCCAGCGCGGGTCGTCCTCGCTGGCGAGCTGGGTGTGCAGGACCTGAGCCTCGGCCTCGAAGCCGCCGCGATCCCCACGCTCGGCGAGGATCTCCAGCAGGCGCGTACGCAGCTCGATGTTATCCGGCTCCTCGCCGAGGGCGCGATCCAGCACCTCCTGGGCCTGATCGGCGCGGCCATAGGCCATGTACAGCTCGGCCTCTTCCAGGGGGTCGCCGGCCTCGGCGCTGATGCCGGCGCTGTCACCACCTGCCACGCCCGCAGCCGCGCCACCGGCGGCGGCGACAGGCGCCACCGCCGGCGCCGGCAGACCCTCGTCGGCGGCATCGGCCGCCGCCGCGCGGCGTCGCCGCTGCACGAGCAGCAGAAGCAGCAGCAGGGCCGCCACGCCACCTCCGGCATAGGTCATCAACCGGGTATCGGCCAGCATCATCTCGAGGAACGAGATCGTCGCGGCGGGCTGCTCTTCCGGCGCCTGCGCCGTCTCGGCGGCCTCCGGCTCGCTGGCGGCGGACGCCTCGTCGGCCGCGGCGGCGGCGGTCCGGGCAGCCGTTTCGCCCGCAGCCTCGCCGGTGTCCCCGGCTGCGGCAGGCTCGTCACCCGCGGCCTCATCGCCGCCCGCGGCCACCGGTGCGTCAAGACCGTCATCGCCGGCAGCCGCCGTCTCGACGCCCTCAGCGGCCTCGCCTGCGCCCGGATCCCGGGCACCGGCGCTGCCAGCGTCGCCCTCACCGCCGCTGTCCAGCGGCAGATCCTGGGCGAGGCGGAGGTTGATCATGCGCTGCAGCTCATCGAGCTCCGAGCGCAGCCCCTGCACCTGGGAGCGCAGGTCGTCGTTCTCGGCGCGCAGATCCGTGTTGGACTCCTCCAGCAGGGCCAGTTGCGCCTGCAGGCGCGACACCGACTCCGGCGTGGCCTCGAGGTCCGCCTCGGCAAGCGAGGTGGTGGCATCGACCCCCTCGCTCTCGTCCGGCGCCACCAGGCGCAGCTCGCCATCGCCGGCGCCGGCGTCCGCCGCGGCCACCAGGTCGCCGCCAGCTGCGGCCTCGGTGTCCGCCTCGACGGGCTCTTCCGCCACCGCCGTGGCCTCGTCACCGGTCTCGCTGGCCGCGCTCTCATCGGCACCGGCATCAGCGTCGGCGCCAGCCACCTCGGTTCCCTCGTCCGCGGCCGGGGCACTGCGCTGCTCCTGCCAGCGGGCCATCTGCTCACGCACCTCGGCGTTGGCCTCGGCCACGCTGAGGCGCGTCAGCTCCGGACGCTCCGGCACGCGCAGGATGGCGCCCCGACGCAGGGCGTTGATGTTGCCGTCGATGAACGCATCGGGATTCGCCCGCAGCAGCGCGAGCATCGTCTGGTTGATGCTGAGGTCGTCGGGGCGCAGCTGCTGGGCGATGCTGTAGAGGGTGTCGCTGGCCTGCACGGGGCCGTACTGCGCGGGGCCGGTGGCATCGTCGTCGGCCACGGCCTCGCCCCGGGCGGCGGCACCCGGGGCAGCGGCCGGCGCGGCCTGAGCGATTTCGGCAGGCTCGGGCGCATCGCTGCCGCCGGCCTCGCTGCTGCCGCCTGCGGCAACGTTGGGCGCGATGTCATCGGTGTAGGTGGGCGGGTCCAGCAGCAGCGTGTACTCGCGGAGCAGACGGCCATTGGGCCAGTTCACCTCCACCAGGAAGTCCAGAAAGGGTTCCTTGATCGCCCCGTTCGTGGTGACCTCGAGGAAGACGCTGCCCCCCTCGCGCACCACGTCGAAGTCCAGCCGGGAGAGAAAGAACGGGCGCTCCAGGCCGGCGCGCTCAAAGGCTTCCGGCGAGGCAAGCTGGGCGGTGATCCGGTCGATTTCGTCGGGGTCGGCGGAGAGCAGCTCGATGCGCGCGCGCAACGGTTCGTTGAGCGTCGACTGCGAATCGATGCTGCCAAGCCCCAGGGCCGCCGCCACCGAGGCGAACCCCGTCGCGGCCAGAGCCGAGGCGATCAAGAGCTTGCGCGTCATGACGGTTCCTTTCGCCCGGGGCGGGAACGTGCCTCCCGCCCGCTTCTCTTTGTCATCCGGCAGCCCCGGGCTCCAGTGCCCGGAACCGGCCCGCTACCACTGCCGCGGCAGCCCTTCCCTGTCGGTATCGGCAGATAAAGTAGCCCGCTAAAGTAGGCCTCACAAGACGGGCACTAACCCCTGGCGATACCGGCGCTTTTCCAGCCGAACCCGCCGCCGTTACCGGGACGTTATCCGCTGTACCCGACACCCGGCCGGGAATGCGCTGGGCCGGATGCTGCCCCAGGCCGCGGGGGAAAATCCGGTCATGGTTCGCAGCTTGGAGGACCGCACAACCGCACCGACAGGCCCCCAGGCCGCAAATGCCAAGCCGTTCCGGAGGCAAAGCACCTGTCGACCCGCTGCCCGTCGCGGAATACGCCACCGACGCCGGCAAAGCGGGGCGGGGTGGGAGCGCCCGGGACCGCAGGCGAGACTGACCTCGCCTGCGAGCCCCCAGGGAAGGGTTTACGGCGTGTCCCGGGCGCTCCCACCCCGCCCCGCTTCGGCACGGCACGGCAAACGCCTTACCCGCGGCGCCGCGGGTAAGGTCCCCGCCGGCATGGCTGATGCAGATACGTAACCTGGGGAAGCGCTGGTACCGACCCGCTCAGGCGGCCAGCAGCAGCCTCAGCGTGCGCCGCAGCGGCTCGGCCGCGCCCCAGAGGAGCTGGTCACCGACGGTGAAGGCCGAGAGGTACTCCGGACCCATGGCCAGCTTGCGCAGGCGGCCCACCGGGACCTGCAGCGTGCCGCTGACCGCCGCCGGGGTCAGCCGCTGCTGGCTCGGCGCCGGCTCGTTCGGCACCACCTCGACCCACTGGTTGGCCTCGGCGAGCATGCCGTGGAGCTCGTCCAGCGGAACGTCCCGGCGCAGCTTGATGGTCAGCGCCTGGGCGTGGGAGCGCATCGCACCTACCCGCACGCAGATCCCGTCGATGGGCACGGGATTGTCCTGGCGGCCGAGGATCTTGTTCGACTCCACCCCGGCCTTCCACTCCTCCTTGCTCTGGCCGGAGTCCATGGCCTTGTCGATCCAGGGGATGAGGCTGCCGGCCAGGGGCACGCCGAACTGCTCGTCCGGGTAGTCATCGCTGCGCAGCGCCTCGGTAACCCGACGGTCGATGTCGAGGATGGCCCCGGCGGGATCGTCCAGCAGCTCCCGCGCCGCGCTCTCGAGATAGCCCATCTGCTTGAGCAGCTCGCGCATGTGCTGGGCGCCGGAGCCGGAAGCGGCCTGGTAGGTCATGGGCGAGATCCACTCCACCAGGTTGTGATGGAACAGCCCGCCGATGGCCATGAGCATGAGGCTGACGGTGCAGTTGCCGCCGACGAAGGTGCGCGTGCCCTGCGCCAGCGCCCGGGTGATGACGTCGTGGTTCACCGGGTCGAGGACGATGATGCTGTCCTCGGCCATGCGCAGGGTGGAGGCGGCGTCGATCCAGTGGCCCTGCCAGCCGGCGGCGCGCAGCCTTTCGTAGACCGCCCCGGTGTAGTCGCCACCCTGGGTGGTGACGATGGCGTCCATCCCGGCCAGGGCGTCGATATCATGGGCATCCTGCAGCGGCGGCACCTCGCGGCCCACGTCGGGACCCGGCTGGCCGGCCTGGGAGGTGGAGAAGAATACCGGGTCGATGTCGCGGAAGTCGTCCTCCGCGCGCATGCGCTCCATGAGCACGGAGCCCACCATGCCCCGCCAGCCGACAAATCCGATTCGTTTCATGATGACCTCGATGGTTTACGGCGCGCCGCGCCGGGGCGCGGGCGCGAGAGTGTTCCGGATGCCCCGCTCAGACCGCCCCGAGCGCGGCCACCACCGCATCCCCCATGGCCGTCGTGCCCACCACCGGCTCACCCTCGCCGGCAATGTCCGGGGTGCGCAGGCCCTGGCCAAGGACGCGGCCCACCGCCGCCTCCACACGGTCCGCCAGCGCGCCCTCGTCGAGGCTGTAGCGCAGCAGCATGGCCAGCGAGAGGATGGTGGCCAGCGGGTTGGCCGCGTCCCGCCCGGCGATGTCCGGCGCCGAGCCGTGCACCGGCTCGTAGAGTCCCTTGCCGGTCTCATCCAGGGAGGCCGAGGGCAGCATGCCGATGGAGCCGGTGAGCATGGCGGCGCAGTCGGAGAGGATGTCGCCGAACAGGTTGCCGGTGACGATGACGTCGAACTGCTTCGGCGCCCGCACCAGCTGCATGGCGGCGTTGTCCACGTACATGTGGGAGAGGCTGACGTCCGGGTACTCCGGAGCGAGCCGCTCCATCACCTCGCGCCAGAGCTCGCTCGACTCCAGCACGTTGGCCTTGTCCACCGAGCACAGTCGCCCGTTGCGGCGCTGAGCCGCCGTGAACGCCGCGCGGCCGATACGCTCGATCTCGTCCTCGCCGTACCGCAGCGTATTGAAGCCCTCGCGGACGCCGTCCTCACGGATACGGAGGCCGCGGGGCTCGCCGAAGTAGATGCCGCCGGTGAGCTCGCGGACGATCAGCATGTCGAGCCCGGCCACCACCTCCGGGCGCAGCGCCGAGGCGCCGGCCAGCTCGGGAAACAGCAGCGCCGGCCGCAGGTTCGCGAACAGCCCGAGCTCGGCGCGGATGGCGAGCAGCCCGCGCTCGGGCCGCAGCGGCCGGTCGATGGCCTCCCACTTCGGACCGCCCACGGCGCCGAGCAGGATGGCGTCGGCCTCGCGGGCGCGGGCCAGGGTGCTCTCCGGCAGCGGGGCCCCTTCGGCGTCAACGGCCTGGCCGCCCAGCCGGGCGTGCTCGACCTCGGCATCGAGGCCGAAGTCCGCCTGCAGCGCCGTGACGACCTTTTCCGCCTCGGCGACGATCTCGGGGCCGATGCCGTCTCCCGGCAGGATCAGGATGCGGTGGCTCATGCCCGCCCCACACCCTCGAAGATCCACGGGGTGACCTCGCGGCGCTTCGCCTCGTAGGCGCGGATGTCGTCGGCGCGCTCCAGGGTCAGGCCGATCTCGTCCAGCCCCTCCACCAGCATGCGCTTGCGGTGCGGATCGATGTCGAAACCGTGACGCTCGCCCTCGGGGGTGGTGACCACCTGCTCCGGCAGATCGACGGTGAGCGTGTAGCCCTCGTTCGCCCAGGTCGCCTCGAACAGCGACTGCACGGTGTCCTCCGGCAGCACCACCGGCAGGATCCCGTTCTTGCTGCAGTTGTTGTAGAAGATGTCGGCGAAGCTCGGCGCGATGAGCACGCGGAAGCCGAAGTCCGCCAGCGCCCAGGGCGCGTGCTCCCGGGAGGAGCCGCAGCCGAAGTTACGCCGTGTGAGCAGGATGCGGGCATCCCGGTAGCGGGGCTGGTTGAGCACGAAGTCCGGGTTCAGCGGCCGGCCGCTGTTGTCCTGCCCCGGCTCGCCGTGGTCAAGATAGCGCCATTCGTCGAACAGGTTGGGGCCAAAGCCGGTGCGGTGGATCGACTTCAGGAACTGCTTCGGGATGATCGCGTCGGTGTCGACGTTGGCGCGATCCAGCGGCGCCACCACGCCGGTGACCCGGGTCAGGGGCTCCATGCTCATGCCTCCACCTCACGGACGTCGACGAAATGCCCGGCCACTGCCGCCGCGGCGGCCATCTCCGGGCTCACCAGATGAGTGCGCCCGCCCTGGCCCTGGCGGCCCTCGAAGTTGCGGTTCGAGGTGGACGCGCAGCGCTCCCCCGGGCCGAGCCGGTCCGGGTTCATGCCGAGGCACATGGAGCAGCCGGCATCGCGCCACTCGAAACCGGCGGACTTGAACACCTCGTCCAACCCCTCCTGCTCGGCCTGCCACTTAACCAGGCCCGAGCCCGGCACCACCATGGCCTGGCGTATGCCCTCGGCGATGCGCTTGCCGCGCAGGATGCGCGCCGCGGCGCGCAGGTCCTCGATGCGCGCGTTGGTGCAGGAGCCGATGAAGATCTTCTCCGGGCGGATCTCGCGGATCGGCGTCCCGGGCTCGAGCCCCATGTACTCCAGCGCCCGCTTCATGCCGGCGCGCTTGACCTCGTCCGGCTCCGCGGCCGGATCCGGCACCACGCCGTCCACCGGCACCACCATCTCCGGGGAGGTACCCCAGGAGACCTGGGGCTTGATCTCGGCGGCGTCGAGCACGACGACGCGGTCGAACTCGGCATCGTCGTCGCTGACCAGCGTGCGCCAGTAGTCCACCGCGCGGTCCCACATCGCGCCCTGGGGAGCGTAGGGCCGACCGCGCATGTACTCGATGGTGGTGTCGTCCACGGCCACCATGCCGCAGCGCGCGCCGGCCTCGATGGACATGTTGCAGATGGTCATGCGCCCGGACATGGGCAGCGCGCGGATGGCCTCGCCGCCGTACTCGATGGCGTAGCCGGTGCCGCCGGCGGTGCCGATCTTGCCGATGATGGCGAGCATGATGTCCTTGGCGGTGACCCCGGGCCCGGGCCGGCCGTCGACGCGAACCAGCATGCGCTTCGACTTCGACTGCACCAGGGTCTGGGTGGCGAGCACGTGCTCCACCTCGGAGGTGCCGATGCCGAAGGCGAGCGCCCCCATCGCACCGTGGGTGGAGGTGTGGGAGTCGCCGCAGACCACGGTCATGCCGGGCTGGGTCGCGCCCTGCTCGGGGCCGATGATGTGCACGATGCCCTGTCGGCGGTCCAGCAGACCGAACTGCACGATGCCGAACTCGCGGCAGTTGCGGTCCAGCGTCTCCACCTGCAGGCGCGAGATGGGGTCGTCGATGCCGCTCTCGCGACCGATGGTGGGCACGTTGTGGTCCACCACGGCCAGATTGGCCTCGGTGCGCCACACGCCCCGCCCGGCCAGGCGCAGACCCTCGAACGCCTGGGGCGAGGTCACCTCGTGCACCAGCTGCCGGTCGATGTAGAGCAGCGCGGTGCCGTCGCCGTTGTCGCGCACGACATGGGCATCCCAGAGCTTGTCGTAGAGAGTCTTTCCGGCCATGACTGTCCTCGTTTCTCAGGCACCTGGCGCTTGCACAGTCACCGTACCGCGCCGCACGGGTAGCCGGATATTATACCCACAGCCCGGGCAGGCGCTGAACCGCTGATGCGAGTCGCAGCACTGCGTTGCCGATGGTCGGCGCACCAGGTCCTTGACTCCGGCATGTGCCCTCCCTGGCGCTCTCGCGGAAGATGCCGCAAACGTCGGCAGTGCGAGGCGGGGCGGAAGCGCTCGGGACCGTAGGCGAGAGGGACCTCGCCTACGAGCCTACACGGACGTATTCACGGCGTGTCCCGAGCGCTTCCGCCCCGCCTCGCACCGGGCACGGCTGCAAAATACGCCCGAGGCATCGCGGGACACCGGCTTGGCGACCACACCGGTCAGGTAAGGTTTTCGACCACCGCCCTTCAAGCCCGGCGGGACTCATCCACGGGCTGATGCGCCACCGGCGCCACCCGGAACGCGAGCACCGCCCCCATTGCCGCCGCGGCCGCGGCGGCGTAGAAGGTGGCGGCACTGCCCGCCGACTCCCAGAGATGGCCCGCCAGCAGACTCCCGGCGGCGACACCGGCACCGAAGGTCAGGCTGCTGTAGAGGGCCTGTCCGCGCCCCTGATGGCCGCCGACGAAGAAGCGGTCGATGAGCGAGATGGCGGTGGCGTGGTAGACCCCGTAGCTAGCGGCATGCAGCAGCTGGGCCCCGGCCTGCAGCGCCAGCGAGCCCGGGAACGCCCCCACCACCAGCCAGCGTACCGTCGTCAGCGCCATGGCCAGGGTGAGCAGGCGCCGCGGGCCGAAGCGCGGGAGCCAGCGCGGCATGAGCAGGAACACGCCGATCTCCGCCAGCACGCCGAGGGACCAGAGCACGCCGATCGTGCCGCCGGAATAGCCGTTGTCCTGCAGGTAGATGCTGTAGAGGGCGTAGAACGGGCCATGGCTTGCCTGCAGCAGGAAACAGGCGACCAGCAGGCCAGCCACCCGCGGCGTCGTCAGCACCCGCAGGAAGCCGCCGTCGCCGCCGGCGCGGATGGCGCGCTCCGCCGGCGGCACGCTCAGGCTCACCCCCGCCAGCAGGGCGAACAGGCCAAGCAGCACCCAGGGCACGATACCCGCGCCAAGCCGGTCCACCGCCTCGCCCAGCACCAGCACCGAGAGCATGAACCCTACCGAGCCCCAGAGCCGGATGCGCGGATAGCGGTGGGTCTCCGCCCCGAGATGGCTCATGGTGTTGGCCTCGAACTGGGGCAGCGCGGCGTTCCAGAAGAAGCTGAACGCCACCATCACCAGCGCCATCCACCAGTAGCCCCCGGGCAGCAGCACGCCGGCGAAGCCGACCAGCGCCGCGAGACAGGCCCCGCGGATGATGGCGATACGCCGGCCGGTGCGATCCGCAAGCCAGCCCCAGAGATTGGGCGCGATGATCTTGGTGGCGTGCAGCAGGGCGATCAGCTCGCCGATCTCGGCGGCGCCGAAGCCACGGCTGCGCAGGTAAGGTCCCCAGTAGGGCGCGAGCACCCCAAGGACCCCGAAGAAGCAGAAATAGAACGCAGCGAGGCGCTTGAAGGGCAGCCCTTGGGGCACCTCAGCGACCGGGTTCGGCGGGGATCACCGGCGTGCCGGAATCGACGTCCGCGTTCTGGGCCCGGTGGCGCAGGAAGTGGTCCATGAGCACCAGCGCCATCATCGCCTCGGCGATGGGCGTTGCGCGGATGCCGACGCAGGGGTCGTGGCGGCCGGTGGTGACCACCTCCGTGGGCTCGCCGCGCACGTTCACCGAGCGCCCGGGCAGGCGGATGCTGGAGGTGGGCTTGAGCGCGATGCGCGCCACCACGTCCTGGCCGGTGGAGATGCCGCCCAGCGTCCCGCCGGCGTTGTTGGAGAGGAAGCCCTCCGGCGTGATCTCATCACGGTGCTCGGTGCCCTTCTGCGCCACCGACGCGAAGCCTGCGCCGATCTCCACGCCCTTCACGGCGTTGATGCTCATCAGCCCATGGGCGAGGTCGGCATCCAGGCGGTCGAACACCGGCTCGCCAAGCCCGGGCGGCACGCCGCGGGCGAGCACGCCCACCGCCGCGCCAATGGAATCCCCTTCCTTGCGCAGCCGGTCCATGTAGGCCTCGAGCTCCGGCACGCGCTCCGGCTCGCCGCAGAAGAACGGGTTGGCGTCCACCGCCTCCCAGTCGTCCAGTGCGAGCTCGATGGGCCCGAGCTGGGCGAGCCAGCCGCGGATGCGCACCCCGAGGCGCTCGGCCAGATACTTGCGTGCGATACCGCCGGCGGCGACCCGCAGCGCGGTCTCGCGGGCCGAGGAACGCCCACCGCCGCGGTAGTCGCGGATGCCGTACTTCTGCCAGTACGTGTAGTCGGCGTGCCCGGGGCGGAACTGCTCGCGGATCTTCGCGTAGTCCCGCGAGCGCTGGTCGACGTTCTCGATCAGCAGCCCGATGGGCGCGCCGGTGGTGCGCCCGTCGAACACCCCGGAGAGGATGCGCACGCTGTCCGTCTCCCGCCGCTGGGAGGTATGCCGTGACGTCCCCGGCCGCCGCCGGTCCAGATCCCCCTGCAGATCCGCCTCACTGAGCGCCAGCCCCGGCGGACAGCCGTCCACCACCGCCCCCAGCGCAGGCCCATGGCTCTCGCCGAAGGTGGTCACGGTAAAAAGGCGGCCGAAGGTGTTGCCGGACATTAGCGTGAGTTCAAAGTGGGAAGTTCAAAGTTCAAGGTTCAAAGCTCAAAGCGAGAGGGCGCGGCGGCTACCGGCCCCGTACTCTAACCCGCGGCCTTTGAACTTTGAACTTTGAACCTTGAACTCATTGTATGAACTGCCGACGCAGCGCCTCTGCGTCAGCGACGAAGACCCCCGTGCCGCCCCGCTCCAGCTCAACCCAGGTCACCGGGAGATCCGGGTAGGCGGCCTCGAGAGCCGGGCGGCTGTGGCCGACTTCGCACACGAGCAGGCCATGGTCGCTGAGGCGCCGGGCGGCCTCGGGCAGCAGGCGATGCACCAGATCGAGGCCGTCGCTGCCGGCCGCGAGGGCGTCGCGCGGCTCGTGGCGGTACTCGGGGGGTAGCGCCGCCATGGCCTCGCTGTCCACGTAAGGGGGATTGCTCACGATCAGGTCCCACGCCGGCTCCGCCGGCACGGCCGCGAGCAGGTCGGAGCGCGCGCAGCGCACGCGTTCCGTGACGCCGTGCCGCTCGGCGTTCTCCCGTGCCAGCGCCAGCGCCGCCTCCGAGAGATCCAGCGCAGCCACTTCCGCCCCCGGGAAGGCCAGTGCGCAGGCGATGGCGATGCAGCCGCTGCCGGTACCGACGTCGGCGATGCGCTGCACACGGTCCGGATCCAGCCAGGGCTGGAAGCCGGCCTCGATCAGCTCGGCGATGGGCGAGCGGGGGATGAGCACGCGCTCGTCCACCCGGAAGGCAAGCCCACAGAACCAGGCCTCGCCGGTGATATAGGGCAGCGGCCGGCGGACCTGCACCCGCTCGCGCACCGCCGCCAGCAGGGCCGCCTTCTCCGGCGCCGTCACCCGGCACGAGAAATAGGCGGCATGCAGATCCGGTGGCAGCTGCAGCGTCGCCAGCACCAGCGCCGCTGCCTCGTCCAGGGCGTTGTCGGTGCCGTGGCCATAGGCGAGCCCGGCGGCCTGGAACCGGCTCGCCGCCCAGCGCACGTAATCGCCCACCGTTTCCAGCTCCGGCGGCGGCGATTCGGGAAGTCCGGTCATCGTTGCGGCCTCATCGGGGGCGCCTTTCCGCGCCCGCGGCCCAGGGTTAGGATGTCGGGCTGAATGATGCCATGCCGCCACGGCGGCGTGTGCCGTCTCACGGGTCGGCCGGGACCGCTCAACGATGACACGCCTTCGCCTGATGACCCTGCTGCTCGCCGTGGCCCTCATTGCCGGGGCCGCCAGCACCGTGGGCGCCGTGCTCTGGCTCACGAGCGAGCCCGAGCCGCCGCTCAACGGCACCTGGCTGCCGGGCGGCCGGCCGCTGCCCGAAGTCACACTGATCGACCACCGCGGGGAGCCGCTCTCGACCCGGGACCTCCAGGGCGAGTGGCATTTCCTGTTCTTCGGCTTTACCCACTGCCCCGATGTCTGCCCGGTCACCCTGGCGGACCTTGCCGGCGCGTGGGAGCGACTGGAAGCGGAAGGCGTAGCGGCCGATACCGGCATGCTGTTCATCTCGGTGGATCCAGCCCGCGACACGCCGGAGCGGCTCGCCAGCTACGTCACCCATTTCCATCCCGAATTCACCGGCGCCACCGGTGACCGCGCCGCCCTCGACCGGCTCACCAAGGCCCTTGGCATCGCCTACACCGTGCACGACGAGGGCGGCGGCGATAGCTACAGCGTCGATCACAGCTCGGCAGTCCTGCTGATCAACCCCGCGGGCCGGCTGCAGGCCGTATTCCAGCCGCCGCACGGGCGCCGCGTTCTCGCCGGCGATTACCTGCGCATGCGCGAGCGCTACGGCGAGGAGGGCTGAGCCCGGTGCCCGCTCCCGAGGCCGCAAGCGCGGCCGACCGCCTGTTCGCCCGGCTTCTGGCCATGCTGCCTCAGCACGCCCTCTCCCGCTGCGTGCACCGGGCCGCGCGCTGGCCCTGGCGGCCGTGGAAGTCGGTGCTGATCGGCGCGTTCCGCCGGCTCTATGCCGTAGACCTCGGCGAGGCGGCGGAGCCGGACCCGGCCGCCTATCCAAGCTTCAATGCCTTCTTCACCCGGGCGCTGCGCCCCGGCGTGCGGCCGCAGCCGGCGACCGCGGATGCGGTCACGAGCCCGGTGGACGGCCGCCTTAGCGCCCACGGGCGCCTCGAGGGCGAGCAGCTCATGCAGGCGAAGGGCCAGCATTACACCCTCACCGCGCTCCTCGGCGGTGACCCTGGCCTCGCCGCAGGACTGCGGGATGGCGCCTACGCCACGCTCTACCTCTCGCCCAGGGACTACCACCGGGTGCACATGCCCTGCGCCGGACGGCTGCGGCGCATGCTGCACGTACCCGGCCGGCTGTTCGGCGTCTCGCCACCGCTGGTGCGCGCGGTGCCGGAGCTGTTCGCCCGCAACGAGCGCGTCGTCTGCCTGTTCGACGGGGCCCGCGGGCCGTTCGCCGTCGTGCTGGTCGGGGCCATCGGTGTCGGCAGCATCGAGACGGTCTGGGCAGGCGAGATCACGCCGCCCGCCGCGAAGACGCTGCGCACCTGGGACTACGGCGACCGCGGTCCGGCACTCGCGCGCGGCGAGGAGCTCGGCCGCTTCAATCTCGGCTCCACGGTGATCCTCGCGTTCGGCCCGGGCCAGGTCCGCTGGAACGCCGGCCTGCGGCCCGAAGCGCCGGTTCGCCTCGGCGAGACGCTAGCCCGCATCTCTCACTGATTCGCGAAGCGAGGGCGTGGAGATGGCGGGCAGGACAAGGCGCGGGAGAGTCCGGGCGCGCAGGCGTACTCGACAGTACGTCGAGCACCCGGGCCGAGCGCAACGCCGGACTGCCCGCCAGATCCACGGCCGCAGCCGTGAATCGGTGAGAGATGCGGGCTGAGCGCCACGCCGGTTGCACGGCCGCGCGCTTTCGACGACCGTAGCGGCCGTGGGCCGCGGGGCGACCGCTGGCCGGAGGACGACCATGACCGACACCGACCCGGCAGCCGGCGAGCGCGAGCGCCTGGAGCGGCTTCTCGAGCGCCTGGACGAGGGCATCGCCCAGCTCGAGAGTGCCCAGCGTTTCGCCAAGCACACCCGCAGCGCCCGGGTGCTGGACGCCATCAGGCGGCTGCTGGCGATGCCCGGTGGCGAGGAGGCCCTGTTCGAGCGCATCGCGAGGCTCGACCGGGCGGGCGTCTTTGCCGGGGGCGACTACGAGCACCCGGTGCGTCTGCAGCCAACGCTCTGCGCCAATACGCTGCACCAGGGCAGCCCCGCGGACGTGGTGCTGGAGTGCCTCAACGAGCTGCGGCTGACCGCGGTGGCCGTAGGCCGATACGCGCACCCGAACCTGTCGGCCGAGCAGGCCCGGCACCTGCTCTCGCAGATACTCGCGCTCAATCTGCGCCTGCTGTTCGGCCAGCTCACCGAGGCAGAACGCGTTCATCTTGGGAATCTGGCGGAGCCGGTGCAGCGCCACTTCCGCTTCGTCGTCGAGCACGTGGGCTTCGGCGACGTGCTCGAGGAGCTGATCCGCGAGATCTGGCGCATCCTCGCGCAGCGCCCGATCATGGTGACGCCGGTCAAGGAGATGATCACCGGCGTGGCGGCGTTCCTGGCCCGGGAGGACGCCACCGAGCTCGGCCCGGGGCAGGGCCGCGGCGCCGAGCGGCTGATCAGCGCCCTGTTCGCGCCCACCAACGGCTGCCGCGAGGACCCGGGCCTCGCGGCCTATGCCGAGCGCCTGGAGGGCATGGACTATCAGGCGCTGCGCCAGGAGGCGCTGGGTTTCGCCCGCGCCATGCATGACACCGGGCTGGTCTCCCCCTATCACCCGGTGTTCCTGCGGCACGTCGTGGGCCAGAACGAGGATCTCATCCCCACCGCCCTTGGCCTGAGCGCGACCGGCACGGACGGCTTCGCCTGCTATGGCGAGCTGGTGCGCGAGCTCATTCGCCGGGCCGTCTGGCCCGAGACGCCGCAGGCGGTCTTTGGCCTGGCGGGGCTGCTGGAGCGCGGCGTGCTGTACGACCCGCCGGTGGCGCCGGCGCTGTGGCGGCAGATGCAGCTGCCGCTGTGCGAGCCGGCGCGCATACGCCTCGGCTGGCTGCCGGAGGACCACCCCGGGCCCGAGGCGACGCTCCTGGAGGGCGTGCTCTGCATGCTGGGCCATCCGCTCGGCGTGGGGCAGGGCAACAACCCCACCTGCCAGTCGGCGCGTGCGTTGTCGATGTGGTCCAGCAACGACCCGGACTACCTCCTGCAGCTGGTGGCGTGGGCGGCACGGCACGACGACATCGTCATCGCCTTCGAGGGCAAGCCGCTGCACTCCGGTCCCCTGCTCGCCGCCGATCTGCCGCCGCTGCTGTCGGATGTGGATGCGGTCTCGGCGGTGACGGTGCCGCACCTCGACGCCCTCTACGAGGAGATGGGCCGGCGCTGCGCCCACCGCGAGGGCGACTTCCACCGCTGGGTGAATCCGCAGTTCCACGGCTGGTGGGTGAGCCACGGCTTTGCCATCGCGGTGGACGTGCCCACTGGCAAGCTGGTGGATCTGGATGACTTCATCCGCCAGTTCCATGCCGCCTACCACCCGCTCTACAACGGCAACATGCCGGTGATTCACCCGCAGCCGGTCGGGCTCGCCATGACCGACAGCGCCGCGCGCTTCATCGGCTGGCACGCGATCTCGCTGCACCGGGTCGGCCTCGACCCGGAGGGCGGGATGCGGGTGTATTTCTTCAACCCCAACAACGACAGCGGCCAGGACTGGGGGAACGGGGTCGAGGTGGCCATCGAGGGCCACGGCGAGCGCTTCGGCGAGGGCTCCCTGCCCTTCGAGCAGTTCGTCTCCCGGCTCTACATCTTCCACTACGACCCCCGCGAGTCCGGCGACCCGGCCGCCGTTCCCGAGGACGCGGTGGCGCGCGTCCGGGACATGGTGGTGCGGAGCTGGGGGCGCGGGCGCGCCCCCAGCTCCGGATCCGAGTAACAAGTTGCAAGTTGCACGTTGCAAGTGGCGAGTAACAGGTTGCGAGCTGGGGGCGAAACCCTCCCACAGAGCGACAGGCCAAGCTGGTCTTGTCACTTGCAACTTGCAACTTGCAACTCTCGCCCGCTAGGCGCGCTCCCAGGGGAAGGCCATCACCGCGTCCACCGAATCCGCGCCCTCCGCCAGCATGAACAGCCGGTCCAGGCCCAGGGCGACGCCGGCGCAGGGGGGGAGGCCGGACTCCAGGGCGGCGAGTAGGCGCCCGTCGATGGCGGGCGTGGGCCGGCCGGCGGCCCGGCGGCGGGCGGTATCGGCGGCGAAGCGGGCGCGCTGCTCCTCGGGGTCGGTGAGCTCGTGGAAGCCGTTGGCGAGCTCGATGCCCTCGGCGAAGAGCTCGAAGCGCTCGGCCACGCGCGGGTCGGCCGGGGAGAGCCGGGCCAGCGCCGCCTGACTCGCCGGGAATTCGGTAACGAAACAGCGCGCCGGCAGCGCCGCCTGTACCATCGTGCCGAACAGCAGATCCAGGAGCTCATCGCGCTCCAGTGGCGCGGTCAGGGCACCATGATGGTCCTCCGCCGCGGCGGCGAGGCGCGCCGTCGGCGCGGTGAGCGGATCCGGCAGGCCGGCCCGGCGGAAGGCCTCCGCATAGCTCAGGGTTGCCGTGGTCCCCGGGCCCAGCACCTCGGCCACCAGGGCCGCCACCTCGGCCATCAGCCGGTGATGGTCGAACCCGACCCGGTACCACTCCAGCAGGCTGAACTCGGGGTTATGCCGGCGCCCGCGCTCGCCGGCGCGGAATGCCCGGGTGATCTGGTAGCAGTCGCCGAAGCCTGCCGCGAGCAGGCGCTTCATGGCGTATTCGGGCGAGGTCTGGAGCCAGCGACTGTCGGCGGCGGGGACCGGGAAGCCATCGAGCTGGGCGTCGGTGACACCGGCCGCCGCCAACACCGGCGTCTCCACTTCGGTGACCGCGCGCTCCGCAAAGAAGGCCCTGATGCTGGCCAGGCGCGCCGCGCGCCGGCGCAGCGCCTCCCGGCTCGCGGCCGGGCGCCAGTCGGCGCCGCCTGCCGCGCCCACGCGGCTCAGTCCTTCGCGCGGGAAATGTACTCGCCGGTGCGCGTGTCCACCTTCAGCACCTCGCCCTCCTGGATGAACAGCGGCACCTGCACCACCGCCCCGGTCTCCAGCGTGGCCGGCTTGCTGCCGCCGCTGCTGGTGTCGCCCTTGAGACCGGGGTCGGTCTGCACCACCTTCAGGGTCACATGGGGCGGCGGCTCCACAGACAGCGGCGCGCCGTTGTACAGGGTGACGCTGCAAAGCTCCTGCTCCTTGAGCCACTTGGCGTTGTCACCCACTGCCGCGGCCGGGGCGGCATGCTGCTCGAAGGACTCGGGCGCCATGAAGTGATAGAACTCGCCGTCGGTGTACAGATACTGCATCTGCGTCTCGAGGACGTCCGCCGCCTCGACGCTGTCGCCGGACTTGAAGGTCCGGTCGATGACCTTGCCGGTCTTGAGGTTGCGCACCTTCACGCGATTGAACGCCTGGCCCTTGCCCGGCTTGACGAACTCATTCTCGACAATGGTGTAGGGTTCGCCGTCGAGCATGATCTTCAGGCCCGACTTGAACTGGTTGGTGCTGTAGGTCGCCATGCCCTCTCCGTTCTCTGCAGCGGCCGCTGATGGCGGCCCGGGGCCGAAACTGGCGCATGCTAACGGAAATGCGGGAGCGATAGAACATGAGCGCCGAGACCGCGCGCCGCCAGGCCACCGACGGGCCACCCGCCTGGCAGCAGGCCCTCGCGGCGGCTATCCGGGACCCGGCTGAGCTGCTGCGGGCCCTGGATCTTGACCCCGCGCTGCTGGCGGGTGCCCACCACGGCGCCCGGCTGTTCCCGCTGCGGGTACCGTGGGGTTACGTGCGGCGGATGCGCCGGGGCGACCCGGCTGACCCCCTGCTGCGCCAGGTGCTGCCCCTGGACGCCGAGGCCGCGGATACGCCCGGCTTCATCGAGGATCCGGTAGGCGATGCGCAGAGCCTGGTCGGGGGCGGCGTGCTGCACAAGTATCGCGGCCGGGCGCTGCTGATCGCCACCGGCGCCTGCGCCATTCACTGCCGCTACTGCTTCCGGCGGCATTTCCCCTACGCCGAGGAAAACGCCGCCGTACACCGGTGGCAGGGCGCACTCGCCTACCTGCGCGAGCGCCCGGACATCCAGGAGGTGCTGCTGAGCGGCGGCGACCCGCTTAGCCTGAGCGACCGTCGTCTGCAGGACCTCGCCGCCGCGCTGGACGGGATCCCGCACCTGCGGCGGCTGCGGGTGCACAGCCGTCTCCCCGTGGTCCTGCCGGAACGGGTGGACGACGCCCTGCTCGCCTGGCTGGCCGGTGGCCGGCTGCGCCCTGTGCTCGTCCTCCACGCCAATCATCCCGCTGAGCTCGACGCCGCGGTGGCCGATGCCGTCGCACGGCTGCGCGGGGCCGGGGTCGCGCTCTACAATCAGGCCGTTCTGCTGCGCGGCGTCAACGACCAGGTCGACACCCTGGAAGCCCTGGGCGAGCGGCTCTTCGAGCTCGGCGTGCAGCCCTACTACCTCCACCTCCTGGACCGCGTCCGCGGTGCCGCGCACTTCGAGGTGCCGGAGCGCGAGGCGCGGGCGCTGATGCGGGCGCTGGCCGAGCGCGTGCCCGGGTATCTGTTGCCGCGGCTCGTGCGCGAGGACGCCGGACGCCCCTGGAAGACCCCGGTGGACTGGACCCGGGACCGCAACGGCGACGACGCGGAGTGACGCAATTCTCACTGCTATACTCGCCGCGAACGGGCGACCGGCCGCCCCAATACGCATGGGATCTTGCAGACCGATGACCACCCCTCCGGCACTGGAGCTGCCCGCGCGCTCGCACCCGCAGCGAGAGGAGTTCGACTGGCATCCGCGAGCCATCGGCAGCTGGATCGACGGCCTCCCCCTGGCCAATCTCGCCGAGACCGGACCGCAGGTCTTCCGTGCGCTGAACCGGCTCAATCGCTGGTCGCTGCCGGTGGGCGAGCGCCTCGCGGCACTGGAGCGCCTGCTGCCGCTGATCGACTACCTCGTGCACGCGCTGCGCCGGCACTGCCTGGGTCGGCCGCTGCCGTTGCGCGGCAACGCGGCCGGCGCGGCCACGCTGGCCCGCCGCCTGCTGGCGGAGGCGGCCCTCGGCCACGAGATCGCCGCCACCGAGGTGCCGTCCGGCCTGCGCCGCCGGCGGCGGGTGGCGCTGGCGCTGGAGCATGCCCTGCGCCTGCGCGGCCGCGAGCTGCTCGAGCACTGGCTGGCCTACGCCCCCCCGGGCGAGGGCCTGTGGGCGCGGGTGCATCGCCTGTTCGCCCTGGCGGAGGCCGAGGGGGTTGCCGGCGTGCGGGTGCGCGCGAGCGATGGCGGCGGCGCAAGCCCCGAGGAGGCCTACAAGCAGCTCCTGCTGTGCGCCGCGATCGGCCCGCACCGACTGGACCAGCACGAGATCGTCGAGGTCTGGGAGCTGCTCGGGCGTCTCGCCGACAGCGCCCGCCTGGGCGAGGCAGGCGCGGACGAGGGCACCGATGACGCCGTCTACCGGGTGCCGCGGAGCGCCGACGGTCCGCCCCACGCGGCCATCCCTGAGCTGGACCGGGCGGACGACCGCACGCTGCAGACCACACCCCTGCTGCAACGCCTGCGCCGGGCCCTGTCCGGCGGCCAGGGCCGCAGCGGGGAGCTGTCCCGGCTGGACCCGGAGCTTTCCGGGCGGATCGCTCTCGCCCTGGCAGCCGTGCCGACGCGCCGCCACCGGCGCCTGCGCGCCGAGGCTCGCGCCGAGGTCCAGGCCGGGTTCCGCCAGGTGCACGCGACGCTCTGCGAGCGGCTCGGACGGCGGGCGGACGCCGCCGAACGCGAGCGCAGCCGCTTTGAGGCCGGCACCCCCCGCGCCGAACAGTCGGCGCGGCCGGATGTATGGAGCGTGCTCTACCCGAGCGAGCTGCTGGCCTCGCTGCGGGAGGCCGACCGCGTCTCAGACGATGTCCCCGCGGCGCCGCCCTCGGAGCACGCCGAAGACGACATCTGGCAGCTGGTCAACATCAGTGCCAGCGGCTATTGTCTGCTGTCCGGGGATCAAGCGCCACGGCGGCTCACCGTCGGCGAGCTGCTGCTGATGCGGGAGCTGGCGGGGCGCGGTCTGCCCATGCAGCTCGGGGCCGTCCGCTGGCTGCGTGCCGCCCCGCGGCACGGGCTCGAAGTGGGCATCGAGATCCTCGGCAGCGACCCGGTGCCGCTGGAGCTCCGCGCCGAGCTGGACGACGGGCGCTTCGGGCCCGCCGAGCGGGCGCTGCTGCTGCCGCGGGTCGAGGGGCGCGATCAGCCGCCGACGCTGCTGGCGCCCGGGCCGCATTTCGTCTCCGGCCGGCGGGCACGCCTGTGCCATGGCAATCGAGAAACCGAGCTGGACCTGCTGCGCGAGCGCGATGGCAGTGCCCACTACGTCCAGCTCGAGTTCCGCCGCCACAGCGACGCCGGCGACAGTGATGGCATCGAGACACTGTTCCGCGGCTGATTTTTCGCAAGGGGGAGCATGGAAAGCGACAACGGGCTGCTGCGGCTGCTGTATGCCGACGCCGCCGGAAACGATGTCGAGCAGCTGACCAGCGTCCTGCGCAACGCAGGGCTGGCGGTGCGCGCCACCGCAGTGGCGGACGCGGAGTCCCTCGGCGAGGCGCTCGCCGGTCACAGCTACGACCTTTTCCTCTGCGCCGACGGCCTGGAGGAGCTGCCCCTCGCCAGTGCCATCCGCGTCCTCCACCAGGCCGGGCGCGATCTGCCGCTGCTCGTCCTCGCGGACGGCGAGGAGCCGCAGCGCCGCCGCGAGGTGATGGCGGAGGGCGCGGTGGATCTGGTCAGCAAGGCCGATCCCGAGCACTTCCGTCTGGTGGTGGCCCGCGAGCTCGCCGGGCTGCACGAGCGCCGCCGCATCCGCCGCGTCGAGGCAGCCCTGCGGGAGACCGAGCGCCGCTGCCACGCGCTGCTCGACAGCTCCCGCGACGCCATCGCCTACGTCCACGAAGGCATGCACGTGTATGCCAACCGCAGCTATCTCGAGCGCTTCGGCGTACGCGATCTCGACGAGATCCAGGGCCTGCCGGTGCTCGACCTCATCGCCAGCGAAGACCAGGACCGCTTCAAGACCTTTTTCCGTCATTACATGCGCGGCGACAGCGACCAGCAGGCGATCGACGTCCACATCCAGGCCGCGGACGGCGAGGTGGAGCGCGTGCACATGGAGTTCTCCGCGGCCAGCTGGGACGGGGAGGACTGCAGCCAGATCCTCATCCGCGAGCAGAGCTCCAGCGCCGAGCTCGAGGAGCGGCTCGAGGACCTGAGCCGCAAGGATCTGCTCACCGGTCTGTTCAACCGCAACTACTTCGTCGACGTGCTCGACCGCGCACTCGCCGAGCAGCTGGACGCCGACGACGGCAGTACCAGCGCCCTGCTCTACGTCCGCCTCGACAACCTGGAGGCGGTACGCGCCACCCACGGCATTACCGTGCTGGACATGGTCATCGGGGACGTGGCTACGCTGGTGGAACGCCAGGCCGGCGGCGGCGGCCTGGCCGCCCGTTACAGCGACGCGGTGTTCACCCTGCTGCTGCGCCATCACGGCGTGCACGAGGCGCTGGCGGTGGCGGAGTCGATCCGCAAGAGCGTCGAGGATCACGTCACCGAAGCCGGCAATCGCACCATCACCAAGACCTGCAGCCTCGGCGTCGCGGTGCTCGGTGACGGGGTCGCCACCGCGGAGCAGGCCATCAACCTCGCCTCCGCCGCCTGCGAGGCGGCCGCCGAAGAGGGCGGCAACCGGGTCCAGCTGCATGCCGGCGAAGAGCCCGAGGGCGGGGACGACTGGCGCACACTGATCGAGGATGCCCTGGCCGGCGAGGGCTTCGATCTCTACTATCAGCCCCTCGTGGCGCTGGACGGTGACCAGACCGAGCGCTACGAGGTGAGTCTCCGGTTACGGGCCACCGACGGCGAGATGCTGGAGCCCGGGGCCTTTCTGCCCCATGCCGAGCGCCACGGGCTGGCTGCGGCCATCGACCGCTGGGTGCTGGATCAGGCCGCTGCCGCCGTGGCGGCGCGCCAGCAACGCGGCCACGAGACCACCCTGTTCGTGCGCATCGGCGGGGCGAGCCTCGGCGAGCAGGCGGTGGTGGAGCAGCTCGCCGAGACGCTGCAGCGCCTGGAGATCCCGGGGGAAAGGCTGGTGCTGCAGATCGCCGAGAGCGTCGCGGTCACACAGCTCAACCAGGCCAAGGCGTTTCATGAACGGGCCCGGGCACTCGGCTGCGGCTTCGCACTGGACGGCTTCGGCGTCACCGGCAACACCACCCAGCTCATCCAGCACCTGCCGGCGGACTACCTCAAGATCGCCCGCGAGCTCACCGAAGACCTCGGCAGCAACGACCGGCACCAGCAGCAGGTGCGCGAGCTCATCGCCACCGGCCACGAGATGGGCAAGCGCGTCATCGCGGGCTACCTGGAGGAGGCCACGGTGCTTGCCATGCTATGGCAGTACCAGGTCGACCTGGTTCAGGGCCACTTCCTGCAGGAGCCTTTGCCGGACATGGGGTACGACTTCACCGGCATGGTGATCTAGGCCGCTGGTGCGGCCTAGATCACCATGCCGGTGAAGTCGTAGTTGCAAGTTCAAAGTTGCAAGTTGCAAGACGAGAGCGCCGCCGGGAGCCCCGAGTGCCTCGATTCCTGATCGAGGCCGTCCCTTGCAACTTGCTACTTGTCACTTGCAACTCATGATGGAGTAGCGCAAGACGCTACTCCATCATGTCCTGGATGCGCTCCGAGAGCTCGGTATCACCCGAGGCGGCGCGGGCGATCTCGCCGTATTCCTCCACCGAAAGACCGGTGTCGGTGACGGCGTTGACCATGCGCTCGTTGGCCTCCTCCTGGAGCGCCATTGCCTGCTCGCGGTCGTCGGCCTCCTGAAGCCGCTGGGTGTACTCGTCGCGGATGGCCAGCACCCCGCTGTGGGCCTCGACGAACTGCTGCAGCGTTTCCTCGGAGTAGCCGCCGGCGCCGCCTTCGTCGTTCTGGGCCAGCACCGGGCCGCCGAGGGCGAGCGCGAGCAGCAGTGCCAGGGCCGCCATCATGGGTCGCAGAGTCATGTCGTTCCTCCCTCGATGCAGTGATTGCCCAACTGTCGGGTGCGATCCTTGCACGCGACGTGCCACCGGCGTCGTGCCATCACCTGCCAGCCACAATGTGCCGATGTGAATGTGCCTTATTGACACATACTGCCAGCATGACACAGTAGCCCGCATTTCTCACCGATTCGCGAAGCGAGGTCGTGGAGATGGCGGGCAGGAGAGGGGCAGCGCGGAACCCTTCCCGCGGGCCTCTGCGCTTCAGAGCGGCGACCTGGCAAGGCGGCGTTCGCAGCGAATGGCCGTAGCCCTTTGCAAGAACGCCAACGCAGTCCAGGGCGCCGCTCTGAAGCGCCCTGCGGGGCCGTACAGCGCGCGCGCAGCCGGCGTTGCGCTGCTTGACTGTACCGCGGTACAGCGCTGCGCAGCGCGCCTTGTCTGCACACGCGCTGTGCGGCCAGAGGCCCGCGGGAAGGGCTCCGCGCTGCCCAACGCGCGGGAGAATCCGGGCGCGCAGGCGTACTCGACAGTACGTCGAGCACCCGGACCGAGCGCAACGCAGTACTGCTCGCCAGATCCGCGACCGCAGCCCCGAATCGGTGAGAGATGCGGGCTAGCCTGATGCTGTCCCGGCTGCGCCTCAGTGCCGCCCTCATCGCCTTCGTCGTCGTGCCGCTCACCTTCATGATAGGCGCGGTGGGCTCGGTGGGTCTGTCTGTGCTGGAGCGTCAGGCCGAGGCGCGCATGCGCGAGGATATCGAGCTGATCGCCCGGGCGCTGCAGTTCCCGCTGAGCCGCGCCATCCAGCGCGGCGAGCCTTACCGCATGCAGGAGATGCTGCGCTCGGCCTTCTCCTTCGGCCGGGTCTATGGCGTGCATGTGTTCGGGCGCGAGGGGCAGCTGGTCGCCGGCGCCGGTGCGGGCGCCAGGGCCCTCCCCACCCGCGAGATCGAGGCCCTGGCCCTCCGTGGCGAGGAGGGCAGCGAATACACCCGGGTCGACGGCGAGGCACTGTACGTCTACTTCCTCCCGCTGAGCGACGCCGGCGGCCGGTTCGCCGCCCTGCTCCAGATCACGCGCCACGCCGACGACTTCCGCGACACCCTGGCGCTGATCCGTGGCGGCGGCGCCATCGGGCTCGGGCTCCTGGCGCTGCTGCTCTCCGCGGTGGTCATCATCGGCCACCGCTGGGCCATTGGCGGCCCGCTGCGGGAGCTCAGCCGCAGCATGGAGGCAGTCGCCACCGGTGCGCGCTCGCATCGGGCCCGGCCCGGGGGGCCGGCGGAGATCCGCGAGCTGGCCCGGGGCTTCAACAGCATGCTGGAGAGCCTGGCCCGCTCCGAGGCCGAGATCGCGCGCCGCCGGGAGCGGCAGGAGAGTCTGGAGGCGGACCTGCGGGAGTCGCGCAAGCTCGCCGCCGTGGGCGAGCTCGCCGCCGGCGTTGCCCACGAGCTCGGAACGCCCCTGAGCGTCGTGGACGGGCGCGCCCAGCGCGCGTTGCGCCGGTCGGACCTGGCGCCGCCGGTACGCGAGGCGCTGGAATCGATCCGTGGCGAGGTCCAGCGCATGTCCCGGATCGTCCGCGAGCTGATGAACTTCGCCCGGCGCAGCCCGCTGCGACCCCGCCGGCTGGAGATCCGCCCGTTGCTGGAGGGCGTGATCGAGCGAGCCCAGGCCATGCCGGAGGCCGCCGGCGCGCGCCTCGCGCTGGACGACGGCGGCGAGGGGCTCACCCTTCACGCCGACCCCACGCGGCTGGAGGAGGCCCTGGCCAACCTGGTGCAGAACGCGCTCCAGGCAAGCCCCGGTGGCGAGATACGCGTCGGGGTCGCGCAGCACGGGGCGGAGTGCGTGCTGCGGGTGGACGACGACGGCCCCGGCATCGACCCCGATGCCCAGGAACGGCTGTTCGAGCCCTTCTTCACCAGCAAGCCCGTCGGCAGCGGCACGGGGCTCGGGCTCGCGGTGGTCCACGGGGCCGTGGAGGCCCATGGCGGCCGTATCCGCGTGGGCGAGAGTCCCTTTGGCGGCGCCCGCTTCGAGATCATCCTGCCGGCCGAGGGCCGGGCCGCAGACGTGAAGGAACCCGAGCATGAGTGAGACCGATGGCGCCCGCATCCTCGTCGTGGAGGACGACGACAGCCTGCGCGGCCTGCTGGTGGAGGAGCTGCGCGAGGCCGGCTACACGGTGACAGCGGTCGGAACCGCGCCGGCGGCCCGGGAGGTGCTCGACTCGGACCCGGTGGAGCTGGTTGTCAGCGACCTGCGGCTGCCCGGCAGCGACGGCATGGCCCTGCTGCGGGCGACCCGCGAGGGCAGCGGCGGCGATGCCGTCGGCTTTATCGTCATCACCGCCTTCGGCACCATCAGCCAGGCGGTGGAGGCGCTGAAGGCGGGAGCCGACGACTTCCTTACCAAGCCGCTGGATCTCGAGCACCTGCTGCTCGGCGTCGGCCGCGTGCTGGAGCATCGCAGGCTGCGCCGGCGGGTGAGTGAATTCGAGGCGCTGCTCGGCGGAGACGACTTCCACGGCCTGATCGGCCGCAGCCGGCCCATGCAGGCCCTTTTCACCGGCATCCGCCGCATCGGCGCCGGCGAGGGGCCGGTGCTCGTCACCGGCGAGAGCGGCACGGGCAAGGAGCTGGTTGCGCGCGCGGTGCATGCTGAGAGCCCGCGACAGGCGGGCCCCTTCATCGCCGTCAATTGCGCCGGCGTGCCGGCCGAGCTGCTGGAGAGCGAATTCTTCGGCCATGTGCAGGGTGCCTTCACCGGCGCCCACCGTGCCCGGGCCGGGCTGTTCCAGGCCGCCGACGGGGGCACCCTGTTCCTGGACGAGATCGCGGAGATGCCCGCGGCGCTGCAGGCAAAGCTGCTACGGGTGCTGGAGGACAGCCGTGTACGCCCGGTCGGCGCCGACCGCGAGCAGGCGGTGGATCTGCGCATCGTCGCGGCGACCCATCAGGACCTGGAGGCGGCCGTCGAGCGGGGAGACTTCCGCGCCGATCTGTTCTACCGCCTCGAGACCTTCCGCCTGCCGGTGCCGCCGCTGCGCGAGCGCGGAGACGACGTCGACCTGCTGGCCGCCCGGCTGGTGTCCCGGTTCGCCCAGCGCCTCGGCCGCGCCACGCCGCGCCTCGCCCCGGAGACCCTGGCTTGCCTCCGACGCTACGCCTTCCCGGGGAATGTGCGCGAGCTCGCCAACGCCATCGAGCGGGCGGTGACGTTCGCCGATGGCGACAGCGTCCAGCCCGCCGATCTCCCGGAGCGGGTCCGCCGCCCTGGCACCAGCGAGCCCTCTGCCCTGCCGGACGGCCTGACCCCGGCCAGCGAGCTGCCGCCGCTGGCCGAGGTGGAACGCCGCTACATCCAGCAGGTCATGGAGGCCGTGGACGGCAACAAGCGCCGCGCCGCCGACATCCTCGGCATCGGCCGCCGCACCCTCTACCGCAAGCTCGACGGCGACGAGGCCTAGGCCGCGCCTTCAGGCGCCTGAACGGGGAAAGGGACAACCGCAAAGACGCAAAGGACGCCAAGAAAGCGATTGCTTTCGGGGACTTCGGCCATTCGCCCTCGCCACGGGCTAGCCGTGGCCACGGAGCTATCCGAATTCATCGCGTTTTCTTTGCGTCTTCTTAGCGTCCTTTGCGCCTTCGCGGTAAATCCCCGTGCGGCGCGCGCTCAACCACCGCGTAGGGCGGCGATGCGTTCCTCTATCGGCGGGTGGGACATGAACAGGCGCTTGAAGCCGCCGCTGGCGATCTTGCCGGAGATGCCGAAGGCCTCCATCTGGTCGGGCAGGTCCTCCGCCGGCGGCGTGCCGCCGAGACGCTGGAGGGCGGCGATCATCTTCTGGCGGCCGGCCAGGCGCGCGGCCCCGGCATCGGCACGAAACTCCCGCTGGCGCGAGAACCACATGACGATGATCGAGGCCAGCACCGCGAGCAGGATCTCGGCGACGATGGTGGTCACCCAGAAGCCGATGCCGTGACCGCGCTCATTCTTGAAGATCACGCGGTCGACGAAGTGCCCGATCACCCGGGCGAAGAAGATCACGAAGGTGTTCACCACCCCCTGGATCAGCGCCAGCGTCACCATGTCGCCGTTCTGGATGTGGGTGACCTCATGCGCCAGCACCGCCTCGGCCTCGTCCCGGCTCATGGTCTGCAGCAGGCCGGAGCTCACCGCCACCAGCGCGTTGTTGCGGCTCATGCCGGTGGCGAAGGCGTTCACCTGGGGCGAGTCGTAGATGCCCACCTCCGGCATGCCGATGCCGGCCTCCCGGGCCTGCCGGCGCACCGTCTCCACCAGCCACTGCTCCACTGCGCTGCGCGGCTGCTCGATGATGCGCACGCCCATCATGCGCTTCGCCATCCATTTGGAGATGGCGAGCGACAGGAAGCTGCCGCCCATGCCGAAGACGGCGGCGAAGATCAGCAGGGCCTGATAGTTGAGCCCCCCGCCCTGCTCCTCCAGCAGCCGGTCCACGCCAAGGAGGCGCAGCACGGTGCCGAGGACCACGATGATCGCGATATTGGTGCCGAGGAACAGCAGGATGCGTTTCATGACCACTCCAGCAGCCTGATCCCGGGCCGCGGCCCCGCGCCGCGGCGTCGAAAGCTTGGATAGGGTCCGGCCGGCCCGGGTTCAAGCGCCCGGCAGGTCGCCGGCGCGCAGGCCGTCCACACGCTGAAAGCCCCGTGGCAGGGCGCGGCCGCGGCGACCGCGCTCTCCGGCGTAGGCCTCGAGGTCGCCGCCCTTGAGCGTCAGCGTGCGGCGCCCGGCCTGCACCACCAGCGGCTGCCCCGCCGCCAGGGCACACAGTGCGGCCACGCGCTCGCTGCCGTCGGCGAGTCGCTCCTTCGGCACATGGATGATCTTGTTGCCCTTGCCCTTGGCGAGCTCCGGCAGCTCCGCGAGGGGGAAGACCAGCAGCCGCCCGGCGCTGGTCACCGCCGCCAGCAGCGCACCCTCCGCCGCCTCCGGGACCCGCGCCGGCGGCAGCACGGCGGCGCCGGCCGGCACCGTCAGCACCGCCTTGCCGGCGCGGTTCTTGGCGATCAGGCTCCCGAGCGCGGTGACGAAGCCGTAACCCGCGTCGGAGGCGAGCACCCAGCGGCTCGCCAGCTCACCGCAGAGCACCTCGATAAAGCGTGCGCCGCTCGGCGGCTGCAGGCGGCCGGTGAGGGGCTCACCCTGCCCCCGGGCCGAGGGCAGCGAGTGCGCGGGGAGACTGTAGCTGCGGCCAGTGTCGTCCAGGAACACGGCGAGCTGGTTGGTGCGCCCGCAGGCGGCGGCGCGGAAGGCATCGCCTGCCCGGTAGGAGAGCTTCTCGGGCTCGACGTCGTGGCCCTTGGCCGCGCGCGCCCAACCCTTTTCCGAGAGCACCACCGTCACCGGCTCGCTCGGCACCAGCTCGGTCTCGCTCAGCGCCCGCGCGCTGTCGCGGGCCACCAGCGGCGAGCGCCGGTCGTCGCCGTACTTCTCGGCATCGGCCGCGAGCTCGTCCTGGATCAGTTGGGTCAGCTTGGCCTCGGAGCCCAGGATGGTCTGGAGCTGGTCACGCTCCTGCTCCAGCTCGTCCTGCTCGCCACGGATCTTCATCTCCTCGAGCTTCGCCAGATGACGCAGGCGCAGCTCGAGGATCGCCTCGGCCTGGGTATCGGTGAGGCCGAAACGCTCCATGAGCACGGGCTTCGGCTCGTCCTCGGCGCGGATGATGGCGATCACCTCGTCGATGTTGAGGTAGGCCACCAGCAGGCCTTCCAGCACGTGCAGGCGCGCCTCCACCCGGTCCAGGCGCCACTGCAGGCGCCGGCGGACGGTGTCCCGGCGGAAGGCGAGCCACTCGGTGAGGATCTCCCGCAGGTTGCGGACCCGCGGCCGGCCGTCGCGACCGATAACGTTGAGATTCACCCGATAGGTCTTCTCCAGGTCGGTGGTGGCGAAGAGGTGCTGCATCAGCTCCTCGGCATCCACTCGGCTGGAGCGCGGCGTGATCACCAGCCGCGTCGGGTTCTCGTGGTCGGACTCGTCGCGCAGGTCCTCCACCATCGGCAGCTTCTTCGCCTGCATCTGCGCGGCGATCTGCTCCAGCACCTTGCTGCCGGAAACCTGGAACGGCAACGCGGTGACCACGATATCCCGCCCCTCGCGCTCCCAGCGCGCCCGCAGGCGCAGGCCGCCGTGGCCGGTCTCGTAGACCCGGCGGATGTCCTCGCGCGGGGTGATGATCTCCGCCGCCGTCGGAAAGTCGGGGGCCTGGACGTGCTCGCAGAGCACGGCCACCTCGCTGTCCGGCTCTTCCAGCAGACGGATGCAGGCCGCCACCACCTCGCGAAGGTTGTGCGGCGGGATGTCGGTGGCCATGCCGACGGCAATGCCGGTGCCGCCGTTCAGCAGCACGTTCGGCACCCGTGCCGGCAGCACCACCGGCTCCTCCATGGTGCCGTCGAAGTTCGGCTGCCAGTCCACCGTGCCCTGGCCAAGCTCCTGGAGCAGCAGCTGGGCGTAGGGCGCGAGTCGCGCCTCGGTGTAGCGCATGGCGGCGAAGGACTTGGGGTCGTCCGGCGAGCCCCAGTTGCCCTGCCCGTCCACCAGCGGATAGCGGTAGGAGAAGGGCTGGGCCATGAGCACCATGGCCTCGTAGCAGGCCGAATCCCCATGCGGGTGATACTTGCCGAGCACGTCGCCCACCGTGCGCGCCGACTTCTTGTACTTCGCCAGCGCCGAAAGCCCGAGCTCCGACATCGCGTAGACGATCCGCCGCTGCACCGGCTTCAGCCCGTCCCCGACATTGGGCAGCGCCCGGTCGAGGATGACGTACATGGAGTAGTCGAGGTAGGCCTTTTCGGTGAAGGTGTGGAGCGGCCGGCTTTCGAATTCGGTGGTGGTGGTGGTCGAGTCAGACATAAGCTCACTATTCGACTGTTACGGCTAATGCGAAGCCGGCCGCTCAGTGGCAAGTTGCAAGTGGCAAGTTACAAGTCACGGAACAGACACTCTCGGCTCGATCTCTGCTTGCAACTTGCTACTTGCCACTTGTAGCTCGCGACCTCGCGGAGGTGCTGGTCTGAGCGCACTGCGCTCAGACCAGCACCTCCGCGAGGTCGCCCTTTTGCTCGAGCCACGCGCGGCGCTCGGCGGCGGCGCGCTTGCCGAGGAGCATGGCCATGAGGCGTTCGGTCTCCTCGGGGGCGTCCACGGTGAGCTGGACCAGGCGACGGGTGTCCGGGGCCATGGTGGTCTCGCGCAGCTGCAGGGGGTTCATCTCGCCCAGGCCCTTGAATCGGGTGGTGGCTACCTTGCCCTTGCGCTTCTCGGCGGCGATGCGGTCGAGCACGCCGCGACGCTCGTCCTCGTCCAGGGCGTAGTAGGTCTCCTTGCCGACGTCGATGCGGTAGAGCGGGGGCATCGCCATGAACACGTGCCCCGCGCGCACCAGCGCCGGGAAGTGCTTCAGGAACAGGGCGCAAAGAAGCGTGGCGATATGGGCGCCGTCCGGGTCGGCGTCGGCGAGCACGCAGACCTTGCCGTAGCGCAGGCGCGCAAGGTCCTCGGAGCCGGGCTCGATGCCCAGCGCCACGGCGATGTCGTGCACCTCCTGGGAGGCCATCACCTCCGCCGGATCCACCTCCCAGGTGTTGAGAATCTTGCCGCGCAGCGGCATCACCGCCTGGAACTCCCGGTCCCGGGCCTGCTTGGCGGAGCCGCCGGCGGAGTCCCCCTCTACCAGGAAGAGCTCGCTGCGTGCCGGATCCTGGGTGGTGCAGTCGGCGAGCTTGCCGGGCAGCGCCGGGCCGGAAGTGACGCGCTTGCGGGTAACCTTGCGCGCCGCCCGCTGGCGGCGCTGGGCGTGGGCGAGCACCAGCTCCACCAGGCGCTCGGCGGCGGCGGTGTGCTGGTTCAGCCACAGGCTGAAGGCGTCCTTCACCACGCCGGAGACGAAGGTGGCGCACTCCCGCGAGGACAGGCGCTCCTTGGTCTGCCCCGAGAACTGCGGGTCCTCGAGCTTGACCGAGAGCACGTAGCTGATGCGCTCCCAGACGTCCTCCGGGGCGATGCGGACCCCCCGCGGCAGCAGGTTGCGGAACTCGCAGAATTCGCGGATGGCCTCGGTGAGGCCGGTGCGCAGGCCGTTGACGTGCGTCCCGCCCTGGGTCGTGGGCACAAGATTGCAGTAGCTCTCCTGCACCGGCTCACCCTCTTCCGGCAGCCACGTCACCGCCCACTCCGCCGCCTCGTGGGCGGCACCGAACTCGCCGGTGAACGGCGGGTCCGGCAGACGCTCGCAGTCGGCCAGGGCCCCCTGCAGGTAGTCGGTGAGACCCGCCTCGTAGTACCAGACCGTCTCCTCCTCGCTCGCCTCCTCGAGGAAGCGCACGGTCAGGCCCGGGCAGAGCACGGCCTTGGCCCGCAGCACGTGCTTCAGCCGCGGCAGCGAGAATTTCGGCGAGTCGAAATAACGGGCGTCCGGCCAGAAATGCAGGCGCGTCCCGGTGTTGCGCCGGCCGACATCGGCGACCGGCTCCAGCTCCGAGAGCTTCTCGCCGTTGGCGAAGGCCATGCGCCACTCGCGCCCGTCGCGCCGGATGCTCACCTCGAGCCGCGTGGAAAGGGCATTCACCACGGAGACGCCGACCCCGTGCAGCCCGCCCGAGAACTGGTAGCTCTCGCGGGAGAACTTGCCGCCGGCGTGCAGCTTGCTGAGGATGACCTCGACACCCGGCAGCCCCTGCTCCGGGTGCATGTCCACCGGCATGCCGCGGCCGTCGTCGGTGACCGAGAGCGAGCCGTCCCGGTGCAGGACCACGTCGATGCGCCGGCAATGCCCCGCCAGCGCCTCGTCCACGCTGTTGTCGATGACCTCCTGGGCGAGATGGTTCGGCCGGCTGGTGTCGGTGTACATCCCAGGCCGGCGGCGCACGGGGTCGAGGCCGGTGAGGACCTCGATGGCAGCGGAATCGTAGCGGGCGGTCATCGCGGGGTGCATTCCCTCCAGGGCTGTCGGGCCGGCGGCAGTGTACCGTGCCGCCCGGCGCCGGCCCAGCGCCAGTGCGCCCGGGCCGCGGCCACGCTACACTGGCGCCCCGTCGCCAGCGACCACGACTGCCCACCCATGGCCGAAGACAACCCGTTCGACTTCGAGGCATCGCTGAAGGAGCTGGAAGCGCTGGTCGAGCGCATGGAGCGCGGTGACCTCACCCTCGAGGAGTCCCTGCAATCCTTCGAGCGCGGCATCCGGCTCACCCGGGAATGTCAGCGCGCCCTGCGCGAGGCCGAGCAGAAGGTGGAAGTGCTGATCGGCAGCGGCGAGGAGGCGCGGGCCGAGCCCTTCGAGGGGGACACCGGGCCAGGCGCCGGCGATGACGCTTGAGCGCCGCCTGCAGCAGAGCCAGGGCCGCGTTCAGGCCGCACTGGAGCGTCTGCTGCCGGCCCCGACCCTGCACCCGGCGCGCCTGCACGAGGCCATGCGTTACGCCGTCCTCGGCGATGGCAAGCGGCTGCGGCCGCTGCTGGTGTACGCCGGTGGCGAGGCCCTCGGCGTGGACGGCCCGGTGCTGAACACGCCGGCCTGCGCGGTGGAGCTGATTCACGCCTACTCCCTGGTTCACGATGACCTCCCGGCCATGGACGACGACGACCTGCGCCGCGGGCGGCCCACGGTGCACCGCGCCTACGACGAGCCCACGGCGATTCTGGTCGGCGATGCCCTGCAGACGCTGGCCTTCCGCACCCTGGCCCACGCCAGCGAGCCGGCACCGGCGCGGCGGCTGCAGATGATCGACGAGCTGGCGCTGGCCGCCGGCTCCCGCGGCATGGTGGGCGGCCAGGCGCTGGATCTCGCCGCCGTGGGCCGTGAGCTCAACGCCGCCGAGCTCGAAGACATGCACATCCACAAGACAGGCGCGCTCATTCGGGCCAGCGTCCGGCTCGGGGCGCTGTGCGCGCCGGGCGCCGACGCCACGGCCCTGGAGCGCCTGGACCGCTATGCCAAGTGCATCGGTCTCGCCTTCCAGGTCCAGGACGACATCCTGGACGTCGCCGGCGATGCCAGCGTCCTCGGCAAGGAGAGCGGCGCCGACGCCCGCCACCACAAGCCCACCTACCCCGCCCTCATCGGCCTCGCCGAGGCGCGGGATTTCGCCCGCGAGCTCCGCGACAGCGCCCTCGCCGCCCTCGAGCGGTTCGGCCCGGAGGCGGACACGCTGCGGGCGCTGGCGGAGTACGTCGTGGAGCGCGATCACTGACCGCGCAAGGCGCGGTCAGTGATCGCGAGTTCCGAGTTCAAGGTTGCAAGTTCAAAGATTCTCTCCGCACGGCGGTGCGGATGCGGACTTTGAACCTTGAACTGCGGACCTTGAACTGGGCTCCTGTTGCTGGAGCAGCGCTCAACGCTGCTCCAGCAACAGGAGCCCGCCCTCCTCCCGCAGGCTCAGGCGGCCCAGGAAGGACATGCCCAGCAACGGCGTGCGCGGACTGCCGCCGTCTACCACCAGGGCCGGGACGTCGCGCAGCTCGATCTCGCCGACCCGTACGCGGTCCAGACGCACCCGCCATGCCGCGGTCTGGCCGCTGGCCGTCTCCGCCATGACACGGGTGCCCTCGCGCTCGAAGTCGATACCGAAGCGCCGGGCGTCATTGCGATTGACGGCCACCAGTGTCGCCCCGGTGTCCACCAGGAAGGACGCACCGCGGCCATTGATGCTGCCGCTCGCCGAATACATGCCACGGCCGTCGCGGGCGATGCGCACGGTGCGCCGCTCGGGCTCGGCGTAGCGGCCGCCGACGGCCCGACTCAGGGCAACCTCGTGCCGGCGGCCCTCGTGGCTGATGACGGCGCTGCCCTCGCCCGCCTGGATCAGCGTAATGCCCTCGGGGCTGCGCTCACCCTCGGCGAGGACGTAGCGCTCGCCCTCGATCTCCAGCACCGCCTTGCCCGGGAAGAGCCCCACCAGCGCCACCCGCGGCAGGTCCGCGGCCGTCGCGGCAACAGCGAAGGCCAGCGCCAGCAACGCTGGTGTTCCGTTTGACAACGCCCTTCTCGCCCTGCGGCCCGCGGCCGCGAACCGGTGGCATGTGCGGGCTGGCCATCGACCCATGCCGGAGCTCCGCAGGCCTGTTTTCCGGTATCGTCGCACCGCTTCCCGGACCGGAGCGAGGCCTGGCGCACAGTTCGGCGCCCCCGGAACCCCGTGCTAGGCTCAAGGTGTGGTCGCGCTCCACGCGCGCCACACATCTCCGCCCAAACTGGAGTTCCGCACCATGGAGAAGAACCCGGAGAAGGGCTACGTCGCCCTGCTCGGATGGGCGCTTGGCGCCATCGACGCTGCCGAGAACTTCGACCGGCGTTATGTCGTGGTCGCCCCCGAGTGGGCGCAGGACTACGCAGAAGAGCACGACATCCCCTTCATTCCCTGGAATTTCGAGCGGCTGAACGACCGCTCCATGGAGATCGCCGAGCTGCTCAAGGACAAGGGCGTGGACGTCGCGATCCCGCTGTACGAGGAAACCGTGGAGTGGGCCGGCGCCATCAACGCCGTGCTCATGGGCAATCCGCGCCTGCACGGCCAGGCCGTGTTGTTCCGCGACAAGGCGCTGATGAAGCGCCGCGCGCAGCTCGGCGGCATCCGCGTGGGCATCTTCGAGGAGGCTCACGACAAGGCCGACGTCATCCGCTTCCTGAAGCGGGTCAACCAGACGCTGCTGAAGCTGGACGGCGACCCCAACGACCCGATCCATCTCAAGGCCTTCGACAAGGCCGGCTGCCTCGGCCACCGGGTGATCCGCACGCCGGACGAGGTGGACCTGATCCCCGAGGAGGAATTCCCGGTCCTGATGGAGAGCCATCTGGACGGCTGGGAGTTCGCCGTGGAGGCCTGGATCCACGACGGCAAGATCGCCTTCCTGAACATCTCCGAGTACGTGACGCTGGGCTACTCGGTATTCGTGCCGGCGACCCCGGAGCTCGAGAGCTGGCGGCCGCTGATCGAAAAGGAGATCGAGAAGCTCATCAAGACCTTCGACATCCAGTTCGGTCAGATTCATCCCGAGTACTTCGTCACCAGTGACGGCACCATGTACTTCGGTGAGGTGGCCTATCGGCCGCCGGGGTTCAAGGCCTTCGAGCTCATGGAGCGGGCCTACGGGTTCAACGCCTACCAGGCCTCCATCCTGGTGATGGATCCGAAGACCACCAAGGACGAGGTGGAGAACTTCTTCCCGGAGCCGGTCAAGGGGGCCAAGGGCTATGCAGGCTGCTTCGGCGTCTACCCGCGCCGGCGCGTAGTCAGCAAGCTGGAGATCCCGGAGGAGACGGAGAACCACCCGTACTTCGATTTCCACGAGCTCACGCCGCCCGCGGAAGAGACGGTGACCAAGCGCACCGCCTTCGGCACCCACTGGGGACTGGTATTCTTCTTCGGCGACGATCCGCACAAGCTGCGCGACCTGCTGAAGCACCAGGAAGAGCTGGACTTCTACGTCTAAGCGATCGGCATGCGGGGGCATCCGCCCCCGCATGCGCCTTCCCGCCCCCGAAACCTGCGACGCAGGCGGCCCTGTCGGGATTCGCCTGCCGGCGTGTCGGGTACCGCCTGCGGCGGTTCCCGACCTACAGACCCGCGGCGGCGGCCACCCAGCGTCTGGTGGACAGGTGCCGTGTGCCTCCCGACGGGCCCCTCTGCGACAGGGATGTCGCAGTGGAGCCTCCATGGACGGATTCACGGCGTGTCCCGTCGGGAGGTACGCGGCGCCTGTCCCGGCACCAAACGCGACCGTCCCGATCCGCCGCGGAAGGGCTTGACGCGCCTATCTCACCGATTCGCGGAGCGAGGGCGTTGAGATAGTCGTTTTAGGGCCGCACCCCGCCGAATGCCAGCGGCACCGCCTCCACGGCTGCGAGGGGGTCGTCCTCGGACTCCTCGGGTGCAGTCTCCGCCGCCGGTGACTGCCGCCCGGCGGCGCCGGCCAGCGCCTCCAGCCCCCGGAAATCGAACAGGTTGCGGTCGGCGAGCTGCGAGGGCTGGACGTTCTGCAGGGCGCTGAACAGGCTCTTCAGCCGCCGCGGGTCCTCGTCCTCCCAGCCGCGGAGCATCGCCTTGATGGCCTGGCGCTTCAGGTTCGGCTGCGAGCCGCAGAGGTCGCAGGGGATGATGGGAAACTGCATGCGCTCGGCATAGCGCTCGGTGTAGCGCTCCGGCACATAGGCAAGCGGACGGATGACGACATTGTCCCCGTCCTGGCTGCGCAGCTTGGGAGGCATCGCCGCCAGACGCCCGCCGTAGAACAGATTCAGGAAGAACGTCTCGAGGATGTCGTCGCGATGATGGCCGAGGGCGATGCGCGTGGCCCCGAGCTCACGGGCGGTGCCGTAGAGGATGCCGCGGCGCAGCCGGGAGCAGAGGCTGCAGGCGGTCTGCCCCTCGGGGATCACGCGCTTCACGGTACTGTAGGTGTCCGCCTCGACGATGCGGTAGGGCACGCCCAGGCCTTCCAGATACTCCGGTAGCACGTGGGCGGGGAAACCCGGCTGCTTCTGGTCCAGGTTCACCGCCACCAGCTCGAAGCGCACCGGTGCCCGCGCCTGCAGCAGGCGCAGCACCGAGAGCAGGGTGTACGAATCCTTGCCGCCGGAGAGGCAGACCATGATCCGGTCGCCCTCCTCGATCATGCGGTAGTCGCGGATGGCGCGGCCGGTGAGATAGGTCAGTCGGCGTTCCAGGGTCTTCAGGTTCATGGCTCGAGGCGTCGGCTGTCGGGAATGCGCGACAGTGTAGCCGGACTGTCCCGGCAGGCCATGGCCGTCACCGCGAATCGGCGGCATGACGGGCTGGCGTCTTGCAGACCGGGCCTGCAGGCTGACGCTTGCCTCGCGTTCGCGGCCACGGCACTCGACGCCGCACCGCGGGCGTGGGCTATGATCCCCGTGGTTGCCACCCAAGAGAAGGAGAACGCGCAATGACTCAGCTCCCCCAAGCAACCCGCTGGATCGCCGTACTGCTGGCCATGGCCCTGATCTCGGTGAGCCTGGCTCTGCCGGCCGCCCAGGCCTCCATGATCGACACCGCCACCCTGGCCGAGGCGCAGTCCGCCACCGAAGCGCGCGAGCGCATCCACAGCCTGCTGGAGCGTGATGACGTCCGCGACCAGCTGGTCGGCCTGGGCGTGGACCCGGCGATGGCCGAGGAGCGCGTGGCGGCCCTGTCCGATGCCGAGGCCCGGCAGATGGCGGCACGCATGGAGGAGCTCCCGGCGGGCTCGAGCAGCGTCATCGGCGCCGCCGTGCTCATCTTCCTGGTGCTGCTGCTGACCGACATCCTCGGCTTTACGGATGTCTTCCCGTTCGTGACCAGCACCGCACGCTGATGGCGCCCCACCGGCGGGCGGCGTGGCCGTCCGCCGCCCTCTGCCTGCTGCTGACCCTCGCGCTGGCCGGCTGCGGCAGCCTGCCGCGGGAGCAGACGGCGCTGTCCGACCGGGCCCCGGCTGCCGAGCTCACCGATGTGCCGTTCTTTCCGGACACGAGCTATTACTGCGGCCCCGCCGCGCTGGCCACGACGCTGGTCTGGAGCGGTGTGGAGACCACTCCGGAGGACCTGGCCGGACGCCTGATCGTGCCTGACCGCGGGGGCACGCTGCAGCCCGAGATGCTTGCCACCGCCCGCAGCAATGGCCGGCTCGCCTACGTCATCGAGCCCGATCTGCACGCCCTCACCCGCGAGCTGCTGGGCGGCCAGCCGGTGATCGTTCTGCAGAATCTCGGTCTCGACTGGGTGCCGTACTGGCACTACGCGGTGGCAGTGGGCATAGACCCGGACTCGCAGCAGGTAATCCTGCGCTCCGGCGAGCATCGGCGGCATCTCACCGAGACGCCGCGCTTTGCCCGCACCTGGGCCCGCGGCGAGCGCTGGGCGATGGTTACCCCGGCGCCCGGCATGCTCCCCGCTACCGCGGAGCCCGGTCCGCTGTTCCGCGCCCTGGCGGCCCTGGAGGAATCCGCCGACACCGCCGCCGCCCTGCCCTACTGGCAGGCCGCGGTCTCGCGCTGGCCGCGTAGCGGCCTCCTGGCGCTCGGCCTCGCCAACGCCCTGCATGACCGCGAGCGCACGGCCGCCGCCCGCGATGCCCTGGCCCGGGCCGCGGAAACCGCCGAAGACCACCGCGGTGATGTGCTCAACAACCTCGCCCGGCTGGAGCTCGCCCTGGGCAACACCGATGCCGCCCTGGAGGCTGCCCGCAGCGCCGTGGCCGTAGGTGGCGAGCGCATGTCCACCTATCGCCGCACGCTCGAGCGCGTGCGCTGCGAGGATAGCCCGGCAGACTGCAGAGGGACCGACTGAACGGCTGGCAAAGGGCGGCCTGATGACGTGGCTGCCTCAGCCAAGGCTGCGCGGCGGCGGGCATCAGCGCTGGCTGTGCAAGGCGGGGCGAGAGGGGCTACGTCATCGCCCCGCACCGGCACGGCCGACGATCCACCCGCAGCGTCGCGGCGAAGGCCTCGCAAGCGTGGCTGATTCAGGTACGTAATCAGGTTACTGGAAGGTTCACAGCCATGTATCTGGTGATCGTCGGCGCCGGCCCGGTAGGCAACAGCCTGATCGAGCTGGCACTGGAGGCCGGGCACGATGTGGTCATGGTGGAGCCGGATGCGGCGCGCGCCGAGCACTGCGCCGACCGGCACGACGTCCGGGTGCTCGCGATGGACGTGGCCGAGGACGAGTTCCCCGAGGAGAGCGGACTGGAGCAGGCGGACGCCCTGATCGCCACCACCACGGACGACTCCACCAACCTCATGGCGGTCTTTCTCGGCCGCGAGACCGGCGTGGCGACCCTGGCGAGCACCGTCAACCACGACAGCCACGTCCAGCTCTTCCGCCGGCTCGGCGTACGGGTGCTGGCCGACCCGGAGCGGCTTGTCGCCCAGCACCTGCTGGACATCACCCTGCTGCCCCGGACCACGGACGTCACCACCCTGCAGGACAGCGAGCAGGTGATCGAGCTGACCCTCGCCCCCGGCTCGCCGCTGGCGGGGCTGACCCTGGAGGAGATCGCCGAGCGCGAGCTGCTCGGCCCCGGGCTGTTCATCATCTCCGTCGCGCGGAAGGGCAAGGCCTTCTTCCCTCGCCACGCCACCCGCCTGGAGGGCGGCGACCAGCTGATCGTGTTCTCCCGCAGCGCCATCCGCCGCGAGGATCTCGACGTCTTCAACGGCGGCCGGAGCTGAGCCTTGCGCGAGGTCCTGCACGGCGTCGGCTTCATGCTGCACGTGCCGGGGCTGATGGCGCTGCTCACAGTGCCGGTAGCGCTCGCCGCCGGCGAGCCCTGGGGCCTGCCGGGACTGCTCGCCACCGCCGCCATCGCCCTCGGCAGCGGCCAGGCCCTGGTCTGGAGCACCCGGGGGGCCACCCACTTCCAGCGCTACCACTCGATGCAGATCGCCGGCGTGAGCTGGGTGCTGATCTCGCTGCTCGGGGCGCTGCCCTTCGTCGCCTCCGCGCACGCCGTCGCGGACGCGGAGGCCCTGGGCATGGCGGCGTTCCTGAGCCCGACGAAGGCGCTCTTCGAGTCGGTATCCGGGTTCACTTCCACGGGGCTCACCGTGGTCGAGTACGCCTCCGCGCTGCCGGCGCACCTGCAGTGGTGGCGCAGCTTCACCGAGTGGGTGGGCGGCATCGGCGTCATCCTGCTGCTGCTCGCCGTGCTGCCCGCCGAGCGCGGGGCCCTGCACCTCTACTTCTCCGAGGCCCGGGAGGAGAAGATCCTGCCCACGGTCAAGTCCACCGTGCGTGCGATCTGGGCCATTTACCTCGGCTATACGGTGTTCGCCGTCGGCCTGCTGTGGCTCGCCGGGGAGCCGACCTGGCGGGCGCTCAACCACGGCATGACCGCCATCGCCACCGGCGGCTTCTCCATCACCGATGACAGCATGATCAGCGCCCCGGCGCGGGTGCAGCTCGCCTACATCCCGGTGATGCTCGCCGGGGCGGTGAGCTTCCTCGTCCACTACCGCCTGCTGGTGGAGCGCCGGCGCCTGGCGGCGCTCAGGCACTCGGCGGAGCTCCGGCTGCTGGGCTGGATCGTCATCGGCGGCGCAGGACTGCTGATCCTGGAGCGCTGGCTGTTCGATGGCGCGGAGGGCGGCGTGGCCACGGTGTTCCTGTGGGTCTCGGCGATCACTACCGCCGGCTTCACCAGCGCCGATCTCTCCCTCTGGGCCGACGCCCCGCTGCTGCTGCTGCTCACCGCCGTGCTCGTGGGCGGCATGGCCGGATCCACCAGCGGCGGCGTCAAGCTGTTGCGCGTCAGCCTGCTGCTGACGGACCTGAGGGCCCAGCTATTGCGCCTCCGGGCGAGCCCCCACGAGGTGGTGCGCATCGGCTACGACCGCCGTCGCCTGTCCCTGGACGAGGTCGCCGGGCTCGCCCGGGCCTCGGCACAGCTGGTGGGCACGTTCATGCTGCTCTGGCTGCTGGGGGTGTTCGTGCTGCTTCACCTGCTGCCGGCGGAGACGCGACTCGCCCATGTGTTCTTCGACACGGCCTCGGCGCTGTTCAACTCCGGCCTCTCCACCGGAGTGGCCGGCGCGGACCTCTCCGGCCCCGCCGCCACGGTCCTGAGCGCGCTTATGCTGCTCGGGCGCCTGGAGATCTTCCCGCTGCTGGTGCTCGCCGCCTGGGCCGCCGGCCGGCGCTAAGGGATCGGCGGACTGCCGCACTGCAACAAACTACTCGACAAAACCCTGCGGGTACCGGATCATGGCCGGCTGCGCCGGATCCTTTTCCGGCCCCACTTTGCCCTTGCCCAAGAGCCCGACCCCATCGTGATCGAGAATCTGCGCAACATCGCCATCATCGCCCATGTCGACCATGGCAAGACCACCCTCGTCGACCGTCTGCTGCAGCAGTCCGGCACCCTCGAAAGCCGAGGCGAGATGGCCGAACGCATCATGGACTCCAACGACCTGGAGCGTGAGCGCGGCATCACGATCCTCTCCAAGAACACCGCCATCGAATGGCGCGGGCTGCGGGTGAACATCGTCGACACCCCCGGCCATGCCGACTTCGGCGGCGAGGTGGAGCGGGTGCTCTCCATGGTGGACTCGGTGCTGCTGCTGGTGGACGCCGTGGACGGGCCCATGCCGCAGACACGCTTCGTCACCCAGAAGGCACTTGCCCGGGGGCTGAAGCCGATCGTCGTGATCAACAAGGTGGACCGCCCCGGCGCGCGTCCCGACTGGGTGCTCAACCGCACCTTTGATCTGTTCGACAATCTCGGCGCCGACGACAACCAGCTGGACTTCCCGGTGGTCTACGCCTCGGCGCTGAACGGCTACGCCGGGCTGAACGACGACGTGCGCGACGGCGACATGACGCCCCTGTTCGAGGTCATCCGGGATCGGGTGCCGGCACCGGCCGTGGATCCGGACGGGCCGTTCCGGATGCAGGTGAGCTCTCTGGACTACAGCAGCTATGTCGGTGTCATCGGTATCGGCCGCATCGAGCGTGGCCAGGTGCGGCCGGGTCAGCCGCTGGCCTGCGTCGACCGCGACGGGCGCCGGCGCAACGTGCGCCTGCTGCAGGTGCTCGGCTTCCTCGGGCTGAAGCGGGTGGAGGTGGAACGGGCCGAGGCCGGCGACATCATCGCCTTCACCGGGGTCGAAGGCGTGCACATCTCGGATACGCTGTGCGATCCGGCGGCGGTGGAGCCGCTGCCGGCGCTCACCGTGGACGAGCCTACGGTGTCGATGACGTTCCAGGTCAACACCTCGCCCTTCGCCGGGCGCGAGGGCAAGTTCATCACCTCGCGGCAGCTGCGCGAGCGGCTGATGCGCGAGCTGCAGCACAACGTCGCCCTGCGCGTGGAGGACACCGAGGACCCGGAGCGTTTCCGCGTCTCCGGCCGCGGCGAGCTGCATCTCGGCATCCTCATCGAGAACATGCGCCGCGAGGGCTACGAGCTCGGCGTCTCCCGCCCCGAGGTGATCACCCGGGAGGTGGATGGACGCCGCGAGGAGCCCTACGAGCAGCTCACCGTGGACGTCGCCGAAGACTACCAGGGCGCGGTGATGCAGCACCTCGGCGAGCGCGGCGGCGAGCTCACCGACATGGCACCCGACGGCCGCGGCCGCGTGCGGCTCGACTACATCATCCCGGCCCGCGGGCTGATCGGCTTCCGCACCGAGTTCCTCACTGCCACCTCGGGCACGGGTCTGATGTTCCACGTCTTCGACCACTACGGCCCGGTGCGCAGCGGCGACTTCGGCCAGCGTAACAATGGCGTGCTCATCGCCAATGCCGCCGGCAAGGCCCTGGGCTACGCGCTGTTCAATCTGCAGGAGCGGGGGAAGCTGTTCATCGGCCCGGGGGAGGCGGTCTACGAGGGCATGGTCATCGGCCTGCACAACCGCGACAACGATCTCGTGGTCAACCCGATGAAGGCGAAGCAGCTCACCAACGTGCGCGCCGCCGGCTCGGACGAGAACATCATCCTCACCCCTCCGGAGCGCCTGAGCCTGGAGCAGGCCCTGGAATTCATCGACGACGACGAGCTCGTGGAGGTCACCCCGGCCGCCGTGCGCATCCGCAAGAAGCTCCTCCTCGAGCACGAGCGCAAACGCGCCAGCCGCCGGAGCGCCTGACCCTTCGACCCCGTCCGACCCCTTGCCGGGCGCCGGGTCGTGCTCCGGCGTGGGGCTTTAAACACAACGACACAACGGACACAAAGGTGCACAACGGAGAATTGGATTGGACCAGGTCGCACACTGCCTTCGGCCGTTCCAGACCGAATCCAACCCGCTTCCCACGTTGTGCACCTTTGTGCTCGTTGTGTCGTTGTGTTTAATCCCCGACGGCCCCGGGCAAAATGCAGAGGTAGCTGGTGCACCTCGCAGCGGTGTGCGACTCAGGGGACTCTGGGCATAGCGGCCGAAGACGTCGAACACTGCCTTCGGCCGTGCCCGACCTAGTCCCACCCAATTCCCCGTTGTGCACCTTTGTGTCGGTTGTGTCGTTGTGTTCAATCCCCGACGGTTCCGGGCACAGTGCAGGCCGTCCCGGTGCAACCCGGAGACAGGACAAGCGCCCCGCGGTCCAGGGCCTCGCTGTGGGTGCGCCAGTCGGGCATGAGCTCGGTGACCAGGGCGTGGAAGCGCGGCGAGTGGTTGAGCTCGCGCAGATGGCAGAGCTCGTGGACCAGGACGTAGTCGATCAGGCAGCGGCAGCGTTCCACCAGCCGCGTGTTGAGGGTGACCACGCCGCTGCCGGTGCAGCTGCCCCAGCGCCGGCGCATGCGCCGCAGGCGCAGCCTGGGCGCCGGTGGCGTGCCGATGCGCGCGGCGGCGAGCGGCCCCCAGTGCTCAAGGCGCTCCTGGAAGACACGGGCCGCCTCCGCCCGATACCAGGCCTGCAGCGCCCGCGCCACCTGCTCCGAATCCCCCGGCGCCGGCACCGCCACCCGCAGCCTGCCGTCGGCCAGCCGCACCCGACGCCGCGGCGCCTGCAGCGGCGCCAGGGGGTAGGCCCGCCCGAGCAGCGGATGCGCCTCGCCGGCCCGGTATTCGTTCTGCGGCGCCGGCGGCGGCAGGCGCTGCAGATGGCGCTGGATCCACCCCCGGCGCGAGAACAGAAAACCCACCAGCACCGACTCCGGACAGTGTCGCGGTGCCCGCACCTGCAGCTCCGGGCCGGGCAGCAGATGCAGCGCCACCGTGCGGCGGCGGCTGCGGCGCAGGACTATCGGCAGCGCCTGCCCGGCGACCTCAAGCTCCGCCGGCAGCCGGTTCATACCACGAGCGGCGGCTCCTGCAGAGCCGCCGCCTGCTCGCGCAGGGCGAGTAGGTGCTCCTCCCAGTAGCGGTCCGTGCCGAACCAGGGGAACGCGGTGGGAAAGGCCGGATCGTCCCAGCGCCGGGCGAGCCAGGCAGCGTAGTGCATGATGCGCAGGGTGCGCAGCGGCTCCACCAGATGCAGCTCGCGACGGTCGAAGTCGTGGAAGTCCTCATAACCGGCGATTAGATCGGAGAGCTGCACGGTGCGCTCCTCCCGCTCGCCCGAGAGCAGCATCCAGAGGTCCTGCACGGCGGGGCCGGTGGCGCAGTCGTCGAGATCCACGAAGTGCGGCCCGGCGTCGGTCCAGAGGATATTCCCGGGGTGGCAGTCGCCGTGCAGGCGCAGCTGCTGGAACGCCCCGGCGCGCTGCCAGGCCGCCTCCACCGCCTCCAGCAGGTCCCGCGTGACGCTCGCGTAGGCCGGTTCCAGGTACGCCGGGATCCATCCGCTGGCGAGCAGATAGTCTCGCGAGCCCTGCCCCATGCCCGCGACGTCGATGGCACGGCGATGGACGAAGCCGCGCACCTCGCCGACGGCGTGGATACGGCCAAGGAACCGACCGAGCCACTCCAGGGTATCCGGGTCGTCCAGCTCCGGGGGCCGGCCGCCGCGCCGCGGGTAGACCGCGAAGTGGAAGCCGTCGTGGCGATGCAGCGTCTCTCCCTGCAGCCGCAGCGGCGGCACCACCGGGATGTCGTGCCCGACGAGCTCCTCGGCGAAGGCATGCTCCTCCCTCAGCCCGTCCTCGCTCCAGCGCCGGGGGCGGTAGAACTTGACCACCACCGGCGCGGCCTCCTCGAGACCGATCTGATAGACGCGGTTCTCGTAGCTGTTGAGGGCAAGCAGACGGCCGTCCGGCTCGAGCCCCACAGCCTCAACGGCCCCTAGCAGGGTATCCGGGCCGAGGCTGGCAAACGGATGGGTCGGGGCTTCGGCGCTCATGGCCGCGAGGATAGCAGGCGCGGCCTCCGCCAGCCCGCATCTCTCACCGACTCACGGCTGTGCACTAGCCCGGATCGCTCACCGATTCGCGAAGCGAGGGCGCGGATCTGGCGGGCAGGACAAGGCGCGGGAGAGTCCGGGCGCGCAGGCGTACTCGACAGTACGTCGAGCACCCGGGCCGAGCGCAACGCCGGCCTGCCCGCCAGATCCGCGGCCGCAGCCGCGAATCGGTGAGCGATCCGGGCTAGCGCGTGGCGAGGTCGGCGGCGAGAACCGCGGCGATGTCGACGTCGTGGTCCGCGGGGTTGAGCACCCGGCGGACGTTGCAGCCCCGGCCGGGGCGATCGCTCTCCGCGGCCATGGCAGCGAGATTGCGCAGCGTCCGGCGGCGGCAGAGCGCCCCCTCGGCATCGCGCACCAGCATCACCACCGGGCGCAGCCGGGCATGAGGGTCCGCGGTCACCACCACCGCCAGGGCATTGTCGTCCAGCTGCACCAGACAGCCCGGCGGGTAGATGCCCAGGCAGCGGATGAATCCCTCCGTCAGGGCCTGACCGAAGTCGAACTCGGCGCGATCGTAGAGCATGCGCAGCACCCGATCCGCCGGCACGCCCTTGCGGTAGGGCCGGTCGCTGGTCATGGCATCGTAGACATCGCAGATGCCGGCGATGAGCACCGGCTGCGGGATCTGCTCGCCCGCGAGGCCGAGCGGATAGCCGCTGCCGTCGATCCGCTCGTGGTGCAGGCGCACGATCTGCAAGGCCGCCTCGGGCAGCGCCCCGGTGGGCTGCAGCAGCCGGTAGCCGTCCTCCGGATGACGGCGGACGATGGCCATTTCCGCCTCGGTCAGGCGTTCCTGCTTGTTGAGGATCTCGTCCGGCGTACGCACCTTGCCGACGTCGTGCAGTATGGCCCCGGTGCCCAGCTCTTCGAGATCGTGTCGGCGCAGGCCGAGGTGGCGGCCGAAGGCCAGCGCCAGCACGCACACGTTCATGCTGTGGATCGAGGTGTACTCGTCGCGCTTGCGCAGGTTGGTCAGCCACAGCGAGGCGCTGGCGTTCTCGGTCACCACGGCGACCAGGTCGCGCATGATCTCGCGCACCTCGGCGGTATCCACACTGCGGCCGAGCCGGACGTCCCGGAAGATGCGGTCGACGATGCGCCGACTGCGCCCGCGGACGTCCCGTGCCAGGCGCAGCAGTGCCCGGAACTCGTTGCCGGAGGGCTGCGGCGCCTCGCCGAAGGCCCGCACCACGTCAGCGTGACCCGGCTCCACGACCCGGGGCGCCCCGCGCAACCGCGTGACGCGGGCCGGCGGCGGCGAGGCCGCCGGCGGCACCCGCCGCAGCGCCTCGGGGCGGGAGCGTTCCGGGTCGACGTAGACATGGCGGCAGTATTCCCGCAGGGTCCGTAGCGCCGCCTCGTCCTCCACGACGAAGCCCTGGAACAGGAACGGCGTCTCCAGCCACGGGCGATCGAGCTCCGCCACATAGAGCCCCGGCACCAGGTCATCGACCGCCACGCACCGCCTCATCATCGCCGGCTCCGCTCCCCACGCTGACACCCCGCGCGTAGACTAGGGCCTCACCGCCACCGGCACCGTGAACCAGCCGGCGGAACCACCAACGCAGCCAGCCGCGGAGCCCACCATGCGCAGTGCACCCGGTCCGAATCCGTTGATACAGCTTCTGGCGCTGGTCGCGTTCGCGGTGCTGGCGCTGGCGGCTTTCGCCTTTGGGGCCCTGCTGTTCCTGCTGGTTCTAGGGGCAGGCCTGCTGCTGGCGGTAGTCGGCATCCTGCGCGGCGGACAGGTGCGCTGGCAGGTGCGCCGGCGCCGCACGCCGGCGCCCGACGGAAGGGTGATCGAGGGCGAATACCGGCGGAACGGGGACGTGGGTCAGCGGCCGAGGTAGCGCCGCCGCCACACCGGCTCCAGATCCCCCGGCAGCGGCGGCAGCCGGCCGATGCCGATCCAGGGGAACTCCGGGTCGTGGAAGTCCGAGCCCACGGAGGCAGCCAGGCCGTGGCGCCGCGCCAGCGCCGCCGCCTGGCCGACGTCCCCCGGCCCGAAGCCGCCGCAGGCGACTTCCACCGCGTCGCCGCCGGCGGCGACGAAGGCCTTTAGCGCCTCCCGCAGCGCGCCGCGGGAGAGACCGTAGCGGGTCGGATGGGCGAACACGGCGAGCCCCCCGGCCCCATGAATCCAGCCCACCACGTCCGCCAGAGGCGCCCACTCCGCCGGGGCGTAGGCAGGGCGGCCGCGGGCCAGAAAGCGCCGGAACGCCGCCCGGCTGTCCGCGACCACCCCCGCCGCCACCAGCGCCCGGGCGAAGTGCTGCCGGCCGGGTGGCGCGCCGCCCGTCATGGCCAGAACCTGCTCATGCAGCGCCGGGGCCCCGTGACGGGCCAGCCGCTCGGCCATGCGTCGGGCACGCTCGTGGCGGACCGCCGCGTGCCGCGCGAGGCCCGCCTCCAGGCCGGGCGCCTGCGGGTCCAGCCCGAGTCCGACGATGTGCAGCGTCCCGCGAGCCCAGCGGGCGGAGAGCTCGCTGCCCGGTACCAGCGTAATTCCCAACCGCCGCGCCGCCGCGGCGGCCTCGTCCAGCCCGGCCACGGTATCGTGATCGGTGAGCGCGGCGAGCCCGACGCCGGCGTCGGCGGCTCGCTGCATTACATCGGCCGGGGGCAGCCGCCCATCGGAGGCCGTGCTGTGCAGATGCAGATCCACCCGGCTGACAGGCGTGTTTTTTATCGACAAAACAGACCTCTGGACACGTCTTCGCCCGTGTTACAGGGAAGTGGCAGAGCTGCCCCGGTTGACTACGCTCAGGGGTGGACCCAACCCACGAGGAGGATCCCCAGCATGGCGATCAAGCGTACGGACCCGAGAAAGCTGCACGACATGCCCGTGGCCGGCAACCGCCTGGATGACGACATCCTGGACGCCCTGGAACCACTCGACGAGGACGGCGAGCGCCGCGGTCGGGCGGAGGGTGGGCGCCGGACCACGAACGCCAGCGGGTCCCTGCGACGACCGCCCACCTATCAACCCTTCGCGGACCTGAGACAGCGCCTGCGCGGCCACTGACCAATCCGCGAGGGCGCGCCGGCGGGGGTGGTCACCCCCGCCGGCTTGTCCGGCTACCGGCCCGATTCTATACTCTGCAGCTCCGGCAGCCACTGGCTGCCGTTTGTTTTTGCGGGAGGGTCCGGTGTCCGATCCCCTCATGCCGACCTACAAGCGTCTGCCGGTCAGTTTCCGCCGCGGCGAGGGCACCTGGCTGGAGGACGAGCATGGCGAGCGCTATCTGGATGCGCTCGCCGGCATCGCCGTCTGCGGCCTGGGCCATGCCCATCCGGCGGTAGCCGACGCGCTGGCCGATCAGGCCCGCACGCTGGTGCACACCTCCAACCTGTACCGCATTCCCGTGCAGGAGCAGCTCGGGGAGCGCCTTGTCCGGCTCGCCGGGCTGGAGCGGGTGTTCTTCGCCAACAGCGGCGCCGAGGCCAACGAGGCGGCGATCAAGCTGGCCCGCCTCTACGGCCACCGCCGCGGGGTCGCGGCGCCGCGGATCCTGGTGGCCGGCAACGCCTTCCACGGGCGCACCCTGGCGGCACTCGCCGCCACCGGCAACGCCAGCGCCCAGGAGGGCTTCGGGCCGTTGCCCGAGGGCTTCCGGCGCATCCCCTATGATGATCCCGCGGCAGCGGCCGCAGCCGCCGATGCTGACGTCGTCGCCGTGCTGGTGGAGCCGATTCAGGGCGAGGGCGGCATCATCGTCCCTTCGCCCGGCTATCTGCAGGCACTGCGCGAGCTGTGCGACCGGCACGGCTGGCTGCTCATGCTGGACGAGGTCCAGAGCGGCATGGGGCGCACCGGGCGCTGGTTCGCCTTTCAGCACGACGGCATACGCCCGGACGTGGTTACCCTCGCCAAGGCCCTCGGCAACGGCGTGCCCATCGGTGCCTGCCTCGCCGGCGGCCCTGCCGCGGACGTGCTGGGCCCGGGCAGCCATGGCTCCACATTCGGCGGCAACCCCCTGGCCTGCCGCGCCGGGCTCGCGGTGATCGACACCCTGGAGCGGGACGGGCTGCTGGAGCGCGCCGAGTTGCTCGGCGAGCGCCTGCGGCGGCGCTTCCACGAGGCACTGGCACCGCTCGATGGCGTGCGCATGATCCGCGGCCGCGGGCTGATGATCGGCATCGAGCTGGAGACGCCCTGCCCTGAGCTGGTCGGTCGGGCGCTGGAGCGGCGGCTGCTGATCAACGTCACCGCCGGTCGGGTGATCCGGCTGCTGCCACCCCTGGTGTTGAGCGATGCCGAGGCCGAGCAGATCGCCGACACGGTCATCGCCCTGGTGAAGGAGCACCTTGCCGCCGCCGCGGCCGACCGCGGCACCACCCCCGCCTGAACCCACCGGAGCGCCCCGCCGATGCCGCTGCGCCACTTCCTGACCCTGGACGACCTCACCGCCACCGAGCTCGACCGTCTGCTGCGGCGGGCCAGCGAGCTCCGCGAGCTGCACCGTGCCGGCACGCTGCATCAGCCGCTGCGCGGCCGGGTGCTCGGCATGATCTTCGAGAAGTCCTCGACCCGTACCCGCGTCTCCTTCGAGGCCGGCATGGCGCAGCTCGGCGGGGCGGCGATATTCCTCTCGCCCCGGGACAGCCAGCTCGGCCGCGGCGAGCCCATCGAGGACACCGCCCAGGTCCTCTCGCGCATGGTGGACGCGGTGATGATCCGCACCTTCGCCCATGACAACGTGGAGCGCTTCGCCGCCGTCTCCCGCGTGCCGGTAATCAACGGCCTCACCGACGACCACCATCCCTGCCAGCTGCTGGCGGACCTGCAGACCTGGCGCGAGCACCGGGGCGAGCCTGCGGGCAGGCGCGTGGCCTGGCTCGGGGACGGCAACAACGTCTGCCGCTCCTGGATGCAGGCCGCGGCGCTGCTCGGCTTCGAGCTGCGCATCGGCTGCCCCGAGGGCTACGAGCCCCCGGACCTGGCGGGGGCCACCGGGGTGCGGCATGTGCCCGACCCCGCCGAGGCCGTGCGCGGCGCCGATCTCGTTGTGACCGACGTCTGGGCGAGCATGGGCATGGAGGACGAGCAGAAGGCCCGACTCGCGGCGTTCCGCGACTACCAGGTCAATGCCGGGCTGATGGGCCTGGCGGCGCCGGATGCGCTGTTCATGCACTGCCTGCCGGCCCACCGCGGCGAGGAGGTCACCGCCGAGGTCATCGACGGCCCCCAGAGCGTGGTCTTCGACGAGGCCGAGAACCGGCTGCACGCCCAGAAGGCGCTGCTGGAGCTGCTGCTGCTGGGGGAGTAGCAACGCCGGGGCAGCGGTCTCCAACCGCGAGACGGCGCGCAGCGCCGTACGCGAGGAGTCTGCGGCCACTACCGCGGTCGGAGACCGCTCCCACGCGCAAGGTCGGGGCACCGGCGCCTGCCGGGTGCCCAGACCCGCCTACGGCTCAGACGTAGCGCCGTGACCTGAACGAGGTCCCCCGTGCGTAGGCCTCACTGTGCCCGATGCGCCGCAGATCGGCCCAGGTGCCCTTGTAATAGGGGATGATGTTCTCGTCCACGGCGTCGGTCACCACCTCTCCGGCCACGCCGTTGAAGTAGCCGAACATCAGGAACACGTGACCCCGCTTGATCTCCTCCACCAGGTAGGCCAGCCCCATGGTGGAGCCGTAATCGTTGTGCACCTCCACGATGTCCCCGTTCTCGATACCGCGCTCCGCGGCGTCCTCCGGATTCAGCTCCAGCGGCGTCATCGGATAGCGACGGTTGCGGTAGACGATGTATTCGTCGTGGTAGGCCGACTGCCAGATGTGGTTGGTGCGCCCGTTGTTCACCCAGAACGGGTAGCGACTGCGCTGGCGCGCAGCGGCCTCCAGCATGCCGTTCCACGGTGCGGCCTGGAAGCGGGCGCGGCCATCCTCGGTATCGAACTCGCCGTCGGTGTACAGGCGCGGCGTGCCGATGAGCTTTCCGTCCCGATACTCCCGCACCGGTAGCTGCACCCCGTTGTTACCCGCCTGGCGCAGCCGGTCGTAGGTCACCAGCTCGCCGGTAGGGCCACCCTGGCTCGCGACCTCCTTCTCGTGGGCCTTGCGGAAGCCGTCGTTGAAGGCGTCCTCGTGGGTGGACCAGTCAAAGCCACTGAAGCGCTCGCTCATCTCCTCGTTGCCCGCCTCCCGATAGCGACGCTGCAGGGCACGAGCCAGCCGCGCGGCGATCAGGGCGTCCCCCTCGCACTCGCCGGGGGGGTCCATGAAGCGCTCGGAGAGCCGTATCCGCCGCTCTCCGTTCATGGCGGTGATTTCCACCTCGCCCGGATGGGCCGCAGGCAGCATGAGGTGGCCCGCCTGGGCGAACTTCGTCGGGTAGAGATCCACCGCGGCGATGAACAGTCCGCCCTGGAGCGTGGACTCATGGATGGCATCGGCCAGGGTCTCCAGATCAGCCCCGCGCGCCCGGGCCATGGCGGCACGGGTGATCCCTGAGCGCCGGTGGATGGCGGCCTTGTAGCTGTCCGCGTTGATCGTGGTCTGGAAAGCATTGCACCCCCAGACGGTCAGCATGCGGCCACGGTTCTGCATGATCTCGTGATCGATGAACGGAGCGGGCCTCGGGCCCGGATAGGGCGGCCGGGCATAGCCCTCCTGGTGCCCGCCCATGCGCGAGACGCCGGTGCCCTCGCGCCCCAAGCTGCGGGTGGCAAGCGCAAGATTCACGATGGCGCTCTGGATGCGGTAGTTGTCGTTGCCCCAGATCACGCCCTTCTCGTAATGGTGGAGCGTGCGCGGGCGATGCCCCGACGCCTTCGGCGCATACGCCCACTCCGCCGCCTTGCGGATCCGCTCGGCACTTACCCCGGTGATCTGCGCGGCCTCCTCCAGGCTGATCCGGTTTGCCTCGACGGCATCCCGGAATCCGCGGGTGTGCTGCTCGATGAACGCCTCGTCGTGCCAGCCCTGGTCGACCACATGGGTGAACAGGGCGTTGAAGAGCGCCGTGTCCGTGCCGGGCTCGATGTCCAGGTGAAGGACATTGTCGCGGCCCGCCGCGTGCTCACAGACGGCCACCGTCGGCGTGCGTCGCGGGTCGACGATGATGATGCGCCCGGGTCCCGTGGACTCCTCGCCGAAGCGCTCCCGTTTCCGCTCGCGGGTCTGCCCCTGCAGATTCGGCAACCAGTGCACGAGGAAATAGTTGGTCTGGCACTCGTAGGGGTTGGTGCCGATGGCCAGGAGGGTGTCCGCCAGCTCCGCATCCTCGTAGGCGCTGTTCAGCTCGGAAACGCCCATGTCCCGGCTGGCGTGGCATTCCGAGTTGTAGGCGGGCCGATTGTGGATGCGGACCATCTGGGTACCGATGGCGGAGAACATCAGCTTGCCCGTACCCCAGGTGAACTCGAAGCCGCCGCCGGCCCCGCCGTGATCGGAGCAGTTGAAGTACAGCCCGTCCGGCCCTTCCGAGTCCAGCACGCGCTGGGAGACGGCGGCGTACAGCTCCGCCGCATGATCCCGGGTGGTATCCACCCAGTCGTCACCGGTATGCAGGCGTGGATGCAGCAAGCGGTGGGAGGACACGGCGGTATCCCCGTACAGCACCGAGGCGAGCTGGCCCCCGCGAGTGGAGGCCTGGCCATCGTTCACCACGCACTCATGGTCGGGCACGATCATGACGCGATGCTCGGAACCGTCCCGGTCCCTGACAACCGACGTCATCGCCTGGGTCATCGTGGCCTGCAGCGGCGGCACCTGACGGCGGAAATCCAGGCCCAGCGCATTGTCTTCCGGGGCGAGTCCGCCCTCCCGGTTCACCGGCCATTTGTAGGCGTGATACCCGCAGCCGACGATGCAGAAATGGCAGACCAGATTGGTGCGCTGAGCATCCGCGGGCGGCAGTGCAATGCGATCGTGATAGCGGCTCATGACGACGCCTCCGGCAGGATGTTCGACTGGCGGCCGTAGATAAGTCCCTGCACGCCCACCGCGTACAGCTCATCGCTGTCGCTGTCGTAACTCAGCTGGATCCGCGGCAGATCCACCGTGGCCTGGCCGCAGACCTGCTGACCCTCGCGTCCCGGATCGAACATGCTGAAATGGCAGGGGCATTTGAATACGCGGGCCTCGCCGTCGTACTGCACGCCGCAACCCATGTGCGTGCACAGGCTGCTGTAGGCGACGATGTCCCCGTCAGGCCCCACGCCGCCGGGTACGGACTCGCCGAGCCGGATCGCCACGCAGGGCGAGCTGCGATCGGGATAGGTGAAGCTTCGGGTTCTGCCCACCGCCAGCTCGCTCGCCGCGCCGATGGACTGCTCCGGGTAATCCAGGGTCGTGCGGGCGGCCCCGGTAGATCCGGACTGGGCCCGGGCGCCGCCCCAGAACACCAGCGAGGCGGAGCCGGCGGCAGCACCGCCGCCGAGCTTCAGGAAATTCCGTCGCGAGATACCACTCATGCGATCCCCCTCCTCCAGGGCTGCCATCGTTATGCCGGCTCCGGCGGCCACTCGGCCCAGAGGCTTGCCCCGCCGGTCGCTACCCTGCGCAGGAGCAAGGACCGGACCAGAGACGGCAAGGGCCGGGCCCGCCGCGGTCTGCGGGCTTCCGGTGTCGGTCCGGACCCGCTGCGACGTTACCCCCGGGTAATGTCCGCGGGCCGCGACGTTACCCGTCGGTAACGTGCCCGCCACCCAGCCGTGGCGGCCTATACTGAAACAGCTGCAAAGTGGGCGGCGACGCTGGGGCAGCGTCGAGCGCCCGGGAGGAGGGATACCCATGGTGAGCCTGCCACCCGAGCGACGGTGCCGGCGCAGGTTGCGCGCGGCGCTGCTGGCGCTGTTCGCCGCGCTGCTCTGGCTCGCGGTGATCGCGCCGCTGCCGGCGGCCGAAACCCCGCTGCGCATCGGCCTCACACCGGTATTCCTTGATGACCAGCTTTCGCTGCTGCGCGATTGGCAGGCGGACTTGCAGCGCGAGACCGGCCATCCCGTCCACTTTGTTCAGCGCACCAGCTACCGGGAGATCAGCGACCTGCTCGCCCGCGGCGAGATCGACGCCGCATGGATCTGCGGCGCGCCCTACGTGCGGCGGCAGGATCAGCTCAAGCTGCTGGCGGTGCCAGTGTTCAACGGCGAACCCCGCTACCGTTCCTACCTGATCGTGCCGGCGGAGGACGAGGAAACGCAGGGCTGGACGGACCTCCGGGGCAAGGTATTCGCCTACTCGGACCCGGACTCGAACTCCGGCTCGCTCTATCCGCGCACGGCGATGGCGGAGCGCGGCCTCAAGCCGGACGCCCTGTTCCGCGAGAGCTTCCACGCCTGGGGGCACCGCAATGTGGTGGAAGCGGTGGCGAGCGGCCTGGCCGAGGCCGGCGCCGTCGACGGCTACGTCTGGGAGACGCTGCAGCGCTTCGAGCCGGAGCTCACCGAGCGCACGCGGGTGGTGGAACGCTCGCCGGCCTTCGGCTTTCCGCCCGTCGTGGTGCGTGAGAATCTCGACCCGGCGCTGGCCGAGCGCCTGCGCTCGGCACTGCTTTCCATGGACGAGCGCCCCCGGGGGCGGGAGCTCTTGCAGCGGCTCAATCTGGACGCCTTCACCCGGGGCGAGCCGGCGCTGTTCCGGGAGATCGCCCTCATGGCCGGGACACCAGTGCCGCCATGAGCCTCGGCCGGCGGCTGCGCAGCTATCGCATCCGGCTGCCCTTGAGCCTGCTGGCAGCAGCCGGGGTCACGGCGCTGGTGCTCGGCCTCGCCATCGCCGTACAGACCTGGCGCAACGTCGAGCGTGACCTCGTCACCACCGGCCGGCAGCTGAGCGACGCGCTGGCCACGGCGGTGAGCCCCGCGCTGCGGCACGACGATGTCTGGCGCGCCTACGCCGCGCTGCGGGGCAGCCACGGCAGCCTGTTCGACGAGCGCACGCTGCTGATCGTGCTGGATGACGAGCAGCAGGTGTTCGCGGCCAACCAGCCGCAACGCTTCCCCGTGGCCACCCCGCTGGCGGCGGCCGGCGAGGAATTCTCCGCCCTCGCCGATCGCCTTGGCCCGGAGCTGCCGGCACGCTTCGTCGATGCCCCCGATGTCATCTCCGGCCACCGCGCGCTATACACGCCCATCCGCCAGGACGGGGTAAGCGTCGGCGGGCTGCTGATGCTGTATCCCGACACGCTCATGTGGCCCCGCTTTCGCGAGATCACCGGCACCGCGGCGGTCTCGATACTTGCCCTGATGGCCCTGCTCGCTCCCCTCGGCTGGCTCTGGGGCAAGCGCATGACGCGCCCCCTCGGCGAGCTTGCGGACGCCATGTCCAGGGTGGGCCGCGAGCGACCGGAGGCGATCCGGCAGCCCGGGCGCGTACGCGACGACGAGATCGGCCAGCTCGCCACCCAGTTCGGGCACATGCTCCAGGCGCTGCAGGAGAAGGACGAGCTGGAGGCACGGCTGATCGAGCGCGAGCGGCTGACTGCCGTGGGCCAGCTCGCCGGTGGTGTCGCCCACGAGATCAACAATCCGCTGAGCGGGCTGCTGCTGGCGGTCAGCAACCTGCGCCGGCGCAGCGACGATCCGGCCGTTCTGCGCAGCGCCGATCTGCTCGAGCGCGGCCTGCGCCAGATCCAGGACACGGTCGCCGCCCTGCTCGAGGAGGCGCGGGTGGATGGCCACCCGCTGACGCCGGCGGACATCGAGGACGTGCGCACCCTGGTCAGCGCCCAGCGGCGGCGCGCAGCGCTGGACTGGCACAACGGGCTGAAGTCCGCGGTTCCGGTCCAGGCGACCCCGGTGCGGCAGATCCTGCTCAACCTCCTGCTCAACGCCGTCGACGCCGCCGGGCCGCACGGCACCGTCCGCTGCCGGGTGCGCAGCGATAAAGACCACAACCTCGAGCTGCAGGTCTCCAACCCCGGCCCGCCGCTTGCGGACACACGGCCCGAGGTCCTGTTCCGCGCCCCGTCCGAGCGTCCGGTCCGGGGTGGCTTCGGCCTGTGGGTGATCGAGCGCCTGGTGCGCGAGCTCGAGGGCAGCATCGAGGTGACCAGCGATGACCATGGTACGACCTTCCACGTCCGCATCCCCGGGCGCCGGCGCCGCGCCGCCGCCTAGGGTGGCGCTGGTCGAGGACGACCCGATCCTCGGCGAGTCGCTGGCCGAGCATCTGCAGCTCGAGGGCTTCCGCGTCGACTGGTACCGGACGGCGTCGGCGGGCTATTGCGGCATCGCCGCCGGCGGACACGATCTGCTGCTGAGCGATGTCCGCCTCGGCGACGGCCACGGCCGGCATCTCTACGAGCGGCTGCAGGCAGACGCGCCCGAGAATCTGCCGCCGGCGATCTTCATCACCGCGTACGCGGACATCGACGATGCCGTCGCCCTGCTCAAGCTGGGCGCGGCGGACTACCTCACCAAGCCGGTGGACCCGGAGCGCCTGGTCGCCCGGCTGCGAGAGATCTGCCGTTGCGCTGGCTGCGCCCCAGCGCGCGACCCGAGCCCCATGGGCGTATCGCCTGCCATGCGGGAACTCGAGGCCCGGCTGCAGGCTATCGCCCGCTACCGCGACATGCCGGTGCTGATCCTCGGCCCCACCGGCGTCGGCAAGGAAGTCGTCGCCCGGCGCCTGCACGAGCTGCAGGGAGGCACCGGGCGGCTGGTGGCGCTCAACTGCGCGGCGGTGCCGGAGGGGCTGGTCGAGACCGAGCTCTTCGGCCAGCGCCGCGGCGCGTTCACCGGCGCCGAGCACAGTCGCCCCGGTGTCTTCGAGCAGGCTGCCGGCGGCACGCTGCTGCTTGACGAGGTGGGCGACATGCCCGAGGCCATGCAGGCCAAGCTGTTGCGGGTGCTTCAGGATCGCACCGTGACGCCGGTGGGCGGCAGCGAGCCGATCCCGGTGCGGGCCCGCCTGGTCTTTGCCACCCACCGGGACCTGGAGGCGGATGTTGCCGCCGGGCGCTTCCGCAAGGACCTCTATTACCGCATCCACGTGGTGAGCCTCCGGGTACCCCCGCTTGCGGAGCGGCCCGACGACATACTCTGGCTCGCCGAGGGCTTCCTCGATCAGCACCGACGGCGCTATCCGGCCGAGCCGCGGCAGCTCTCCCCCGCCGCCCGCGAGGCCCTGCTCGCCCACGACTGGCCCGGGCAGGTGCGCGAGCTGCAGCACGCGATCGAGCGCGCCTGCGTCTTCGCGGCCGGCCCCGTGCTGGCGCCGCAGGATCTGTTCCTGGAGCGCCCGCCGGACGGCCAGGCGGGGGCCTCGCTCAGTGAACGCCTGGGAGCGTCCGAGCGTGCCCACCTCGAGCGCGCGCTGGCGGCCAACGGCTGGCGCATCACCCGCACCGCCGAGGCCCTGGGGCTCTCGCGCAAGGGGCTCTGGCAGAAGATGCGGCGCCATGGCCTGCAGGTGCCGCGTGCGGGCGGGCGCTGAGGATCGGCGCCAAAGTGGCACAGAAACCCCGTCTCGCCCGGTGGCGGCGTGGCTGCGCTGCACGCGTCTCTCTGGAGAGCGCCGTTGCAGGCACCCTGGCGCAGCGCAGCTGCGCTCCGACCCGAGGGCTGACCTCAGGTTGCCCGCGCGCGCAGCTTCGCAGACACCCACTCGCTCGCCATCACCACGGCGAAGATGGCGATCAGGATCACCGTCACGTTGTCCCAGGCGAAGCTGTTCATCTGGTTATTGAGGGTAATGCCGATACCGCCGGCGCCCACCAGGCCGATGATCGAGGACTGGCGGATGTTGATATCCCAGCGGAAGGTGAGCACGCCGATGATGGTGGGCATGACCTGTGGCAGCACGCCGTAGATCAGCACCTGGCCACGCCCGGCACCGGTGGCGCGGATGGCGTCCACCTGCCCCTCGTCGATTTCCTCGATGCCCTCGGCGATGAGCTTGCTGGTGAACCCGACGGACGAGACGGCGATGGCCACCATGCCGGCGGTCGGCCCGGGCCCGAAGACCACGCCGAAGAGCAGCGCCCAGACCAGCTCGTTCACCGAGCGTGAGCCAACGACGATGACCCGCGCGAGCCACAGCGTCGCCTGGTTGACCGTCGTGTTCTGCGCCGCGAGCAGGGCCACCGGCACCGACAGCGCCGCCCCCAGGATGGTGCCCAGGGTGGCGATGTTGATGGTCTCCACCATCGGGGCGATGATCTGCAGGAAGTACGGCCAGTCCGGCGGCACCATGCGGTCGGCGAGGTCCGCCACCTGGGCCGGGGCGTCGAGCACGAACGGCCAGTGGATATCCAGCGTGGTCGCCGACCAGACGATGACCGCCACCGCCGCCAGATAGGCGGCGAAACGGGCCAGCCGCTCGCGCGGTGTGTGCCGCTGCCAGGCCTTGGCGCCGGCACGCTGGCGGATCTCTGCTGCGCTGCTCATTTGATCCGGGCCCGCACGAAGCCACTGAACCACTCGGCCACCAGGACCACCGCGATGATCGCGAGCAGGATGGCGAGCGAGAAGTCGTACTCGTAGCGGGCGAAGGAGTTGTAGAGGACGGCCCCGACGCCACCCGCACCCACGATGCCGAGAATCGTGGACTCCCGCAGGTTGATGTCGAGGCGGTAGATGACGAGCCCGATGTAGCGCGGCATCACCTGTGGCGCGACGCCGAACAGGAGCACGCCGAGGGGGCCGGCGCCGGTGGCCCGCATGGCCTCCACCTGGCCGGGGTCGATGGCCTCGATCTCCTCGGCGAGGAGCTTGCCGACGAAGCCGGTGGAGGCGATCACCAGTGTCAGCACCCCGGCAAACGCGCCGAAGCCGAAGGCCTTGACGAAGAAGATGGCGATCAGCACCTCCGGGAAGGTCCGCGAGAGCCCGATGTAGGCCCGGCAGACCGCGTACAGCCAGCGCGGAGCGACGTTGGTGGCGGCGCCCACCGCGATCGGGATGCTGAGCACGACGCCGATGGCGGTCGCAAAGAAAGCCATCTGCAGGCTCTCCAGGAGACCGTCCAGCAGCAGGCGCCAGCGGCTGAAGTCCGGCGGGACCATGGACGCGAGCATGTCCACGCCGCGCGGGATGCCGCTCACGAAGCGCGCGTAGTCGAACTCCATGTCCAGGAGTGCGAACACGAGATAGGCGACGGTGCCCGCCAGCGCGAGCCAGCGCAGCAGCGGACTGGCGATCAGCGGCGGCCGGCGCCAGCGCCGCGGGGCGGCGGCGGTCACGCTCACGAGACCGCCTCCCGCGAGCCCAGGTGACGATCCTCCTCGCCCTCCTGGCGGAAGGCGTCACGCCAGTCGTCGGCACCATAGATGCGGGTGAGCACGGCCTCGTCCACCGCGGACGGCGGTCCGTCGAAGACCACGCTGCCCGCATTCAGCCCGACGACGCGCTGCGCGAAACCCAGGGCGAGCCCGACGTCGTGAATGTTGATGAGCGCCGGGATCCGCCGCTCGCCGGCAAGCTCGCAGATCAGCGCCATGATCGAGCGTGCCACCTTCGGGTCCAGCGACGACGTGGGCTCGTCCACCAGCAGCAGGCGGGGCTCCTGCATAAGCGCGCGGGCAATGCCCACGCGCTGGCGCTGGCCGCCGGAGAGCGCGTCCGCCCGGCTGTTCTCGTAGCCGCCGAGGCCGACCCGCTCCAGCAGCTCGAAGGCACGCTCCACATCCTGCGCCGGGAACCGGCGCAGGAACGCCTGCAGGAACCCCACGGAGCCAAGCCGCCCGGCGAGGACGTTCTCCATGACCGTCAGGCGCTCGATGAGGTTGAACTCCTGGAAAATCATGCCGATCTGGCGCCGTGTCTCGCGCAGGCGGCGCTCGCGGTGCGTGGTGAGCTCCTCGCCATCGAGGCGGATGCTGCCGCCGGTCGGGGTGACCAGACGGTTGATGCAGCGAATGAACGTGCTCTTGCCGGCGCCCGAGGGGCCGATGATCGCCACCACTTCGGCGGCCGGCACCGTGAGGCTGCAGCCGCGCAGCGCCTGCTGGCCATCCGGGTAGGTCTTGACCAGGTCATTGATCTCAAGCATCAGCCGGCTCCCGGGGGCGGCAACGACGGGAACCGGCGGTGGCTTCAGCCGCCGCCGGCCCCGTTCGCATGGCCCCTTACTCGGACAGGGCGTCCTGGGTGTACTCGACGTCGTTGGCGCGCTGGATGGTGCGGATATCCACCCAGTGCTGACGATAGGTGATGGGGATGAACTGATCGGCGTCCGTGAACTCCTCGCCGACGCTGGTCCCCTCGAAGTCGAAGGTGAAGAAGGCCTTTTTCACGAGCTGCGCCACCCTGGGGTGCAGGTTGTGCGCGTGCCCGAAGCCGGTCGTGGGGAAGGAGGCGGTCTCGAAGATCACCCGCAGGTCCTCGCGGTCCACCACGCCCCGGTCGGCCATGCGGTCGAGCACCGAGGAGGCCACCGGCGCCGCCACGTAGTCCTGGTTCGCCACGCCCAGGATGCTGCGATCGTGGCCGCCGGAGTAGACCACTTCGTAGTCCTCGCCCGGCACCACGCCCTGCTCGGCGAGCAACGCCCGCGGCGCCTGGTTGCCGGAGTTCGAGGCCTGCTCAGTGTGCGCGACCGTCTCGCCACGCAGGTCGTCCAGCGACTCGATGCCGCTGTCGCGGTGGGTGATCACCTGCATGCGGTAGCCGTACTGACCCTCGTCCGTACCCATGATGGTAAACGGCACGAAGCCGCCGATGTTCACGCCGAAGGGCACGGAACCGGTGGACAGGCCCGCCACGTGCAGCCGGCCGCTGCGCAGGGCCTCGATCTGTGCCGCATAGGACTGGGCGGAGAAGTAGCGCACGTCCTTGCCGGTCACCTCCTCGAGATGGGCAATGAACGGCTCGAAGACGTCGGCGTAGATGGCGGGGTCCTCCACCGGCACGTAGGAGAAGAACAGCGTGTCCGGATCCTCCCACTCGGATTCGTCCAGCGGCAGATCCGCCACCAGGTCGAGGTCGTCGTCGCAGTAGCGCTCGGCCAGGTCACCGCGGTGCACGCATTCGGTCATCTGCGCGGGCGCCTGCGAGGCGCCAAACAGCAGCGCACCGGCAATGGCGGCGCCGAACAGGCTGGCGGGGAGGCTCCCCTCGGCTCGCATCGAGAACATGATGTCGGTCTCCGTTGCTGACGTTGGACAGGCCGGTTGCGGATAGCGGCGCCGCGGCTGCGGGCGCCACGCGCCGTAGTGTAGAAGGCCGCCGCAGCCACTCCCGTGACAGTGGGCTGAAGGTTTGATTGCGATCCGATGACAGGCCGGCGATGCCGCACGGCCCGCTTTCGCGGCGGCCACGCCGGCTCTATGCTCGGCGGCTTGCAGGCGCGGGAGGCGAGGTGGTGATGGAATGGAGCAGGGTCCGGGGCGTGCTGCTCGACCTGGACGGGGTGATCTACCGCAGCGGCGCGGTGCTGCCCGGGGCACGGGAGTTCTTCCGGGTACTGGCCGAACACGGCCTGCCCTGCTGCGCGCTTACCAATAACGCCCGGGCGACCCCCGAGGCCTACGAGCGCAAGCTCGCCGGCATGGGCATCGAGCTGCCCGCGGCACGCATCGTCACCGCCGGCAGCGCGACGGCGGAGTGGCTGGTCCGTCACAGTCATGGGCGGTTCGCCATGCTTGGCAGCGCTCCCCTCCGCGAGTGTCTGCTCGCCCGCGGGCTCGAGGAGCGCGCGGACGCGGACATGCTGATCATCGGTATAGACGCTGATCTCGCTTACCGCGACCTCTGCGGAGCGGTGAACCACCTGCTGCGGCCCGGCACGCAGGCGGTGGCCACCAACGCCGACCGCCTGATCCCGGTGGCCGGCGGCTACGAGCCGGAGTGCGGCGCCATTATCGCCTTCCTGGAGTACGCCACCGGCCGGCTCATCCCCACCATCGGCAAGCCGAATCCCTGGATCTTCCGCTACGCCCTGGAGCAGCTGGGCATCGCCCCGGGGCAGGCGGTGATGGTTGGCGATACCGTGGATACGGACATCGTCGGCGCCCGGGCGGCCGGCGTCCCTTCCGTACTGGTGGAGACCGGCAGCCCGATACCCCGCGTCACGCCGGTGGCCCCGGCGCTTCGGCTTCCCGATATCCGCGCGGTCACCGAGCGCCTCACCGCAGCCCTTGGCGGCACCGGCACGGCGTAACCGGCACCGGGACGCCGCCTCAGCGCGGGGCGTCACCGCCGCCGGCACGCGCCGGCTCGGCGTTCGTGCGTCCGGCGCCCGCCGGTTCAGCGCCGGCCTCCTCCCGCCCGGCATAGAACCGGCGCCGGAAGTACAGCGCGACGTGCACCAGGCCGATCAGCACCGGCACCTCCACCAGCGGGCCGATGACGGCCGCGAACGCCACACCGGAGTTGATGCCGAACACCGCGATGGCGACGGCGATGGCCAGCTCGAAGTTGTTGCCGGAGGCGGTGAAGGCGAGCGTGGCGCTGCGGGGGTAGTCGGCGCCGGCCTTCCAGGCGAGCCAGAAGCTCACCAGAAACATCAGGGCGAAGTAGGCCGCCAGCGGTACCGCGATGCGGGCGACGTCGAGCGGAATCTCGACGATGGCCTCGCCCTTGAGGCTGAACATCACGATGATCGTGAACAGCAACGCCACCAGCGTGATCGGCGAGACGCGCGGAATGAAGACCTCGTCGTACCAGCGCTCGCCGTGGGTGCGGGTGAGGACGACCCGGCTCGCGATCCCCGCGGCGAAGGGGATGCCGAGGTAGATCATCACGCTCTGGAAGACCTCGCCGATGGAGATGTCCACGACCGAGCCGGCCATGCCGAACCAGGTGGGCAGCACGGTGATAAACACCCAGGCGTAGGCCCCGTAGAGAAACACCTGAAAGAGGCTGTTCAGCGCCACCAGCGCGGCCCCGTACTCGCTGCTGCCGTCCGCGAGGTCGTTCCAAACCAGCACCATGGCGATGCAGCGGGCGAGCCCCACCAGAATCAGCCCCGTCATGTACTCGGGGTAGTCGTGCAGGAACAGCAGGGCCAGGGCGAACATCAGCACCGGACCCACTAGCCAGTTCTGGAACAGCGAGATGCCGAGTATGCGGAGGTCGCGGAATACCGCCGGCAGCAGCTCGTAGCGCACCTTCGCCAGCGGCGGGTACATCATCAGGATGAGGCCGATGGCGATGGGGAGGTTGGTGGTGCCCACCTCCATGCGGTTGATCAGATCGGCAATCGACGGTACCAGCCGCCCCAGTGCCACGCCCGCCAGCATCGCCAGCAGGATCCACAGGGTCAGATAGCGGTCCAGCAGACCCATGCGCTTGCCCACGGCTTCGCTCATGCGGTGTGCTCCTGTGCCAGGGTTTCCGGGAGGGTGCGCACGAACGCCTCGATCTCGTCACGCACCCGGCGGTAGGGCGCGAGGGCCTCGGCCTCGGTAGCCGCCTCGCGGGCCAGCCGCGGCGGGTCCTCGAAGCTTCGGTGCAGGCGGCGGGCGGCCCCGGGGAACACCGGACAGGCCTCTGCGGCGCGGTCGCAGACGGTCACCACCCAGTCGAAATCCAGGCCGTGCAGGTCGTCCACGTGTTTCGAGCGGTGCGCGGAGAGGTCGATGCCGCGCTCGGCCATCACCGTGGCCGCCCGCGGGTCGACGCCGTGGGGGCTGGTGCCGGCGGAATGCACCTCGAAGGCGTCACCCAGATGGGCCCGCGCGAAGCCCTCCGCCATCTGCGAGCGGCAGGCGTTGCCCGTGCAGAGAAACAGGACGCGGGGGCGTTGACGGGTCATGCTGCCTCCATAGTCATATCAGCCCGTAGGAGCGGCGCCCTCGGCGCGCAATTCCTTGCGGTTCAGCACTGCTCGCGGCGAGGGCGCCGCTCCTACGCGCTCGGATTGGTGCGGCGAGCACCGGGCAGGTGCCTGCTCAGGCGCAGCGGCCCACCTCAGGCCGTCCGGGCATGGTCGCCAGCCGCTCCCGGTCCTCCAGCAGCTGCGCGGCGGTGCCCTGGGCGGCGGCGCCGATGGCGGCGCGGGCCCAGGCGGGCAGCTCCGGGGCCAGGCGGTAGTAGACCCAGCGCGCCGAGCGGCGGTCGCTTACCACGCCGGTATCCCGCAGCAGGGCGAGATGCCGCGAGACCTTCGGCTGCGCGAGCTCCAGCGCATGGGTGAGCTCGCAGACGCAGAGCTCGCCCTCCGCATGCAGCAGCGCCAGTGCACGCAGCCGCGTACCGTCGGACAGGGCATGGAAGAGCTGTTCCGGCACCATCGATCCATCCATTCATATATCCGTATCAACGAATATATTGGATCACGATGACGCCGTGATTGCAGCCCCGCCCCGCATCACTGATCGTTTCGGAAGTATTGTCCGGTCTCAGCGCCGGTCGCCCGTCGCCTCCGCCGCCATCTGCTCGAAGCTCGTGTGCCGCACGTCCTTGCCGCGGACGAAGTAGACCACGTACTCGCAGATGTTGCGGGAGCGGTCGCCGATGCGCTCCAGCGAGCGTGCCGCCCACATGATATCCAGCACCGGGGGCACCGATTTCGGATGGTCCTCCAGGTACTTCACCAGATGCCGGACGATGGCGTCGTACTGGGCATCGGCCTTGATGTCCTCCTGGGCGACCTTCACCGCCTGCTCGGCGTCCATTCGGGCGAAGGCGTCCAGGGCGCCGTGCAGCATCTTCTTGATCTGCTCGCCGAGGGACTGGATCTCGCCCATGGGGCTGCGGCGCCGGTCCTCCTCCAGCAGATGCAGGGCCATGCGCCCTACCCGCTCGGCCTCGTCGCCGATTCGCTCGAGGTCGGTGATGGTCTTGATCACCGCGAGCACCAGGCGCAGGTCGCTGGCCGCCGGCTGCCGGCGGGCGAGCACGTGCGTACAGGCCTCGTCGAGCTCCACCTCCATGGCGTTGACGCGGTAGTCCGAGGTGACCACGCGCTCACCGCTCTCGGAGTCGCCCTCGACCAGCGCCACCAGGGCCGTCTCGAGCTGCTGCTCCACGAGGCCGCCCATGGTCATGACGCGGTTGATGATCTGCTCCAGCTCTTCGTTGTACTGCTGGGAGATGTGCTGGGAGAAACCCTTCTTGTCCATGACCGCCACTCCCTGCCGGCTCAGCCGTAGCGGCCGGTGATGTAGTCCTCGGTGCGCTGCTCGCGCGGATTGGTGAACAGCGTGTCGGTGTCGTTGAACTCGATGATCCGGCCCATGTGGAAGAAGGCCGTGTAGCCCGCCACTCGCGCCGCCTGCTGCAGATTGTGGGTAACGATGACGATGGTGTAGTTGTCCTTGAGCTCGTCGATGAGCTCCTCGATGGTGGCCGTGGCCAGAGGATCCAGCGCCGAGGCCGGCTCGTCCATGAGGATCACCTCCGGATTCACCGCGATTGCGCGGGCGATGCACAGGCGCTGCTGCTGGCCGCCCGAGAGCTCGGTACCCGGCGTGTCCAGCCGGTCCGCCACCTCGCGCCAGAGCCCGGCACGCTTCAGCGAGCTCTCCACCAGCTCGTCCAGCGCCGCCCGGCCGTTGACGATGCCGTGCAGGCGTGGCGCATAGGCGATGTTCTCGTAGATGCTCTTCGGGAACGGGTTCGGCTTCTGGAACACCATGCCCACATGGCTGCGCAGCTGGACCACGTCCACGCTCGGGTCGTAGATGTCCTCGTCATCCAGCGTCACCCGGCCCTCTACGCGCACGCTGGGGATGAGGTCGTTCATGCGGTTGAGGCAGCGCAGGAACGACGACTTGCCACAGCCGGAGGGGCCGATGAGCGCGGTGACCTCGCGCGCATAGACGTCCAGGTCCACGTCGAACAGGGCCTGGGTATCGCCGTACCAGAGATTCAGCTTCTCGGCCCGGACCTTGATGTCGCGTGTACCTGAGGCTCGGCGGCGGCCGGCGGCTTCGGTATCAGTCTTGACCGTCATCTTGGGCGACGTGGCAGTGGTGGCATCAGAGTACATGGGGCACCTCGACTGTCGCTACCAGCGACGTTCGAACTTCCGCCGCAGCAGCACCGCGGCAGCGTTCAGGCTGAGCAGGATGGCCAGCAGCACGATGATGCCGGCCGCGGTCTTCTCCACGTAGGCCTTCTCCGGCTCGCCGGCCCAGGTGAATATCTGCGCGGGCAGCACCGTGGCCGACTCGAACAGACCCGTCGGGGCCTCGGGGATGTAGGCGATCATGCCCACGATGATCAGCGGCGCCGTCTCGCCCATGGCCTGGGCCAGCCCGATGATGGTGCCGGTAAGGATGCCCGGCAGCGACACCGGCAGCACATGGTCACGCACCACCTGCCAGCGCGAGCAGCCCATGGCGAAGGCGCCCAGGCGGATCGGATCCGGCACCGCCCGCAGCGCCGCACGCGTGCTGATGATAATGATGGGCAGCGTCATCAGGCCCAGAGTCAGGCCGCCGGCCATGGCCGAGGACCGCGGCACGCCGAAGAAGTTGATGAACACCGCCAGGCCGAGCAGGCCGAAGATGATCGACGGCACCGCCGCGAGGTTGTTGATGTTGACCTCGATGGCCTGGGTGAAGCGGTTGTCCGGGGCGAACTCCTCCAGGTAGATCGCCGACATCACCCCCACCGGGAAGGCGAACAGCAGCGTGACGAACAGCACATAGAGCGAGCCGATGGCGGCGGACAGGATGCCCGCCAGCTCCGGCAGCTTGGAGTCGCCGGCGGTAAAGAAGCGCGTGTTGAAGCCGCTCTGGATCACCCCCTGCTCCATCAGCGCGTCCACCTGCCGCCGCAGCTCGGGCTCGAGGTCCCGGCCGCCCTTCAGGTACTGATCGATCTCGCCGCGCACGGGCACCCAGGTGGTCTCGGTGGTACCGGCCAGCTCGGGGTTGTTGCGCATCTGTAGCGGGATCGCCCGCGTCGCGCCGCGGGAGGCGATGTCGCGCAGATCCTCGTCCAGGGCGAAGGTGCCGATGCGGGCGGCGCGCTCGTTGTAGTCCAGCGTCACCTGCACCTCGTGATGCCAGAACGCCGTGTAGCCCTGACTGATGATGTTGCTGAAGAAGGTCAGGATGATGGCGAGCGCCAGCAGCACCGCCGAGGCGCAGTAGATCCGGAATCGCTGCTCCGCGCGGTAGCGCCGCTGCAGGCGGGCATCGTTGACCGAACCGGTAAGTCGTCGGGTGGCCATAACAGTCGCTCAGTCGTATCGCTGCTTGAAGCGCCGAACCAGTATCGTGGACACCAGGTTCAGCGCCAGGGTGACGAGGAACAGCACCAGCCCGAGGGCAAAGGCGGACAGCGTCTGCGGGCTGTCGAAGGCCTGGTCCCCGGTCAGGGAGTACACGATGTTCACGGTGACCGTGGTCATGTCCTCGAGCGGGTTCCAGGTAAGGTTCGGCCGCACGCCGGCGGCCATGACCACGATCATGGTCTCCCCCAGCGCCCGCGAGACGCCGAGCAGGAAGGCCGAGATCACGCCCGGCAGGGCCGCCGGCAGGACCACCTGGCGGATCGTCTCCGAGCGCGTGGTGCCGAGGGCATAGGCCCCCTCGCGCAGGCTCTGCGGGATGCTGTTGATGACATCGTCCGAGAGCGAGGAGATGAAGGGGATGATCATGATCCCCATGACGATGCCCGGCGAGAGAATGTTGCTGTAGGAGGCGTCGAGCCCGAAGAAGCTGGCGATGTCCACCACCACCGGCGTCACCGTGATGGCGGCGAAGAAGCCATAGACCACGGTGGGGATGCCGGCGAGGATCTCCAGCAGCGGCTTGGCGGTGCCGCGGATACGCGGGCTCGCGTACTCCGACATGAAGATCGCCGACAGCAGCCCGATGGGCAGAGCCACCGCCATGGCGATGGCGGTGACCATGAACGTGCCGGCGAACAGCGGCACCGAACCGAAGGAGCTGCTGCCCTCGGTAACCTCGTCACCGCGCCCGGCCGCCTCGAGGAAGGAATCCCCCGGCGACCACACCGTGCCGGTGACGAACTCCCAGACGCTGACCTCGCGGAAGAAGCGCATCGCCTCGAAGATCACCGAGAGCACGATGGCGATGGTGGTGATGATGGAGATCAGCGCGGCGCCCAGCAGCAGCCAGCGGATGAGGTTGTCGAGGATATTGCGCGCCCGCAGGCTCGGACGGATCACCCGCAGGCCCACGGCCAGGCCGACGGCGGCCGTCACCAGCGCCATCAGCAGCACAATCTCCCGCGGCGGCGTGACCACGCCCAGCAGGTTCAGCAGCGAGGCGGCGATGGCCACCCCCATGGCCGGCAGGGCCATGGACACCACCGAGTACCAGCCGTACTGCTGCGGCCGCGAATGCATGCGGATGCCTTCCGCCGTCGCCACCAGCGCCTTGCGCCGGCCCAGGTAATAGGCGGCGTAGCCGAGCGGGATCAGCCCGCCCAGCAGCAACAGGATTGTCTCGCCTACGCCCAAGATGCGCCTCCGGGATCGTGTTCACGCCTGCGCGGCTGCCAGCCGCGCCCAGGAAACAGTCGACCCGACCGGCGGCGCGCCGGTCGGGTCTCCTCCGTGACCGCCGGCGCACCCGTTCGGGTGGCCGGCATCCTACCTGTGCCTACTCGAGGTCGCTACGCTGCAGGTTGACGCGGTTCGCCACGCGCTCCTGCCACTCGCTGCGCTCGCCCTCGGGCAGCACGATCAGGCCGATGTCCCGCAGCAGGCCGTCGGAGCCGATCATCAGGTCGTCCATGAACAGGCTGACGTACTCGTCGATGCCCGGGACCACGCCCTCGTGGGCCTTCTTGATGTAGAACCACAGGCTCCGGGCCACCGGATACTCGCCCTCCGAGATGGACTCCGGCGTGGGCTCGACGCCGTCGATGGTGGCCGCCTCGATGGTGTCGCTGTTTTCCTCGAGGAAGCTGTAGCCGAAGATGCCGAAGGCGTCGGTGTTCTCGCGGATGCGCTGCACGATGAGGTTGTCGTTCTCGCCAGAATCCACGTAGGCGCCGTCGGCGCGCACGTCGCTGTACGCCTCAGGGTAGCCGGCCGACTCGCTGGCGGCCTCCATCACCAGCTCCTCGAAGGCGTCCCGCGTGCCGGAGGTGGTCGGCGGACCCAGGATCTCGATCTCGCGGTCCGGCAGGCTGGAGTCGATCTGGTTCCAGTTGTCGTAGGGGTTGTCGACGAGCTCGCCGTCCTGCGGCACCTGCGCAGCCACCGCGAGGAGGATCTGCTCGCGGGTCAGCGCCACCGGCTCGTTGTCCACGCTCTGGGCCATGACGATGCCGTCGGAGCCGATCTTGGCCTCGGTGATCTCTTCGACACCGTTCTCCTGGCAGCGATCGAACTCGCTCGGCTTCATGCGCCGCGAGGCGTTGCTGATGTCCGGCGTGCTCACGCCCACACCCTCGCAGAACAGGCGCAGGCCGCCGCCGGAACCGGTGGACTCGATCACCGGGGTGGGGAACTCGGTGGTAGCGCCGAATTCTTCGACGACGTAGCTCGCGAACGGGTACACGGTGCTGGAGCCGACGATTCGGATCTGCTCGCGCTCCTGGGCGCTGGCCACCGAAGTCATGCCGACGATCGCAGCAACCGCGATGGCCGAAGTCTTCCAGGTCTGCATGAGGCAACTCCTGAGTTGGTCGATTGCGTCAGTTCGTTCTCGGTTTACGAACCCGGCCCCCCTTTCGGGCCACGTTCGCCGCGAAGGCTAAAGGACGAATGTGACAGCTCCATGACCCGTCCATCGCCCAGGGTTCGGTTCACGACGGGCGGCGGGCCACTTCCCGGGAGGCGTGCCCGTCGGCGCGGCGCAGGTAGCGCGAGAACACGCAGGAGAAGGTGCTGCCGACGCCGACCTCGCTGGTGACCTCCAGATGGGCGTCGTGCCGGGAGAGGACATGCTTGACGATGGCGAGGCCGAGGCCGGTGCCGCCATTGCTGCTGGCGCGACCGCCGTCCACGCGATAGAAGCGCTCGGTGAGCCGTGGCAGATGGTGCGCCGGTATGCCGCGGCCGGTGTCGGCGACGGTCAGGCAGGCGGCACCGCTGGCGACGAACCAGCGCACATCGACCCGCCCGCCCGGGTCGGTGTACTTGATGGCATTGGTGAGCAGATTCGAGAACGCGCTGCGCAGCTCGTTCTCGTCGCCCTCCACCAGCAGCGACTCGTCCACCTCCAGCGAGAAGCGGTGCTGGCGCTCGCTCAAGGTCCGGGCCTCGTCCAGCAGTCCGCGCAGCACGGCGGGTACGTCCACCGGCTCCTGGTCGGCATCGGGCGCAGCCGTCTCCAGTCGGGAGAGCAGCAGCAGGTCGTCCACGAGCCGCCCCATGCGCTCGATCTGCTGGTCCATGAGCTGCAGTGGCCGGCGCAGCTCTTCCGCCGTGGGCTCCTCGAGGTCACCGAGCTGCTCGGACATGCCCCGCAGCACCGTCAGCGGGGTGCGCAGCTCATGGGTGATGTTGCCGACGAAATCGCGGCGCATGGTTTCGAGCCGGTGGAGCCGCGTGACCTCGCGCGCCAGCAGCAGCTGCTGATGCTCGCCGTAGGGCACGATGCGAATCTCCAGCACGCGGCGCGAGTCTGCCGGCGAGGGCACCTTCACCGCCTGATGCCAGTCACCCCGCTGAAGGAACTCGGCGAAATCCGGATGCCGCAGCAGATTGGCGATGCGCTGCCCCTGGTCCCGCGGCCACTGCAGGCCGAGGTAACGGCTCGCCACGCCGTTCCACCACTGCATCTCGCCGGTATCGCGCAGTACCACGGTGCCGTCGGGCATGGCGTTGGCGCTCTCGCGAAAGCGGCGAAGCAGCTGGGCGAGCCGGAAGCGGCGCCGGCGGTGACGGCGCTGCAGCCGGTACAGGCTGTCGTAGATGGCGCCCCAGAGGCCGCCCGCCTCGGGCGGACGCAGCCGCCGCCCATGCCGCAGCCAGCGCTCGAGACGCACGATCTGACGGCCGTGGTAGGCCAGCACCCCCAGTGCCGCGACCAGCCACACCAGCAGAGGCCGGCCGCTGATCAGGCCGATCAGCAGCAGCGCGCTTGCGCCCAGAGCGACGCGCAGCAGATAGCTTGGCCAGGGGCTGGTGGTGAGCATCACGCCCTTCCGCGTTCGCCGGCGGCGCTGATTCTAGCCCGCATATCGCACCGATTCACGGCCGGCGGACGCGGCCCGAGGGCCGCTCAGCGCCGCGCGGAGAAGCGGTAGCCGGTACCGCGCACGGTCTGCACCAGCTCGTGGTGGCCGGTGGGCGTCAGCCCCTTGCGCAGGCGGCGCACGTGGACGTCCACGGTGCGCTCCTCGACGTAGACGTTGGTGCCCCAGACGTTGTCCAGCAGCTGCGTGCGGGTGAACACCCGCTCGGGATGGGTCATGAAGAAGTGCAGCAGCCGGAACTCGGTCGGCCCGAGATCGACGCCCCGGTCGCCGGCACTGACGCGATGGCTCACCGGGTCAAGCCGCAGGCCGTCCACCTCCACCGGCTCGTCGGCGCTGGTGGGCTGCACCCGCCGCAGCACGGCCTTGATGCGGGCGATCATCTCGCGCGGGGAGAAGGGCTTGGTAATGTAATCATCGGCGCCGGTATCGAGGCCGCGGACCTTGTCCTCCTCCTCGCCCTTGGCGGTGAGCATGATGATGGGCATGTCCTTGGTGGCCGGCTCGCGCTTCAGGCGCCGGGCCAGGTCAAGCCCGCTCTGCCCCGGCAGCATCCAGTCCAGCAGCATCAGATCGGGGCGGTTCAGCCGAATGGCGGCGTCGGCGTCCTCGGCGGACTCGGCATGGCGGACATCGAAGCCCGAGCGCATCAGCCCCATGGCGATCATCTCGCGGATCGCCGCCTCATCCTCGACGATCAGAATGCTCGCAGCCATTACGGTCCCCTGCTGTCGATTCCGGGCGCATTATAGGAAATGACATATGACGCGACTGTGACAGTGCGGCGCCGTCCAGCAGGGCATTCAGCCCCTCGCTGACCCGACGGTGGCTCTCCCGGGTGACCGCCGTGCGCCCGGCCTCCGGCGTCAGCGGCGCGTGCGGCATCACCACGGCCTCCAGCCCGGCCTCCCCGGCCACGCCCCAGACGCTCGCCAGCAGCCCCTGGTCGTCGAGAAAGGCCACGCTGCGGCAGGCGCCGCCCGCGGCATTGCGGTAACAGATCGTCACCGGCTGCACCAGCGTGCCGGCGTCCAGCGCCGCCTGCACCAGTCGCGGTCGGAAAGGTCGTACGGTATCACCAGGCCCGGTGGTGCCCTCGGCGAAGAGCACCAATCGCCGGCCGGCGGCGAGGCTCTCGGCGATGGCCGCCCGGGCGCGTTCGGCCGCACGGTCACGGCCGCGATCGATGTACACCGTGCCGAGCGCGCTCGCCACGCGGCCCACGATCGGCCAGCCCCGCACCTCGGACTTGCTGAGGAACGTCACCGGGGCCATTGCGGCCAGGCAGATGATGTCGAGCCAGGAGATGTGGTTGGCGAGCAGCAGCACGGGGCCGGGGGCGATCCCCTCACCGGTGGTGCGCAGCCGCACGCCAAGGACCCGGCAGCACGTCCGGCACCACAACGCCTGTGCCCACCGCCCGGCCCCGGCCAGCGGATCCCGCCCGCGCAAGCGGTCGACCCCGACCCCCAGCAGGATCCCCAGGCCCCCGAAGACCACCAGCAGCACCAAGGTCACGACCCGCAGAGCACGCAGCACCGAAATCCTCCCTACCGGCACACGCCGGCCTGCGCTTCAAGCGCCATGGCCTTTATTAACGCCGCCTTTAAACACAACGACACCACGGACACAACGAGACACCACGTCGGGAATCAAACTTTCCGGCGTTGTGTAACGTTGTGTCCGTGGTGTCGTTGTGTTGAAAAACAGCGGCTGATTAACCGCAAGGGGTGCGCGGGGCTACCGCTCCTGGCCGGCGCGCATCTCGCGGAGGGAGGTCACCACGCTCTCGAGGGCGCGGTCGAAGAGGGTGTCGTCGTCGAGGATGATCACGCGGCCGCCGACATAGTCCTCGGCGAGCGGCTCGGCCTCGCGGTCGGCGAGCTTGAAGCCGGCACGGTTGACGAAGATGAAACGCCTGCCGCGGTTCAGCCGTGCCGAGAGCTTCGCCCGCAGCTCGCGCCCCTCGCCGTCGCGCAGCTCGAACCAGGTGCCGAGATCCACGCCACGCAGGCGCTCCAGTGCGGCCGCAAGATCCGGGTCCATCGGCTCGCCGGCGCCATCCGCCTTGTCACTGGTAACGGCCGGCGGCTCGGTGCGGTCGCCATAGCCTGCGGCGGGCTCCGCCACGCGCTCCGGCGCAGGCGTCGGCGTCGCGGGCGCCGGGGGGCTCGCCAGGCGGTCGAGATGCTCGGCTTCCAGCTCACGGAACAGCCGCGCCATCTCGTGCGGATTGAACATGACCGCGTTCAGCCCCTCGCGCAGGTCGTGCAGCAGGCCCGGCATCTCCGTGAGCATGCGCTTGCGCGCCGCGGGGTCCGTCTTCGGCTCGACACTCCACACCAGGCGGTCCATCACCGCGACCCGCTCGGCCCAGAGCTCCCCCTCGGTGCCCTCCTTCACCGCGGTGATGAAAAGCACCTTGTACCAGGCCTCCTGCAGCAACCGGCGCACCACGTCCGGCGCATCGGCGGAGAGGCGCTGGTCGATCGCCGCCTGCACCCGTTCCCGGGCATCCTCGACCTTGGCCTGACCCTCTGCGGCCTGCCGGGTGCGCTCCTCGATCAGCCGTGCGCGCTCGCGCTCCTGCTCGAGGTAATCGCGGAAGCCGGCCAGGGCCTCGGCGAACACCTCCGGACCCTGCTCCCGGTGATCGACAACCTGTTCCACCACGGCGGCCATGCGCGTGTAGAACCCGTCGCGCTCGGGGTCCTCCGGCTCGGTCCAGCCGGCGGCAGCGTGGGCGAGCTCGTTGATGAGCTGGCGCGCCGGGTGCTGGCGGCTGGCAAACAGGCTGCGATCCTGCAGCGCCACCCGCAGCACGGGGATCTGCAGCCGCGCGATAAGCGCCTTCACCGAAGGACTCAGCCGATGATCGTCCAGGATGACGTCGAACAGCAGGCTGACGATGTCGATGGTGTCGTCCGCCGCGCGATTGATGCCCTGCCCGGCGCTCAGCACCTGCCCGAGCGCGGCCCGGATCTCGCCGGCATCGAGGGCGCGCGGGGCGCCGCCGAGCTGGCCCTGAACCTGGCCGAGCGCCTGGCTGACCTCGGCCACGGCCGCCTGCGGCTGCGCGCCGCCCTGGGCTCCCGGCTCCCGCGGCTTGCCCTCGGCGAGCAGCTCCCGCAGCACGCCCAGGAGTTCGCGATCCTCGTCCGGGAGCGCCGTGCCGGTGGCGTCGCCGGCCCAGCTGCCGGCGCCGTGGCCGGCAGCGTCACCAGTGGCGGGGGCCGTCACGCCGGTGCCGCCACGACGGCTGCCGGAAGCGGGGCGGGAGACCTGGCCCCCGGTGCGCAGGTCCGGCAGCACGCCGGCCTCCGCCAGCTGGCGGTTGGCCTGTTCGCAGAGCCGGGGCAGGTGCTGCAGCAGCTGCTTCTCGAACAGCTTGTAGAGGATGAGTTTCGGCTGGATGTCGATATCCAGCGCGGAGACACCCTCGCCAAACGCCTCCGCCAGCTGGCGGGGGTCCAGCGGATTGGATTCCTCGTCCACGGTGCGCTCGGCGACCAGGTGGTCCAGTCGCTGGCAGAGCTGGGCCAGGGGCAGGCTGGCCCGGGCGCGGGCGCGACTGCTGGCGTTGTCCCGGGCGACGCCCTCCTCCACCCGGGTATCGTCCATCAGCTCCAGCTCGATGACGTTGTCCTGCGGGTCCGGGCCCGCTCCGGCCTGCGCACGCGTCAGCGCCGCGAAGCGCTCGTCCAGTGCTTCCTGGAATCGCGTCTGGATCTGCGGGCGGCCGAGGCGCACCTGGCGCATGGCCACGAAGTAGCGCTGCTGCTCCGAATCGCTGCCGGCACGCTCGGCACGGTCGAAGAAGGCGTCGTCCACCTCCTCGAACAGCCGCCCCAGAAGGCCCTCCAGCTCCCGGGAGGCCAGTCCGCGCAGGGCATCGAGCGTTTCCAGTGCGGCCCGGGGACTGCGCCCGGCGCCCAGGTAAACGACGTTGTCCGACGGTGCCATGCTCGCTACTCCGTGCGGGAGTTCTCAGTCTGTGTAGTTGTAGACCACCCCAGGGCTGACGACTGTGATCCCAATCACAGCGACCCATGACCGTTCGGTGACCGGAATCTGGAGACGCGCCGGTTACCGTGGCAGACTCTGCCGGTCGTCAATTCTGGCCGCCGGGCAGGGGGATTGGTAGTCTCCGCCGCTTATGCGTTACCTCATCACGCTGTCGCTGCTGCTTGCTCTGCTCTGGCTCGGGATCTCCGGGGTCTACAAGCCCTTGATCCTGTTGCTCGGGGCGGCGTCCGTGGCGCTGGTGGTCTGGCTGGCAGAGCGCATGGAGGTGCTCGGCGCCGAGCACGACCCGGGGCTGTTCTCCTGGCGGCTGCCGGGCTACTGGGCGTGGCTGGTGTGGCAGATCGTGCTGGCCAACATCGCCGTGGCGCGCAGCGTGCTGAACCCGGAGCGCATCCGACCGCAGGTGGTGCGGGTGCCGGTGCCGCTGCACACGCCGGTGGCGAAGGTGACCTACGGCAATTCCGTCACCCTGACCCCGGGCACGGTCACGCTGGCGCTCTCCCGGGACGAGATGATCGTCCACGCGCTCCTGGAGGAGGCCGCTGAGGATCTGCGCGGCGGCGCCATGGCCGAGCGCATCGCCTGGCTCGAGGGGCATCCGCCACAGTGGGGAGAGCGCAACGCATGAGCGTGGTCCTGCTGCTCGCCACCCTGGCGATCTTCGCCACCATGGCCCTGGCGCTGGTGCGGGCCCTGCGCGGGCCCACGGTGTATGACCGCATCGTCGCGGTGAACGTCTTCGGCACCAAGACGGTGCTGCTGGTGGCGCTCATCGTCTACATCACCGGTCATGCCGACCTCATCGACGTGGCGCTGGTCTACGCGCTGATCAATTTCATCGCCATCGTCACCGTGCTCAAGCTGGTGCGCCAGCGCGACCTCGCGGCCGCCCAGCCGCCAAGGGACCGGTCCCATGGTTGAGCTGCTGGTCAACATCCTCTCGGCGGTGCTGCTGCTGACCGGCGGCGTGTTCGCCGTCATCGGCGGGCTCGGCCTGCTGCGCTTCCCGGATTTCTACACCCGTCTGCACGCGGGCGGTGTAACGGACACCCTGGCGCCGCTGCTGATCGTCGCCGGCCTGGTGCTGCAGTCCGGGTTCAGCCTGCTCTCCCTGAAGCTGCTGCTGATCCTGCTGTTCCTGCTGTTCACCACGCCGACGGCCTCGCATGCCCTCGCCCGCGCCGCGCTGGCAGAGGGCATCCAGCCGCAGACGGACAAGGCCACCCGGAAAGGGGAGGAGGCGTCATCGAACAGCTGATCGACATCGTCCTGCTGCTCTTCCTGATCGTGGTCGCGGTCGCAGTGGTGCGCCAGCGGGATCTGTTCGCGGCAGCGATGCTGTTTGCCATCTATTCACTGCTCTCGGCCGGGCTGTTCGCCGTGCTCGACGCCGGCGACGTCGCCCTCACCGAGGCGGCGGTGGGCGCCGGCATCAGCACCATCCTCGTGCTCGCGGTGCTCGCCCTCACCCACCGCCGCGAGCGCCATCGCCGGGGGCATGATCTGCCGGCGCTCGCCATCGTGCTCGTGACCGGTGCCGGTCTGGTGTACGCCTCGCTGGACCTGCCGGCCTTCGGTGACCCGGACAACCCGGTCCATCAGCATGTCGCCCCCTACTACATCGAGCAGACCTATTCCGACATGGGCGTGCCGAACCTGGTGGCCGCGGTCCTCGCAAGCTACCGCTCCATCGACACCATGGGCGAGGCCATCGTCATCCTGACGGCGGGCATCATCGTCTTCGCGCTGCTTGCCGCGCCGCCGGTGCGCCGCCAGCGGCGCAACCGGACGGGCGAGCGGGGCGCCAGCGACGGCGAGGAGGAGTCCGGATGAGAGACAACGCCATCCTCGTCGTCGTCGCGCGCTTCACCATCCCGCTGATCATGCTGTTCGCGCTCTACGTCCAGTTTCATGGCGAGTACTCGCCGGGGGGCGGTTTCCAGGCCGGGGTGATGTTCGGCGCCGCCTGGATCCTGTTCGTGCTGGTCTACGGGCTGGAGACCGGCCTGCGCATCATCCCGGAGCGGCTCATCTATACCCTGGCCTGCCTGGGGGTGCTGCTCTACTGCTTCATCGGCCTGCTGGGCGTGCTGCTCGGCGGCCGGTATCTCGACTTCTACCCGCTGCTGCCGGGCAAGCATGCCGGGCAGCAGGCCGGCATCATCCTCGTCGAGTTCGGCGTCGGCGTGACGGTCGCCTCGGTGGTGATGCTGATCTTCCTGTACTTCTCGCGCCGCCGCTCCCAGGTGGAAGAGGCCGGGCTCGATGTCGAGTGGCCGGGGGAGGAGGAATGACCACCTTCCTCAGCTTCTTCAACTACTGGGCGGTGGTGGTGCTGATGATGATCGGCTACTACTGCGTGATCGTGCGCGGGAACATGGTCAAGAAGATCATCGGTCTCGGCATCTTCCAGACCTCGGTCTTCATCATGTTCATCTCCGCCGGCAAGATCATCGGCGGCTCGACGCCGGTGCTGCGTGACGGCGTCGAGCTCTACTCCAACCCCCTGCCCCACGTCCTCATCCTCACCGCCATCGTGGTGGGGGTGGCGACCACGGCCGTAGGGCTGGCGCTGGCCGTACGCATTCAGGAGGCCTACGGCACCATCGAGGACGACGAGCTCAGCAGCGAAGAAGAAGAGGACGCGCGCGGGGAATGAACATCGCCGACATCATGCCGTTCAGCGTGCTGGTGCCGCTGATCGCCGCACCCGTCTGCGCCCTGCTGCCGGGGCGGCGGCTGCCCTGGCTGCTCTGCCAGGTGAGCGCCCTCGCCTCGCTGGTCATCGCCGCGCTGACACTGCCCGCGGCCCTCGAGGGCACGCTCTCCTACGCCTTCGGCAACTGGGATCCGCCCATCGGTATCGAGTACCGCGTGGACGCGGCCAACGCGCTGGTAGCGCTGCTGCTCACCGCCATGGCCACGCTCATCCTGCCCTGGGGGCGGCTGACCGTGGACCAGGAGGTACCCGAGCGCCAGGGCACCTTCTACGCGCTGTTCCTGCTGGTGCTGGCAGGCCTGCTCGGCATCACCCTCACCGGCGACGCCTTCAATGTCTTCGTCTTCCTCGAGATCTCCTCGCTTGCCACCTACGGCCTCATCGCCCACGGCCGGGACCGGCGCGCCCTGCTGGCCGCCTTCCGCTATCTCGTGATGGGCACGGTGGGGGCGACGTTCTTCCTGATCGGGGTCGGCTTCCTCTACATCATGACCGGCACCCTGAACATGGCAGACCTCGCCGAGCGCCTGCCGGCGGTGGCGGATACCCGCACGGTGCGGGTGGCGCTGGCCTTCATCGTGGTGGGCATGGCGCTAAAGCTCGCCATGTTCCCGCTGCACCTGTGGCTGCCCAACGCCTACACCTACGCGCCGACCTTCGTCACCGCCTTCCTCGCCGCCACGGCCACCAAGGTGGCGCTGTACGTGATGCTGCGCTTCATCTTCACGGTGTTCGCGCCGGATTACAGCTTCGTCGCCCTGCCGCTGGCGACGGTGTTCCTGCTGCTGGCGCTCGCCGGCATGTTCGCCGGTTCCTGGGTGGCGATGTTCGAGCAGAACCTGAAGCGCATGCTGGCCTATTCGTCGGTGGCCCAGGTCGGCTACATGGTGCTCGGCGTCAGCCTGGTTTCCGTGCTCGGCCTGACGGCGAGCCTGCTGCATCTGTTCAATCACGCCCTCATGAAGGCCGCCCTGTTCATGGCGCTGGGAGCGGTGATCTACCGCACCGGCGGCGTGCAGCTGGCGAACCTGCGCGGCCTCGGCCGCGAGATGCCCTGGACCTTCGCCGCCTTCGCCCTGGCGGGGCTGAGCCTCATCGGCATCCCGCCCACCGCCGGGTTCATCAGCAAATGGACGCTGATCAGCGCCGCGCTGGAGGCGGGCCAGGGCTGGCTGGTGGCGCTGATCGTCATCACCTCCATGATGGCAGTGATCTACATCGCCCGGGTGGTGGAGACGGTCTGGTTCCAGCCGCGGCCGGAGGGCGCGGCGGCAGTGCGTGAGGCGCCGCTGCAGCTGCTCATCCCGGTCTGGGTCATGGTCGCGGCGAACTTCTATTTCGGCATCGACACCCGCCTCACCCTCGGCACGGCCACCGCGGCCGCCGAGGCACTCATGGGCGGGACTGTCAGCGGGGGGCTGCAATGAGCATCCTGCCGCAGCTCTCCCCGTTCACCGTGGTGCTGATCCCCTTCATCGGGGCGCTGGCGATTGCGCTCGCCGCCGGCAACGAGCGCCTGCGCGACCTCTTCTGCTGGATCACGCCGGTGCCGTTCTTCCTCGGCGTGGTCGGCCAGCTCGGGCCGGTGCTGGAGGGCGCGGGCGCCAGGCAGACGCTACTGGAGATCCTGCCGGGGCTCGGGCTCGGCTTCAGCGTCGGCCCGCTGGGCATGGTCTTCGCGCTGCTCGCCTCGACCCTGTGGCTGGTCGCCACGCCCTATGCCCTCGGCTACATGAAGGCCGGCGGCTACGGCAATCTCGGCCGCTTCATGGCCTGCTACAGCATCGCCCTCGGCGCGGCGGCGGGCATCGCCTTCGCCGACGACCTGCTGACGCTGTACGTCTTCTACGAGATCCTCTCCATCTCCACCTACCCGCTGGTGGCCCACACCGGCACCGACAAGGCCCGCCAGGGCGCGCGCGTCTACATCGCGCTGCTGCTGGTCACCAGCGTCTGCCTGATGCTGCCCGCGATCCTGTGGACGTGGCAGGCCACCGGCACGCTGACCCTCAGCGAGGGCGGCATCCTCGCCGGCAACGTCGGCCCCGGCGCCGGCGCGGCACTGCTGGTGCTGTTCCTCTTCGGCACCGGCAAGGCGGCGCTGATGCCGTTCCACCGCTGGCTGCCCTCGGCCATGGTGGCGCCGACCCCGGTCTCCGCCCTGCTGCATGCCGTGGCCGTGGTGAAGGCGGGCGTGTTCGTCGCGCTCACCATCGCGCTGTACGTCTTCGGGCTGGACTACCTGCGCACCCTGGCCACTCACCCGCTGATGCTCTACGTAGCGGTGTTCACGATGCTCGCCGCCTCCCTGGTGGCGCTGCATCAGGACAACCTCAAGGCACGGCTGGCCTATTCCACGGTGAGCCAGCTCTCGTACATCGTGGTCGGCGCGCTGGTGGCGAGCCAGTGGTCGGCCATCGGCGGCGGCATGCACATGCTCATGCACGGCTTCGGCAAGATCACGCTGTTCTTCTGCGCCGGGGCCATCTACGTCGCCGCGCACAAGTCCAACGTCAGCGAGCTGGACGGCATCGGCCGGCGCATGCCGTTCACCATGCTGGCGTTCTTCATCGGGGCGCTGTGCGTCATCGGGCTGCCGCCGACGGGCGGGGTCTGGAGCAAGCTGCACCTGATCATGGGCGCCTACGACACCGGGCAGTTCCTGGTGGTGGCGGCGTTCGTGCTGAGCACGCTGCTGAACATCGGCTATCTGCTGCCGCCGGTGATGCGGGCCTTCCTGAAGCCGCTGCCGGAGGGTGAGCCCGCCGGCATCCGCGAGGCACCCATGCTGTGCGTGGTACCGCTCTGCCTGACGGCCATCGGGACGGTGGTGCTGTTCTTCCTCGCCGGCGAGGCCTTCGCGCTGCTGTCCCTCGGCATCAACTGACCCGGCGGCTGGACTGAGGAGCGATCACGACCATGAGCACGGGCAGAACGGGCAGGATCCTCGAGGCCCTGGTGGCCAGGCGCCGGCCGCTGCGCAACGCGACGCTGGTGGTCATGGCGCTGCTGGTGCTGGTGGACCTGTTCAAGGAACCGGCCTACGAGCGCTTCCCCTGGGACGGCATTGGCGGGTTCATCGCCTTCTACGGCTTCATCTCCTGCGTGCTGATCATCGTCGTCTCCAAGGCGCTCGGCTACGCCTTCCTCTACCGGCGCGAGGACTACTACGACGACGCCCCCCAGGGCACGGGCCGAAACGCCAGGGGGGATGACGGCGATGCTTGAGTGGATCCATCCCTCGCTGGTGCTGATCGTCGGCGCGTTGCTGCTGCCCTTCCTCGAGGGGCGCTCCCGCCAGATCTGGCAGGTCGCCCTGCCCGGCTTCGTGCTGCTGATCATCCTCGGGCTGGAACCCGGGCAGTACGGCCAGCTCACCCTCGGCACCCTGGAGCTCATGCCGGGGCGGGTGGACAAGCTCAGCCTCGTATTCGCCTACGTGTTCGGGCTGATCCTGGTCATCGGCAACATCTACGCCCTGCACGTCACCGACTGGATCCAGCACGTGGCGGCCATGGTCTACGCCGCCGGGGCGCTGGGCGTGGTGTTCGCCGGTGATCTGGTCACGCTCTACGTCTTCTGGGAGCTGATGGTCATCTCCTCGGTCTGGCTCATCTGGCAGCGCCAGAGCGGGGTGTCCTACCAGGCCGGCATGCGCTATCTGCTGGTGCACGCCTTCGGCGGCATGCTGCTGCTGGCCGGGCTGCTCGCCCACTACCAGAGCACCGGCTCCATCGCCTTCGAGGCCTTCGAGCCCGAGGGCTGGGCGTTCTACCTGATCCTGGTGGCGTTCCTGATCAACGCCGCCGTGCCGCCACTGCACGCCTGGCTCACCGACGCCTACCCGGAGGCGACGGTCACCGGCACGGTGTTCCTGAGCGCGCTCACCACCAAGACCGCCGTCTACACCCTGGTGCGCGGCTTCCCGGGCACCGAGCTGCTGATCTGGCTCGGCGTCGTGATGGCGCTCTGGGGCGTCGTCTACGCCGTGCTCGCCAACGATATCCGCCGGCTGCTCGCCTATCACATCGTCAGCCAGGTGGGGTACATGGTGGCTGGCGTCGGCATGGGGACGACGCTCGCGCTGAGCGGCACGGCCGCCCACGCGTTCACGCACATCCTCTACAAGGCGCTGCTGCTGATGGGCGCCGGTGCCGTGCTGCACATGACCGGGCGCAGCAAGCTCACCGAGCTCGGCGGCCTCTACCGCTGGATGCCCATCACCTTCCTGCTCTACATGGTGGGCGGGCTGTCCATCTCCGCCTTCCCGCTGTTCAGCGGCTTCGTCAGCAAGACGATGATCGTCGAGGCCGCAGCGGTGGACTACCGCGCCTGGGTGTACCTGCTGCTCACCATGGCCTCCGCCGGCACCTTCCTGCACACGGGCCTGAAGCTCCCGTACTTCACCTTCCTCGGCAAGGACTCCGGGCTGAGGCCGAAGGAGGCGCCGCGCAACATGCTCGTCGCCATGGGCATCGCCGCGGCGTTCTGCTTCCTGATCGGCGTCTTCCCCGGGGCGCTCTATGCGATCCTGCCGAACGCCGTGGACTACCACGCCTACACCGCCGGGCATCTGCTGAAGGAGATGCAGCTGCTGCTGTTCACCGGGCTCGGCTTCTTCCTGCTGCTGAAACACGTCGGCGGCGAGGCCAAGATCAGCGTGGACACGGACTGGTTCTACCGCCGGCTGGGCCCGCTGGTGGTGACGCGCGTGCGGGATGCGGTGGTCGCCACGGACCGCGCCGCACGGCGGGAATTCCTCAGCGCCTTCCATCGCGCCCGGGAGGCGGCGATCCATGCCCGGACCAGCGGCCGCCTCGCCCAGAGCTGGCCGACCGGGTCCATGGCTTTGTGGACGGCGCTCGTGCTCGCGGCGATGGTCGTCTTCGGCGTACTCTGACGCGCCCGGGAGCAGGCGGCCGCATGGACCCCATCGACCCCGCCCGCGTTGCCGACGATGCGCGGCGCGCGCTGGCGGAGGACGTCGGCACGGGCGACCTTACCGCCGCGCTCCTGCCCGAGGCAGGCACCGCCCGCGCCCGGGTGATCGCCCGCGAGCCCGCCGTAGTCTGCGGCCGGCCCTGGTTCGACGCCGTCTACGCTGCGCTGGACCGGCGCATCGCCGTGCGCTGGCACGTCGGCGAGGGTGAGCGGGTGGCGGCGGACAGCCTGCTCTGCGAGCTCACCGGCCCGCCGCGGCCACTGGTCTCCGGCGAGCGCAGCGCACTGAACTTCCTGCAATTCCTGAGCGGCACGGCCACCGTGGCCCGGCGCTACGCGGATGCCGTGGCCGGCACTTCAACCCGCATCCTCGACACCCGCAAGACCCTTCCCGGCCTGCGTTACGCCCAGAAGTACGCCACCCGCTGCGGGGGCTGCCAGAACCATCGCATGGGCCTGCACGACGCAGTGCTGATCAAGGAGAACCACGTCATCGCGGCGGGCTCGCTCACCGCCGCCATCCGGCAGGCCCTCGCGCTCTACCCGGGCCGGCCCGTCGAGGCGGAGGTGGAAACCCTGGCCGAGCTGGACGAGGCCCTCGCCGCCGGCGCCCCGCGCCTGCTGCTCGACAATTTCAGCCTTGCGGACACCCGCGAGGCCGTGCGCCGCGCCCGGGGACGGGCCACCCTCGAGTCCTCGGGCAACCTGGAGCTTTCGGACCTCCCCGCCCTGGCCGAAGCGGGCGTGGACTTCATCTCCATCGGCGCTCTCACCAAGCACGTCCGTGCCATCGATCTCTCGATGCGCTTCGAGCTGCCGTAGGTCGCACACGGCTGCGCCGTGCACGACCTACGCCGCGCGGCAGGTGCCGCCGTGCTCGGCGCAGAAAGCCTCGACCCGCTCGCGGATGGTGTCGCGCACCTTGCGGAAGGCCTGCAGGCGCGTCTCCTCGTCGCCGGTAACGGCGGAGGGGTCCGGCAGATTCCAGTCCAGCCGCCGGGCACGACCGGGGAATATCGGGCAGCGCTCCGCCTCCGCCTGGTCGCAGACGGCAATGACGTAGCTGTAGAAGCGCCCGCTGCGCACGCAGTCCATGACCGACTGGGTCTTCGCCCCGCTCAGATCGATGCCCACCTCGGCCATCACGCGGACCGTCAGCGGATGGATCGTGCCCGGTTCCAGGCCCGCGCTGTGCGCCTGCGCCTCGTCGGCGCAGAGATGGTTGTACCAGGCCTCCGCCATCTGGCTGCGGGCGCTGTTGTGGACACAGATGAAGAGGATGTCCCGGTGCATCACGATCTCCTATTCGTTAATCCATATATACGCAATGTCGCATGCATTGGCATTGCCGCCAAGGCCGTCTTTCGCTGGCGGTAGCGGCGCCTGCAACGGTACTCTGAGGGTCGGGAGTCGTGACGGAGCCAACCCATGCGCGTGCGTGCCCTGCCCCTGACGGAACCGGACGGCGGCCCAAGCGGAGAGGCCGCACTGGACGCGGATGCAACCAATGCCGGCGTGCGCGGCGCAGTGAGCCGCGCCATCCAGAGACTGCGGGAGGCGCAGCGCGCGCAGGCCGAGCCGGAAGGGGCCATGACCCTCGAGATCCTGCCCCCCGGGGCGGAGCGCTGGGTCCCCGTGCACGTGGACGCCGGCAGCCCACCGCCCTACACGCGCCTGCGCATCGACTCCCCCTTCGAGGTCGACTGGGACGACATCGCCGCGCTCATCCGCCTCACCCACCGCTACTGGGTCAGCCGCATGCGCCTGCTCGAGCGCGCGCGGGCCCGCCGTGGCGGCGGCACCGGCGACCCCGGACCGGACTGACCACAGTCTCAAGCCGCCGCTGCCGCGGCCGATACCTCCACCGGTACCGGCGCATCCGCGCCGCGTGGAGGGGCCAATCGTGCAGGCAGTCAACGCGTCGCTCAGCCTGACCCGTCGGCGGGCAGACCGGCTGTTTCTCGTCATCACCTGGCTGCTGCTCCTGGCAGCGCTCGGCCTCGCGCCCTGGCGCGGAACCTGGGCGGCCGCCCTGCTCGTCGGCCTGCCTGCGGCGCTCGCGATTACGGCGGCCGTGGCGCTCGCTCCCGGGAGCCGCCCCACGCGGCTGCTCGTCGGCGCCGCCATGATGGTGTTCACCGCCCTGCACATCCACCAGGCCGGCGGCCTGATGGTGGTGCATTTCGGGGTATTTGTGCTGCTCGCGCCGCTGCTCTTCTACCGCGACTGGGCCGTGGTGCTGGCCGGCGCGGCGACGGTCGCCGTGCATCACATCCTGTTCAACTGGCTGCAGGCGAGCGGCGTCGGGGTTCATGTCTTCCCCGAGCCATCCTGGGGGATGGTGCTTGTCCACGCCGGTTATGTCGTCATCGAGGCGGGTCTGCTGATGTACATGGCGCGCCGCCTCGAGCTGGAAGCCCGCGCCTCGGAGTCCGTGGCAGACCTCGGGCGCATTCTCTTCCAGGGTGGCGACACCATCGACCTGACCCGCCGCGTGCCCGCCGGCGCGGGCGAGGTCGCCACGGGCTTCAACGCCTACATGGAGTCTGTCGATCAGGCCATTGGTGGCGCCGTGAGCGCGACCCGTGCCCTCACCGGGACCGCCGACAGCCTCAACCGCCGGGCGCGCGACCTGGACGCCCGCGCCACCGCGCAGAGTAAGGGCACCGAGCGGCTGGACGAGGGTATCGCCGGGGTCGCCGCTGCCGCCGCCCACGTAGCCCGCACCGCGACCGAGGCAGAGGCCACGGTCGCCGACACCCTCCAGCGCCATGGCGAGGCCGATGCCGCGACCCGCGCGGCCATCGACGCGAGCCGGGAGCTGGCTCGCGCCGTGGACAGCGCCGCCGCGCACATGCGCGAGCTCGGTAGCGACGGGGACGCCATCGGCGTAGCGCTCAAGGTCATCCGCGAGGTGGCCGAGCAGACCAACCTGCTGGCGCTGAACGCCGCCATCGAGGCGGCCCGCGCCGGCGAGCAGGGGCGCGGCTTCGCCGTGGTGGCCGAGGAGGTCCGGGGGCTCGCCGAGCGCTCGGCCCAGTCCGCCAGCGAGATCAACGACGTCGTGCGGGGCCTGCAGGGCCGTATCGGCAAGCTGTCGGAGGCCGTCGGCGGCAGCGAACAGCTCGCTCGCACCATGACCGAGCGCGGCCAGGAGGCCGGCGAGGCCCTGCAGGCCATCGGCGAGGCCATGGCCGGCATGCAGAGCGCCGTCGGTGCCATCCGCAGCGCTACCGGCGACCAGGACCGGCTGGTCGAGGACATCGGCCGCCAGACCGGCCAGATCCGCAGCCTCACCAGCGAGACCGCCGGCGAAGTCGCGGCCGTCACCCGCGAGGCCGGCGAGCTCGAATCCCTGGCCGAGCATCTCTCCGGGCGAGTGGAGCGCTTCGTCACCAGCGGCAGCGAGGGGTAACTCAGCGAGGGCTATTTCCGCATTGCACGCGCGGCGGGCCGGCCCCATGGTGACAGTGAGCCCGCAACGGATAGGTTCGCCATGCGCAGCCTGCTGCTGGTCACCGCGCTACTGATCGCCGCCACCGGCCCGGCAACCGGCAGCCCCGTCTACCGCTGCCCCGGCGACGAAGGCGCCATCACCTTCACCGACGAGCCCTGCGCCGGTGGCGAGCGCGTCCAGCTGCCGGAGCCGCCCCCCGCCGGCGCGGCCGCCGCCGCCCGCGAGCGTGCCGAGGCCCTGGCGGAGTCCGCAGAGGCCCTGGCGGAGGCCCGCCGCGCCCGGGAAGCCGAGCGCGAACGCCGGGCCGCGGAACAGGCCGCCGCGGCTGCCCCCACGCCGGCACGTACCGATCCCCAGCCGCCCCGGGAGCCACGCTGGGTGCGCTATGGCTACGGCTATGGCTATCCGCCATTCCCGCACCCTCCCCACCGACCACACCCTCCCAAGGCCTCACCAGACCCTCCGGAGGAGCCCGAGCCCGAGCAGCGGGTGATCGGCAAGACACCCAATCTCATCGACTGATTTCGGGAGTAAGCAGCCCAAGCCCGAGAGACGCCGGCAAACGCAAAACCGGCCGTTACAGGCGGGAGAGCACCAGGGCAAGAAGTGGTGCCGGTGCGCAGACTCGAACTGCGGACCTACTGATTACGAATCAGTTGCTCTACCGACTGAGCTACACCGGCAACGCGACCGCGGAGTATAAGCGAGCCGTCTGCGCCAGACAATCGGCGGTGTCTCAACGATGTCCGGAGGCCTTTCGCCACTCGTCGGACGGCCTCGGCGGCTCGTCTCCCGCCCTCTGCACGGACGCCATCATCGCGCGTTGAATGTGATCCATGACACGTACAGGCGGATTCACCCTGGTTGAGCTGATGGTCACGCTGGCCGTGGCGGCAATTCTGCTGTCCGTGGGCGTGCCCTCCTTCCAGGCGCTGATCAGGGACAACCGTCTCACCGGCGCCAACAATGAGCTGGTGACGGCCATCAACGCCGCCCGCTCGGAGGCCGTGCGTCAGGGTGTGACGATGACGCTGTGTGCCAGCACCGACGCATCAAGTTGCGGTGGCAGTGACTGGGATGGCGGTTGGCTTCTGTTCGCGGACGCCGACGGTGACGGCACCCGCGATGCCTCCGAATCCATCCTGCGGAGTCAGGCGAGCGCGCCGACCGGCGTGGCGATCTCCACCACCGGATTCGGAAGCGCCGGGGCAATACAGTACATGGCCAGCGGCTTCATCGCCGGCGCGGACGAAGGCAGCTTCGTCTTCTGTGATGACCGCGGGGCAGGTGAGGCGCGAGCCATCAACCTCAACGCCTCCGGACGCCCGAGCCAGGCCCTGGATCAGGACGGAGACGGGGTCGTCGAGAACCATGACGGCAATGCAGTGAGTTGTTAAGGCATGCAGCACGCACTTCGCCAGGATCGCCAGGCCGGCTTCACCCTCACCGAGGTGCTGGTGGCCGTGTTGGTCCTGTCGATTGGTCTTCTGGGGCTGGCCGCCATGCAGGTTAGGGCCCTCCAGTACAACCAGAGCGCATACCTGCGCTCACAGGCTTCCCTGCTCGCCTACGACGTCATGGAGCGCATGCGGGCCAATCCCTCCGCCGCCGTGGCCGGAGACTACGATGTCGCGCTGACCGACGCGCCGGCCAGTGTCACCGCGTGCAATACCAGTTCGAGCTCATGTTCCGCCGGCCAGCTGGCGGCCTACGACCTCGCCACCTGGCAGTGCCAGCTCGGCAACTGGAGCAGCTCGAGCGCCTGTGCAGGGCTCGGGATCGATGCCGGCATTCTGCCCGACGGCCGGGGCGCCATTCAGCGCGCGGGTAACTCGTTCACGGTGACCATCCAGTGGACGGACCGACGTGACGACGATGGCGACGGCGTCAGTACTGTCAGCCTGGACTATCAAACCGAGATTCGGGACTGAGGCACATGAAGTATCGGCCGCGTGCACACGGACAGTCCGGCTTGTCGCTCGTCGAGTTGATGGTGGCGATGCTGATCGGCCTCGTGCTGCTGGCGGGCGTCGTTCAGGTCTATCTCGGGAGCCGGCAAAGCCAGCGGACCACGGAGAACCTCGGCCGCATGCAGGAGAACGCCCGCTTCGCGTCGGATCTGCTTTCGCGTGAGCTCCGTATGGCCGGCTTCATGCCCTGCCGCAAGACCGGCAATTTCGCCAACGTGCTCAATGGCGGCAGCGGCAACACGCTGACCGATTTCGCCGGCGGCCCCATCACCGGTTACGCGGAGGGCGACGACACCTTCCCCGGCGTGAGTTTCGGATCCTCGCCGGGCGACCGGGTCAACGGTACCGAGGCCTTCATCCTGCGTGGCGGCGGTGACACCACCTACGCGGTGAACAACCACCAGCCCGCTGCGTCGTCCGCGGCCTTTTTCCTGAACGATCTGCACGATCTCCAGGATGGCGACATCGTGCTCGTCTGCGATACCGAACAGTCTTCGTTGTTTCAGGTAACGAACGCCAACTCGGCCAATGTCACCGTGGTTCACAACACCGGCGGCAGCGTCTCTCCAGGCAACTGCACGAAGGGCCTGGGCTCACCGGTAACTTGCACGTCCACCGGAACGCCCTACACGTATGGCGACGACGCGCAGATGGTCAAGTTCGAGGCGGTCGGCTACTACATCGGCGTCAGCCGTTCCGGCGAGACGACGTCCCTCTACGAGCGCCGGGCCTCCATCAGCTCCGGGGGTATCAGCGCTAGTAGCCGTGAGCTGGTGGAACATATCGAGAACATGCAGCTGCGTTACGGCGAGGACGACGACGACGACGGCTCCCCCGAGCGTTACGTGGAGGCCGGGAGCGTGTCGGACTGGAACAACGTCGTCGCGGTTCGCCTCGGACTGCTCGCGCAGACTCCCGAAGCCGTCGCCAACAACAACGACGACCGTGAATACGTGGTCGCGGAAACACAGATCGGCCCAAGCACGACCGTCTCCCACGCGGGGGACCGGCGCCTCCGGTACGCCTTCAACACAACGGTGAGGATCCGCAACGGTGGCTTCGAGTAGCGGCAGCATGGTCAGGCCGGCGATTGGCCCGGGCGCCAACCAGCGCGGCGCGGCGCTGGTCGTGAGCCTCATCCTCCTGCTGGTGATGACGCTGCTCGGCGTGGTGACGCTGCGCAACACCTCGCTGGAGGAGCGCATGGCCGCCAATCAGCGCGACCGGCAAATGGCCTTCGATGCGGCCGAAGCCGCGCTCTACGCTGCCGAGCAGGACATCGAGAACAACGTCATTACCCTCGCGGGCTTCGACGGTGACGGCAGTGACGGCCTCTATGACGAAGACGCGGATCTCAATGGCGACGGTGACGTCGATGCCGACGACGAGGCCATCTGGCGTCACATCGACTGGGCTGGAACGGCCTCGGGCAACAGCAACAAGGCGCGCACGTACACCGGCTTCTCCGGCAACGTGGCGAGCGCGCCGGCCTACGTGATCCGCCACGAGGGCACGGTGGAGGCCGCCGAGGACGAGCTCAATCTGGGCAACTACGGCGAAGGCACCGGCGCCGGCGAGACCGATCTCTTCGAGATCACCGTACGGGCCACCGGCGGATCCGAGTCTGCCACCGTGATCCTGCAATCGACCTTCGGCAAGCGCCTCTAGAGCGCCGGGCACGATGACCAACAGGAGGTCTGTCATGACCTTGGGGAGCAACCGCCTTGCCACTGCGGCCAGCCGCCGCGCCCTCTGGGTGGCTGTGTTCGGCGCCTGCGCGCTCAGCCCGGCGGCCCTGGCCCAGCTGGACATTTCCCAGAACGCGCTGGAGGCGCTGACGCCCGTGGAGCCGAACGTGGTCGTGCTCAACGACGACTCGGGCAGCATGGACTGGGAAGTCATGACCACCGACGTCGGTGCGGAATTCCTGTTCTCGGGCACCCAGCCGGACGGCACCAGCCCTGCCGACGCGGGGGACCCGGTGCACCGGGACGCCGATAACGATGGCAACCCCGACTGCACCTTCGCAAGCAACGGTCGGCCGGGCTATCTCTACATCGCGGAGTTCGCCAGCAACACCTATGGCGATAACGGCCTCGACTGCAACACGGCCGACGACGATTCCTGGCGCGCGCGCAATAGCGATTTCAACCGGCTCTACTTCAATCCCCAGCAGACCTACACGCCCTGGGCCGGCGTCGACGCCGACGGGGATGCGTTCACCGATATCGACGCCACCAATGCGCCGGACGACCCGTACGACCCCGCTGATTACAAGGATCTCACCAGCGAGGGCTCCGGCTGGGACGGCGGCACCTCACACCAGGCGCTGACCGGCGGCTTCCGCTTCTTCACCTGGAGTGACGACGACGGCGATGGTCTTTTCGATAACGGTGAGGAGCGGAAGTACGAGATCGGCAGCCTATCCGCCACGGACCTCGCTGACCTCAACGCTTGGCTACAGAATCGCTACGCCGCCGACGCGAAACAGTACGCCAGCACCGACGAGATTCAGCAGAATTTCGCCAACTGGTTCAGCTACTACCGCAGCCGCGAGTTTGCCGCCAAGGCCGGCCTGAGCCGCACCATCCGGGACAACACCTCCGCGCGCATCGGCTACGCGACGATCAATAACAACAGCAACAACCGGATCCCGGTCGCCACCATGAATGTCTCCCCCAGCAGCGGCAACAAGCGCTCGTTGCTCGATCAGCTCTACGAGACCCGGTCCGCCAGTGGCACGCCCCTGCGTGAGAATCTGCAGGAGATCGGACGGTATTTCGCCTGCGAGTCAAACAGTATTTTCGGTGATGCGATCTGCCCGCAGACACAGGACGAGGACGGCAACAACGAAAGCGGTGCCGCCTGCAGGCAGAACTACGCCATCCTGATGACCGACGGCTACTACAACGGGAACGATCCCTCCGTGGGCAACGCTGATGGCGACAACGACAGCGACTTCGACGGCGGCGCCTTTGAAGACGGCCTATCGAATACGCTCGCGGACGTGGCCATGTACTACTACGAGCGGGATCTCCACGACACGCTGACGGATCTGGTGCCGACCACCGCCCGCGACCGCAACCTGTTCCGCGGTTCGGACGAACTCGGCGAGGTAATGCATCAGCACATGGCGACCTACACCATCGGCTTCGGCGTCAATGGCACCCTTGACGAGATGCCCGGTGGACCCGATGACCCCGACACGAAATTCTGGCCGGGCACCTCTGGGGACGGTCGCATCGACGACCTCCGCCATGCCGCCTTCAACGGGCGTGGCAGCTATCTCAGCGCACGCGACCCGGACGAGCTCGCTACCTCTCTGGAGGAGATCTTTTCCGAGATCGCCGCCGGCGTCGGCGCGGGTTCCGCGGTGGCCTTCAACACCCAGAACATCCGCAGCGATTCCCTGGTGTTCCGGGCCTTCTACGACACCAAGACCAACACCGGCGATCTTATCGCCCAGCAGGTCAACGACGATGGCACCCTCGGATCCACGGCCTGGAGGGCGGCCGAGCAGCTGGACGGCCGCACCTCCGAGAGCAGCGACACGCGCCGGATCGTCACCTACGACCCGGACGCCCTCAGTGGAATCGCCTTCGACTGGAGCTCGCTGACCACCGACCAGCAGGGTGCGCTGCACGTCCCGGTGCCGCCGGCGCTGACCACGGCGCGGCAGGACAACGGCGGCGTTGGCGACGAGCGCCTGGGCTGGGTGCGCGGGCATTCGGTCGACGAGGGCATTGCCATCGACGAGGGCGAACTCCGCGAGCGTGAGGTCAACGAGGGCCGGCTCGGGGACATCACCCACTCCTCGCCGGTCTTCGTCGGCCGCCCGCCGTTCTCGGGCCGCAATGGCGGTGCCTGGCCGGCCAGCAGCGGCGACACCTACCCCGAATTCCAGGAGGCCAACGCCAGCCGCGACGGCGTGGTGTACGTGGGCGCCAACGACGGCATGCTGCACGCCTTCTCCACGGACACCGGCGAGGAGCTCTTCGCCTATGTGCCGAGCATCCTGATCGACGATCTTCCCGACCTCGCCAGCCCCGAGTACAACCACCGCTTCTTCGTCGACGCCTCGCCGCAGGTTAACGACGTGTTCATGGGCGGCAGCTGGCAGACGACCCTGATCGGCGGCCTCGGCGCGGGCGGGCGTGGCTATTTCGCCCTGGATATCACGGATCCCTCGGACTTCACCACCGAGACCGGTGCGGCCGGGCAGGTGCTCTGGGAGTTCGTCGGCGGCACCGGCGCCGAGGCCGACGATGCCTCGCTCGGGCTCACCTTCAGCGAGCCAGTCATCGCCATGTCCAATGATGAGGCCAGTGGCGAGAAGCGTTGGGTGGCGATCTTCGGCAACGGCTACAACAGCGATGACCCGAACGGCAACGCCTCGCTGTTCGTGCTCTTCCTCGATGGCGGCACCGACGGCGTGTGGACCGAGGGCACCGACTACTTCCGCCTCGACACCGGGATCGGGTTCGATGACTACAACAGCGCGACCATGCCTCACCTCACCAGCACCACGCCCAACGGCATCGGCGACATCCGCGCCATCGACTATGACGGCAACGGCACCGTCGACGTGGTCTATGCCGGCGACCTGCAGGGCAACCTGCACCGATTCGACCTGTCCAGCAGCAACACCAATCAGTGGGACCTGGATGGCACGCTGTTCCAGGCCAGCTACGCGGACGGCAGCGGCGACCGCCAGCCTATTACCAAGGCCCCGGTGGCCGTCCGTCACCCGGATGGGGGACTGGTGCTCGTCCAGGGAACTGGCAGCTGGATGACCAACGCCGACGCTACCAGCGACGAGATACAGTCCATCTACGGCATCTGGGACGATGATCCGCTCGGCAACCTGAACGCCGTCACCCACTCGGAGCTGATCGAGCAGCAGTTCATCAACGAGGTGGATCCGGTGAACGGCTTCGTCGTGCGCACGCTGACGAACAACGAGGTCGACTGGAGCACCGACATGGGCTGGTACATCGACCTCGATGCCCCCGCCGCAGGCTCGTCGACGGGCTCGCCGGAATTCCCGGGCGAGCGGGCCGTGCGCAACATGCAGCTGCGCGGCGGCATCGCCTTCGTCAACACGGTCATCCCGAAGGTGGACGCAGCCTGCGGCACGATCGTGGGAGGCTTCGAGCTGGGCTTCGATCCCCTGACCGGAAGTACGCCCGAGGTGGTGGTCTTCGACACCAATGGCGACGGTGTCTTCGACGTGAACGACAACGTTGGCGGCCTCGAGGGCCAGTTGAACCGCGTCACCGGACTGCGCTTCGAGGGTGGCGTCCCCACTGACTCCGGCTTCATCGAGAACTTCCGGGTGACCCAGGTCGGCGACGAGGTGCGCAGCATGGGCACGAACACCGGGGGCACCGGACCGGTTGGCCGCCGCTCCTGGCGCGAAGTCATCCCGAGCCTCTAATGGCAGGAGTGAGCACTATGCACTGGCGTCTGTTATTCACCCTCGTGCTCGTCGCGACGGCGGGCCTCTGGGCGGCATCACCCGCCCTCGCGGCCGAGCCGCCGACCGCGCCAAGGCCAACGCTGCCCGACGACTATCCGCGCGAGTTCGACCGCATCGGCTTCGTCAACGGCAGCGAGCTTCGCAGCGGGCGCATCAACGTCGGCGCCGACTGGTACGCCCTGGACACGAACGTCCGCGTGCATACGCCCGCGACCCGGCATGCCTCGATCCATGCGCTCCGAGCGGGCGTGCCGGTGGGGCTGACGGTGCGTCGCGATCGCGAGGGACAGCCCGTCGTGGTGGCCATCTGGGTGCTGCCCGAGAATTACATCGAGCCGAGCTGACGGCCACACCGGTGACTGGAGGGACACAGTGATGATGCGACGAACCCGGCGCGCGCGAGGCTTCACGCTCATCGAGCTGATGATCACGGTGGCCATCGTCGCGATCCTCGCCTCCATAGCCTATCCGGCCTACCAGGAGCAGGTGCGCTCGAGCCGCCGCGCCGACGCCCAGGCCGCCCTGTCCGCCTTCGGCAACGCCATGGAGCGCCATTACACCGAAGAGCTCACCTACGAAGGCGCGGCGGCCGGGGGGAGCGACACGGGCGCGCCGGCGATCTTTCCGACCGAGGCACCGATCGACGGGGGCACCAAGTACTACGACCTCACGATCGTCTCCGCCGACGGCAACAGCTATACCATCCAGGCCAGCCCCAAGGGCCCCCAGTCCGACGATGGCGCGCTTCAGCTGGACTCCACCGGCGCCCGGCGCTGGGACACCAATAACGACGGTAGCTTTGGCAGCGGCGAGGAATGCTGGGAGCGCAGCTGCAGTTGATTCGTGGCGAGGCTGGGATAGGCTGGTAGCCCCTACGCAATGGCGGTGCTCCACGGAACCGGAGCACCCTTATCGGCACGGAGGCAGACATGGCCAGGGAAAGGGCCTTCACACTCGTCGAGCTGCTGGTCACCCTTGCCGTCGCGGCGGTCCTCGCCGTCACGGTGATCCCGTCATTCTCGGACCTGGTGCGTGATCAGCGCCTGATCGCGCTCAGCAACCGCTTCAACGCCTCACTTCAGCTGGCACGGGCCGAGGCGATCAAGGGCGGCTGGGAAGTGGTCATCTGCAAACGCAATCGAACCCTGCGTTGCGATGCCTCCGCCGGCTGGCACCAAGGATGGATGATCTTCCGGGACAACAATCGCGATCGCCACTGCGAGGACGGGGACGGCGACGGCACCTGCGATGGCGACAGCGGAGAGATTGTTCGCGCCAGCGGGGCTGTGACAGGCGGTCTTGCGATTGACGCCGGGGCCGGCAATACGGCCACCCGGATCGTCTACGAGCCCACCGGCTTCGCCGACGGCTATCCGGGGACGTTCACCTTCTGTGATGCCCGCGGCATTGCGCACGCGCGGGGTCTTGTGCTGTCCATGACGGGGCGGCTGCGGCAGGCCGATCCGTCGACCGATTCACTGCAATGTCCCTGACGACCCGGAATCATCGCGCCGCGCAATACCGGCTGTGCAGCGCCGTCGGAAACAGGCACGCATCCATCCGCCCGTAGAGGAATTCGACGTCTTGCGCTGGGAAACGCAGGTTCAGCGGTCCTCCACTGCCTGGGTGATCTCGCCCCGCTTCGGGATGGCGCGCATCAGATCCCTGGGCAGGGAGAACACCACGTCCTCGGTGTAGGAGCCGCCGGTGTCCGGGCGGCGGGCGCCCCACTCCACCAGGCGGTCGATGACCGACTGCACCAGCACCTCGGGGGCGGAGGCCCCGGCGGTGACGCCGATGCGGCGGGCGTCGCTCACCCAGGCGCGCTGCAGTTCCTCGGCGCTGTCGATCTGATGGGCGGCGACACCCATGCGCTCGGCGAGCTCGGTGAGGCGGCGCGTGTTGGAGCTGTTCTGCGAGCCAACCACCAGCATCAAGTCCACCTGCCGGGCCAGCTCGCGGACGGCGTCCTGGCGGTTCTGGGTGGCGTAGCAGATGTCGTCCTTGCGCGGCGCCTCGATGCAGGGGAAACGCGCCTGCAGAGCCTCGATCACCGCCGCGGTGTCGTCCATGGAGAGCGTGGTCTGGCTGACGAAAGCGAGGTCGTCCGGGTTGCGCACCTCGAGGCGCTCCGCATCCTCCGGGGTCTCGACCAGGTAGATCGCGCCCCGGTCGGCGCCCTCGCCCACGTACTGGCCGATGGTGCCTTCCACCTCCGGGTGGCCGTCGTGGCCGATGAGGATCACCTCGCGCCCGGCCCGGGCGTGCTTGCGCACCTCGATGTGCACCTTGGTTACCAGGGGGCAGGTGGCGTCAAAGACGCGGAGGCCCCGTGCCTTGGCCTCGTCGCGCACGGCCTGGGAGACGCCGTGGGCGCTGAAGATCAGCGTCGAGCCCTCGGGCACGTTCTCCAGCTCCTCGACGAAGACCGCCCCCTTGGCGCCCAGGTCCTCCACCACCGTGCGGTTGTGCACCACCTCGTGGCGGACGTAGATGGGCGCGCCGAAGGCCTCCAGGGCCTGTTCGACGATGCTGATGGCGCGGTCCACGCCGGCGCAGAAGCCGCGGGGATTGGCGAGGAGGATGTCCTGCATGGGCTGGGCGAACCGTTGATTTCGGAGGTGTAAGTGTCTCACGGGCGGCGGAAGGCGACCAAGCGCCGGGCGTCTGGGTGTGACGGGCGTCCGCGCCTCCCACAGGAGAGGAGCCAGGCGGGCCAGCCCGCATCTCTCACCGCTTCGCGAAGCGAGGGCGTGGAGATGGCGGGCAGGAGATGGGCAGCGCGGAGCCCTTCCCGCGGGCCTCTGGCCGCACAGCGCGCGTGCAGACAAGGCGCGCTGAGCAGCGCTGTACCGCGAGTACAGTCAAGCAGCGCAACGCCGGCTGCGCGTGCGCTGTGCGGCCCCGCAGGGCGCTTCAGAGCGGCGCCCTGGACTGCGTTGGCGTTCTTGCAAAGGGCTACGGCCATTCGCTGCGAACGCCGCCTTGCCAGGCCGCCGCTCTGAAGCGCAGAGGCCCGCGGGAAGGGTTCCGCGCTGCCCAACGCGCGGGAGAGCCCGGGCGCGCAGGCGTACTCGACAGTACGTCGAGCACCCGGGCCGAGCGCAACGCCGGACTGCCCGCCAGATCCGCGCCCGCAGCGGCGAATCGGTGAGAGATGCGGGCTACCGCCCCCTGCGCCAGTCCCGAAAGACGGCGAGCAGGATCAGGCCGACACCGACGGTGATGCCCGCATCGGCGACGTTGAAGGCGGGCCAGTGCCAGCCGGCGTGGTGCAGATCGATGAAGTCCACCACAACGCCGAGGCGCAGGCGGTCCACGAGGTTGCCGATGGCACCGCCGAGGATCAGGCCGAGTGCCATCGCCTGCAGCCGCTCCCCGGGCGGGAGCGTGCGCAGCCACCACACCAGATAGCCGCTCACCGCCAGCGCCAGCGCGCTGAAGAACCAGCGCTGCCAGCCGGGCTGGTCGGCCAGCAGACTGAAGGCGGCGCCGGGGTTGAAGGCCAGCATGAGGTTGAGAAACGGCAGCACCGCCACGGGCTGGTAAGGGGCGAGCGAGGCCTCGGCGGCAAGCTTGGTCGCCTGATCGAGGAGCAGCACCGCGGCTGCGGTAAGCAGGCCCAGGCGCAGCAGCGGCGTCATGCGGGCGTGCCGGCGGACCGCCGCGGGCGGGGATGTCGCCCACCGCCCGCGGCGGTGCACGACCTACGCGGGAAGGCGGCGCCGTAGGTCGGCAAGCGCGCAGCGCTCGCCGACACGCCGGCAGGCGAATTCGGAGAGGCCACGCTATGCGCGGCTGTCGGCGAGCGCTCCGCGCTTGCCGACCTACCAGGGGCATTGGCGATCGACGCGCCACCCACCGACACACCGGCCGGCGAATCCGGAGGGGCCGCGCCGTGCGCGGCTGTCGGCGAGCGCTGTGCGCTTGCCGACCTACAGGGGGCACCGGTGATCGGCGGAGTGCCGGTGACGGGCACCCGTAGGTCGTGCACGGCGCAGCCGTGTGCGACATCCGGCATGCCGCAGCGCCCGGCCACCGTCAGGCGAACCGCCGCTGCTCGCCGGCGCCGGCGACGTTCTCCACGCAGCGGCCGCAGAGGTCGGGGTGCTCCGGGCTGGCACCGACGTCGGCCCGGCGGTGCCAGCAGCGGGCGCACTTCGGCGCGGCGGTCGGCGTGACGGTGAAGCGGAACTCGGTGCCGTCCTCCAGTCGGGCCGAATCGGCGTCGGCCGGGGCCTGCTCGAGCGGGTGCACCCGCGCCTCCGAGCTGATCAGCACGAAGCGGAGCTCCTCTCCGAGCTGGGCCCAGCGGGCGCGCAGGCTCTCCGGGCAGTAGAGGTCGATCTCCGTCTCCAGCGTGGCGCCGACGGTCTTCTCGTTGCGCAGCGCCTCGACGCGCTTCGCCACGGCATCGCGCAGCTCGAGGATCTGGCCCCAGAAGCCGCGGTCGAAGGTATCGTCCTCGAGCGCGAACAGGCCGTCGTACCACTCCGCCTCGAACACGCTGCCCGAGCGCTCCCCGGGCAGATGTTCCCAGATCTCGTCGGCGGTGAAGGAGAGCACCGGCGTGAGCCAGCGCACCAGGGCCTCGGCGATGTGCCAGAGCGCGGTCTGCGCCGAGCGCCGGGCGAGGCTGTCGGCCTGGGTGGTGTACTGGCGGTCCTTGATGACGTCCAGGTAGAAGCCGCCCATGTCGAGCACGCAGAAGTGGTGGACGCGCTGGTAGACGTGGTGGAAGTCGTAGCGGTCGAAGGCGGCGACCACGGCCTCCTGCACCTGCTGCGCACGGTCCACCGCCCAGCGGTCCAGCGGCAGCATGCGCTCCGGCGCCACCGCATCCCGCGCCGGGTCGAAGCCCGCCAGGTTGGCGAGGAGAAAGCGCGCGGTGTTGCGCATGCGCCGGTAGGCATCCGCCGTGCGCTTGAGGATGTCGTCCGAGGCGGCGATCTCGCCGGTGTAGTCCGAGGACGCCACCCATAGCCGCAGGATGTCCGCGCCGAGCTCGTTCATCACCGTCTGCGGCGCGATGACGTTGCCGCGGGACTTGGACATCTTCCGGCCCTGCTCGTCCACGGTGAAGCCGTGGGTGAGCGTGCCCCGGTACGGCGGCTCGCCGTGGATCATCATCGCCGTCAGTAGCGAGGACTGGAACCAGCCCCGATACTGGTCGGTGCCCTCCAGGTAGAGGTCCGCCGGCCAGGTGAGCTCGGCGCGCTGGCGCAGGACGCTGTCGTGGGTCGTGCCGGAGTCGAACCAGACATCGAGGATGTCGGTGACCTTGTCGTAGCGTCCGGCCTCGTCGCCCAGCAGCTCCGCCGGATCGAGGTCGAACCACGCATCGATCCCCTCGGCCTCCATGCGCTCGGCGACGGCCTCGATCAGCCGCTCGGTGTCCGGGTGCGGCTCTCCGCTCTCGCGGTCCACGAACAGCGCGATGGGCACGCCCCAGTTGCGCTGGCGCGAGATGCACCACTCCGGGCGGTTGCGCACCATCGCCTCCATGCGCTGCTCGCCCCAGTCCGGGAACCAGCGCACCCGGGGCAGTGCCTCGAGCGTGCGCTCCCGGGTGCGGTTGGCCTCCAGGTTCAGGAACCACTGCGGCGTGGCGCGGAACAGGATTGGCGTCTTGTGGCGCCAGCAGTGGGGATAGCTGTGGGTGTAGGGCTCATGGTTGAGCAGCATCCCGCGCTCGTCGAGCAGGCGTACCAGGTCGCGGTTGGCGTCATGCACGAACAGACCGGCCACATGCTCGGTGCCCGGGAGGAAGCGGCCGTCGTCCCCCACCGGGTTCTCCAGTGGCAGGCCGTAGCGCTCGCCCATGACGAAGTCGTCCGCGCCATGACCGGGCGCGGTGTGCACCGCCCCCGTGCCGGCCTCGGTGGTCACGTGCTCGCCAAGCACCACCGGGACCTGTCGCTCCAGGAACGGATGCCGCAGCTGCAGATGCTCCAGGGCCGCCCCGCGGCAGCGGCCGACGATGCCGAAGTGCTGCACGCCGTAGCGGGCCAGCGCCGTCTCGTGCAGGGCCTCGGCCAGCAGCAGCAACTCGCGGCCGTGCTCCACGGAAACCAGCACGTAGTCGAGCTCCGGGTGCAGCGCCACGGCCTGGTTCGCCGGCAGCGTCCAGGGGGTGGTGGTCCAGATCACCAGCGAGGCCGGTGCCTCCGGCGCCTGGCCCTCGGCGCCGCAGGCCCGGCGCAGCGCCGCCCCGTCCACTGCGGGAAAGCGCACGTCGATGGCCGGGGAGGTGTGCTGCTCGTACTCCACCTCCGCCTCAGCCAGCGCCGAGGCGCAGTCCGTGCACCAGTGCACGGGCTTGAAGCCGCGCTTGAGATGGCCGCGGGCGACGATCTGCCCCAGCGCCCGGAGAATGTCCGCCTCGGTGCGGTAGTTCATCGTCAGGTAGGGGTTGCCCCAGTCGCCGATAACGCCGAGGCGCTGGAAGTCCTCACTCTGACCGGCCACCTGGGCCTCGGCGAAGCGCCGGCAGGCCGCCCGGAAGTCCCTGGCGCTCACCGCCTCGCCGGCCTTGCCGATTTCCTGCTCCACCTTGTGCTCGATGGGCAGGCCGTGGCAGTCCCAGCCCGGCACGTACGGGGCGTCGTAGCCGTCCAGGGTGCGCGCCTTGACGATGGTGTCCTTGAGGATCTTGTTGACGGCGTGGCCGATGTGGATGTCGCCGTTGGCGTAGGGCGGGCCGTCGTGCAGGACGAAGCGCTCCCGGCCCTGCCGAGCCCGGCGGATGCGCGCGTAGAGATCCTGCTCGCGCCAGCGCGCCAGGCGCTCCGGCTCGCGCTTCGCCAGGCCGGCGCGCATCGGGAACTCGGTACGCGGCAGATTCAGCGTGTCCTTGTAGTCGCTCACGGGGTCATCCTGCGGTCGTTGTCTTCTGGCAGTCCATGGCACCGGAACCAGTCCCGGGCCTGCTCGGCGTCCCGCGCGATCTGCGTGCGCAGGGCCTCGAGGTCGTCAAAGCGGAGCTCTTCCCGCTGGTGGGCGAGGAACTCCACGACCAGGTGCCGGCCGTAGAGATCGCCCGAAAAATCGAACAGATGGGTCTCGAGCAGCGTCTCGCGCCCGTTGACCGTCGGCCGCACGCCGAGGCTGGCGACGCCCGGCCGCGGCGCGCCAAGGCCGTGCACGGCGACGGTGTAGATCCCCCGCATCGGCGGCGGGCGCCCGCCGAACCGCAGATTGGCTGTCGGCCAGCCAAGCTCGCGGCCCAGCGCCTCGCCCCGCGCCACCCGGCCGGAGACCTGGTAGCGCCGTCCGAGCAGCGACGCCGCGGTGCCTAGATCACCGGCGGCCAGGGCCTCGCGCACCCGGGTGCTGCTCACCCGTCCGCCTTCGTCGCGCACCGTCGGCATGCGCTCGAGCTCGTAGCCGAGCTCGCCGGCCGCCTGCGCCAGCAGGTTGAAGTCCCCCTGGCGGCCGCGGCCGAAGCGGAAGTCGTCCCCCACCATCAGGTAGCGCACCCCCAGCGCCTCCACCAGCAGCTCGCGGATGAAGGCCTCCGCCGGCTGCGCCGCGAGGCGCTGGTCGAAGCGCAGGCAGAGCACGCGCTCCGCCCCCGCCCGGGCCAGCAGGCGCAGCTTGTCGCGCAGCCGGGTGAGCCGCCCTGGCGCCCGTTCCGGGGCGAAGAACTCCCGGGGATGGGGCTCGAAGGTGATCACCGTCGCCGGCAGCCGGTGGCGTGCGGCCGCCTCGCCCAGCGCCGACAGCACGGCCTGGTGGCCGCGGTGGACGCCGTCGAAATTGCCGATGGTGGCCACGCAGGGGCGGTGGCGCGGGCGCAGATTGTGGCTGCCCCGGACGAATTCCATGAACCTCACCCGTTGAAAATCCCGAAGTATACGGCAGCGGCGCCGGTCTCAGCCATGCTCGGCGGCGGGCTCGCGCAGATGCCGCGGGCGCAGGCCGGCAAGCCAGAGCACGGCGAAGTAAACCGCCGCTCCGCCCGCCACCGCCGCCAGCAGTGCGCTGACCCGGCCGGCGATCCCCAGTCCGCCCCAGAAGGCCTGCTGGCTCGCCGGCCACCCGAGCACCGCCACCATGGCCAGCGTCGCCAGGCCCACCCGGCGGCGCAGCCAGGGCCAGCCGGGCTCCGGCCGGTAGACGCCCAACCGGCGCAACCCCCGGTAGAGCAGCGTCGCGTTCACCCCAGCGGCCACAGCGGTGGCGAAGGCAAGGCCCGCGTGGCCCACGCCGGTGTCGTGCAGCCAGAGGATGAGCGAGATGCTCAGCACCATGTTCACGAGCATGGCGATCACCGCGCAGCGCACGGGCCCGCGGGTGTCCTGGCGGGCGAAATAGCCCGGCACCAGCACCTTCACCAGCACGAAGCCGATTAGCCCGAGGCCGTAGGCCATGAGGCTGAAGCTCGCCGCCAGGACGTCGTGGGCCTCGAAGCGCCCGTACTGGAACATGGTGGTGAGCAGCGGCACGGCGAGCACGGCAAGGCCCGCGGCCGCCGGCAGGATGATCACCGTCGTCACCCGCAGTGCCCAGTCCAGGGTGCGGCTGTAGGCGGCCGGCGCCGCGGCGGCATGCTCGGCGGAGAGCCGGGGCAGGATCACCGTGCCGAGCGCAATCCCGAACACCCCCAGCGGAAACTCCATCAACCGGTCGGACCAGTACAGCCAGCTGATGGAGCCGGTGATCAGGAACGAGGCGAGCAGCGTATCCAACAGCAGGTTGATCTGCTGCACGGAGGTGCCGAACAGCGTCGGGCCCATCAGCCGGAGGATCCGTCGCACCCAGGGGTCCCGCCAGCGCGGCCACGGCCAGGCCAGCAGGCCGCGCCGCCAGAGGAACGGCAGCTGCAGCAGCAGCTGCAGCACGCCGGCGGCGAGCACCGCGAGGCCGAGCGCGATGATCCCGGTCTCGAGCCGCGGCGCCAGCACCAGGGCGCCGCCGATCAGGCACAGATTGAGGAATACCGGCGCAAACGCCGGCGGCCCGAAGCTGCCGTAGGTGTTGAGCACCGCCCCGGCGCAGGCGGTGAGCGAGATCAGCATCAGGTAGGGGAAGGTCAGGCGCAGCAGCTCGCTTGCCAGGGCGAGCTTCTCGGCGTCGTCCGTAAAGCCCGGGGCGAAGACCCTGACCACCCCCGGCGCCCCGACCACGCCGAGCACCGTCAGGCCCAGCAGCACCACCCCCAGGCAACCGCTCACCCGCGCCGCGAGCTGGCGCACCCCGGCGTCACCCTCGCGGCTGCGCACCTCCGAGAGCACCGGCACAAAGGCCTGGGCGAAGGCCCCCTCGGCGAACAGCCGGCGCATGAAGTTGGGGATCTTGAAGGCGACGAAGAAGGCGTCGGTGGCCGCCGAGGGCCCGAACACGACCCCCAGCACCACGTCCCGGGCCAGGCCCAGCACCCGCGAGAGCAGCGTCCAGCCGCCGAAGGTGAACACGGACTGCAGCAGGCGCTGGCGCACGATGGCGAATCTCCCGGTGGTTCGATCTCACCGATCCGCGGCGGCCGGCGCGGAAGCGGGAGCGAGAACGGAATCGGGCAATGTAACGGTTTGCGCGGTCGGGAGAAATCGGCTGCGGCTCGGGCGCGGGCGGGCGCGGTTGACACCCCGGCCCGAAATTCGCATATTACCCGCCTTTTCTCGCACCCCGAAAATCAGGCAGGAGTGGAATTTTGGCTAACATCGCCTCCGCAAAGAAGCGCGCCCGCCAGGCGGAGCACCGTCGCCAGCACAATCAGGCCCGTCGCTCGATGATGCGCACAAAGATCAAGCACGTGGTCAAGGCGATCGAGCGCGGCGACAAGGCGGCGGCGGAAGCGGCATACCAGGCGGCAGTGCCGGTGCTGGACCGCATGGCCACCCACGGCCTGATCCACAAGAACAAGGCCGCTCGCCACAAGAGCCGCCTGGCGCAGAAGATCAAGTCACTCGCGTCCTGATTCCACCGAACGTATCGTCGGCGCGGAGCGCGCGCCGGCGGTCATTCCAGCACCACCAGATTGTCCCGGTGCACCAGCTCCGGCTCGGAGACGTAGCCGAGCACGGCCTCGATGCGCTGGCTCGGCACGCCGCACAGGCGTGCCGCCTCGTCGGCGTCGTAATTGACCAGCCCGCGTGCCACCTCGCGCCCTTCCGGGTCGACACAGGACACCATCTCGCCGCGCCGGAAGCGCCCCTCCACCGCGGTGACCCCCACCGGCAGCAGGCTGCGCCCGGCCTCCCGCAGCACCCGCGCGGCGCCGGCGTCCACCCGCAGCCGCCCCCGCACCTGCAGCTGCCCGGCGAGCCACTGCTTGCGGGCGGCAATGCGCTCCCGCGCCGGGGTGAGCCGGGTACCCACCGCCTCGCCCGCGCCAACGCGCGCGAGGGTATCGTCCCCGCGCCCTGAGGCGATCACCGTCGTCGCCCCGGAGCGCGCCGCCCGCACCGCCGCCTGCACCTTGGCCCGCATGCCGCCACTGCCGAGCACGCCGGGGGCCTCGGAGCACATGGCCAGCAGTCGCGGATCATCCGCGCGGGCCTCCTGGATGAGGCGGGCGTCGGGGTGCTGGCGCGGATCGGCGTCGTACAGGCCCTCCTGATCTGTGAGGATCAGCAGCAGGTCCGCCTCCACCAGGTTGCTGACCAGGGCCGCCAGGGTGTCGTTGTCGCCAAAGCGGATCTCGTCGGTGGCGATGGTGTCGTTCTCGTTGACCACCGGCACCACGCCCATCTCCAGCAGGGCCCGCAGGGTGCCGCGGGCATTCAGGTAGCGCCGGCGGTCGGCCAGGTCCTCGTGGGTGAGCAGGATCTGCGCGGTGTGCAGGCCGAAGCGCTGGAACGCCGACTCGTAGGCCTGCACCAGACCCATCTGGCCGACGGCCGCCGCCGCCTGCAGCTGGTGCAGCTCGCTCGGTCGGCGCCGCCAGCCGAGCCGCTTGACGCCCTCGGCCACCGAGCCCGAGGAGACGAGCACCACATCGGTGCCGCGGCGGCGCGCGGCCACCACCTGCTCCACCCAGCTGCCGATGCGCTCGTGGTCCAGTCCGCGGCCGCCGGCGGTCACCAGCGCGCTGCCAACCTTCACCACCCAGCGGCGCCGGCCGCCCTCAGTCACGGCCATGGCCGGCCTCCTCCCGCGCCTGCTCCGCCATCGCCTCGAGCCTGTTCATCACCGCCTGGCTCAGCGCACGCGTGCCCTCGCCGGTCTCCGCGGAGATAAAGTGGAGCGGCCCGTCCCAGCCGAGGCGGGCACGGATGTCGGCGGCGACGCGCTCGCGCTCGTCGGCCGGGAAGAGATCCGCCTTGTTCAGCACCAGCCAGCGCTCGCGGGCGGCGAGCTCGGCGCTGTAGCGCTCGAGCTCGCGGACCACCGAGCGCGCGTCCTCGGCCGGATCGGCGTCCTCGTAGAGCCGGGCGGTATCCACCAGATGCAGCAGCAGCCGCGTGCGCGCCAGGTGCTTGAGAAAGCGCACCCCGAGCCCTGCCCCTTCAGCGGCACCCTCGATCAGCCCGGGGATGTCGGCCATGACGAAGCTGCGCCCCTCGCTGACGCTCACCACCCCGAGGCCGGGATGCAGCGTGGTGAAGGGATAGTCCGCGACCCGCGGCCGCGCCGCGGACACCGCCCGCAGCAGCGTGGACTTGCCGGCATTGGGCAGGCCCAACAGGCCGACGTCGGCGAGCACCCGCAGCTCCAGGCGCAGGCCGCGACGCTCGCCCTCGGTGCCGGGCACGGACTGGCGCGGCGCGCGATTGGTGGAGCTCTTGAAGTGGATATTGCCAAGACCGCCGCGGCCGCCCTCGGCCACCAGCAGCCGCTCGCCGTTCCGGGTCAGGTCGCCGATGCGCTCGCCGGTCTCGACGTCGAACACGGTGGTGCCGATGGGCACGGCGACCAGCACATCCTCGCCGCTGCGCCCGGTCATCTGCCGGCCCTGACCGTTGGCGCCACGCTCGGCGGCGTAGAAGCGGGCGTGCCGGAAGTCGGCCAGGGTATTCAGCCCCTCGTCCGCCACCAGCCAGACACTGCCGCCATGGCCACCATCGCCGCCGTCCGGCCCTCCGCGCGGGACGTACTTCTCCCGGCGAAAGCTCACGCAGCCGTTGCCGCCGTCCCCGGCGGCGACCTTGATGGTCGCTTCATCTACGAATTTCATCGCAGGGCGCTCCGCTGTAGCGGAATCAAAAAACCCCGCTCGAGGGCGGGGCTTCGGTGCGCTTCGCGGGATGTGCTCAGCCGGCGGGCTGCACGCTCACGAAGCGCCGCTTGTGCGGGCCCTTGCGGGCGAAGACCACCTGGCCGTTCACTTTCGCGAACAGGGTGTGGTCGTTGCCGATGCCCACGTTCTCGCCGGCATGGAAGTGCGTCCCGCGCTGGCGCACCAGGATATTGCCCGCGAGCACCTGCTGGCCGCCGAAGCGCTTCACGCCGAGGCGCTTGGAATGCGAGTCGCGCCCGTTACGGGTGCTGCCGCCTGCCTTCTTGTGTGCCATGCCTTGCTGACCTCCGGAACTCAGCCGGCCTGGATGCCGGTGATCTTGACTTCGGTGTAGTGCTGGCGGTGACCGTAGTGCCGCTGGTAGTCCTTGCGCCGCTTGAACTTGACCACCTCGATCTTGCGACCACGGCCCTGCGCGAGCACCTCGGCGGAGACGCGCCCGCCGTCGAGCAGCGGGGTGCCGACCTTGACGTCGCCGTCCCCGGCGACCAGCAGCACCTGGTCGAACTCGACCGTGGCACCGGCCTCGGCGTCCAGCTTCTCCACGCGGAGGACGTCGCCCTCGGCGACGCGATACTGCTTGCCCCCCGACCTGATCACCGCGTACATCTCGTATTCTCCAACGGGTTTGGCTCGTGCCCGCGCCCCATCCGGGGCGGACAGGCGCGGTCTCGACAAGGGCGCGAAGGATAGCCCGCTGCCCGACGGGCGTCAACGGCCACCGCGGAGCGCCGCGCTTGACACCCTCACACGCCCCGCCTAGCCTGCCCAGTCCACGCCCGGCGCTGCCGCGCCGGCGCGCCAGCCACCTACCGATCGGATCAGCCGCGATGGACCTCGCACCGCTCCGCGCCCTCGTCGCCGACGACATGGCGACGGTGGACCAGCTCATCCGCGCGCGCCTGCGCTCCGACGTCTCCCTGATCAATCAGCTCGGCAACTACATCATCGGCGGCGGCGGCAAGCGCCTGCGCCCGCTGGTGGTGGTGCTCACCGCGCGTGCCGCGGGGCTGGCCGGCGAGCGCGACGACCACGCCCTGCTGGCTGCCATTGTCGAGCTCATCCATACCGCCACCCTGCTGCACGACGACGTGGTGGACGACTCCGAGGTGCGCCGCGGGCGGGAGACCGCAAACCAGATCTGGGGCAACGAGGCGAGCGTCCTGGTGGGCGACTTCCTCTATACGCGCTCGTTCCAGATGATGGTGGAGCTGCAGGACATGCACGTCATGGAGGTGTTCTCGCGCACCACCAACACCATCGCCGAAGGCGAGGTGCTCCAGCTGCTGCATGTGCACGACCCGGATGTCACCGAGGCGCGCTACCGCGAGGTGATCTACCGCAAGACCGCGGCGCTGTTCGAGGCCGGCTGCCGGCTCGGCGCCCATCTCGCGGCACCGGGGGATGGTGCCCTCGCCGATGCCACGGCGGCCTATGGCCGCCACCTTGGCAACGCCTTCCAGCTCATCGACGACGCCCTCGACTACGACGGCGACCCGCAGCACATCGGCAAGAACCTGGGCGACGACCTCGCCGAGGGCAAGCCGACGCTGCCGCTCATCCGCACCCTCGCCACCACCGACGAGGACACCCGGGCACTGCTGCGCCGCGTCATCGAGCAGGGGGGTCGCGACGACATCGCCGCCGTTCGCGAGGCCATTGCGCGCGCGGGGGCGATTCCCTATACTCGCGCCCTCGCTGAGGCAGAGGCCGGGAAGGCCCGCGAGGCCCTGCGCGAGCTGCCCGAAGGCGAGTTCCGCAACGCCCTCGAGACGCTCGCCGACTTCGCCATCAGCCGCGACCACTGAGCCCCGACCAGTGGCCGCCGGGAGTTTCCGGGGTGTAGCTCAGCTTGGTAGAGCACTGTCTTCGGGAGGCAGGAGTCGCTGGTTCGAATCCAGTCACCCCGACCAGTCAAAAATCCCGCGCCTCCGGCGCGGGATTTTTAGTTTCAAGTTCAAAGTTTCAAGTCCAAAGTTCGGAAGCAGCACCTTCTGACGTCGGGTGGCGACACCAAGGCCGAGGGGATCGCCGCCGGCCTGCACGCAATCAGTCTTAAGCGTCGGAATTAAAAAGACAAAGGTTGTCGACGACTCCGGCGCCCTCCCCCTTTGAACTTTGAACTTGCAACTTTGAACTCGCCCATGACCTCGCCCGCGGCGCGGTGCGCCGCGGGCGCTCCTGGACACGCCGCTCCCGAGTCTGCTCAACTGCCGCGTCAGGACCGGCCGGGTGCGGCCCGGCGATCCCCATACCTGCCTGCACTAGCGCTGAAGGGAGACGCGAGATGAAGCCTGTCATGAATAAGAGCCAGCTGATCGACGCCGTGCGCGACAACACGGATGGGGTGACCCGCAAGACGGTTTCGGAGGTGGTCGACGCACTGTTCGACACCATTCAGGACACGGTGGCGGACGGCACCGATGTCAGCATCACGGGCTTCGGCCGTTTCACCCGCAGCGAGCGTGCCGCCCGCACCGGGCGCAATCCACAGACGGGCGAGAGCATCCGCATCGCCGCCAGCAAGGTGCCGGCCTTCCGGCCCGGCAAGGCCTTCAAGGATCAGGTCAACCGCTGAGCGCGCCCCGGCCGGCGGCGCCCGCCGCCGGCCGTATCGGCCGGTCCGGCCGCGCCCAACCCCCCCTGATACACGCCCCGCCCTCAAGCGACCCCAAGGGGCGCCGATAGCCCTCGGGACAGCACAGCACCAGCACGAGCTACAAGGATGCCGCAATGACGGCTGCACACCCCGTGTACGTCTGCACCGGCGACGCCGCGGACGGACAGCGCCTGGTGACGGGTCTGCGCACCTTCGGCCTGCGCGCGCGCGGTTTCGCCAGCTGCTCCGTGCTTGCCAACGCCGCACGCGCCCAGGCGCCGGCCGCCATTGTGGCGGACTGGAACGAGGCCGCTGCCGCACACCTGGCCGGGCTGCCAGGGGCGCCCTGCCTGGTGGCACGGGTACCGCAGACGGACCTCAACCTCGCGCTGACGGCCAGTGAGGCCGGTGTCGATGCCGTGCTCGACCCCGGACTGCCCGTCGGCGTCCTGCGCGATCTGGTCTGGACGTTGCTCAACGCCGGGGCACCCACGATCGCCCTGGTCACCGATCGCGGGGACGACGACGCACTGGCCGAGCGGCTGGAGGAGGCAGGCGGCAAGGTACGCGTCCTACGGGTGGGCGATGCACTGCTTGGCGAACTTGTTGCGAGCGCGCCCGAGCTTGTCCTGCTGCGCACCGGCATCGCCCGGCGGCTGGCACGGCTGATCGAGCAGACACCCGGCCTCGCCGGCGCCGAGGTGCGCCCCGTCGGGGATACGCCCGCCCTCACCCTGGTCCAGCGCGCCGCGGCCCTCGGCCGGCGGCGTGCCGTGGCCGCGCTCGCGGCCCGCCATGATCTGGCCAGCGGCGGCCTCCCGCCGGCACCGGCGGCGGTTGCGGCCGCTTCCCTGCGCGAACGGGCGGCCGCCGTGGGCGAGGTGCCTGCGGTCATTGCCCTGGATACCGACGAGGCAACGCTGGCTGCCGGGCTCGACCTGCTGCGGGCGCGACTGCCGGCGCTCGCCGCGACGGTCGTGCTCGGCGAGCGAACAGCGGCGGCACTGACGGCGGCGGACGAGGCCGCGCTTGCCCGCCAGGTGCGGGCGGTGCGCGAGGCGGCCGGTGCCGAGCTGCCCGGCCTTCGGGTCGGGCACGCAGTGATCGACGGTGCGCTGCCCCTGCCGGAGACGCTGTTCTCCGGCGCCGACGACGGCGGCAACGCCCAGGGGCCGGTGGACCGGGCTCTGGAGCGGCGCATCCGCCGGGCCCTGGAGGACGATGCGCTGCGCCTGGTCTATCAGCCGATCTCGAGCCTTAGCGGCCATCCCGGGAGCTTCTTCGAGGTCTTCGTGCGCCTCGCCGACGGCGGCGGCGATGCCCTGCCGGCGGACTTCGTGCGCACTGTGCGCGAGGGCGGCCATGCGCCGGCGCTGGACCGCGGCGTACTCGAGCGGGCGCTGGAGGTGCTGGCCACCCACGACACCGACGGCCCGACCCTGTTCGTGAAGCTGTTTCCGGAGAGCCTGGAGGACCCGGAGCTCACCGCCTGGCTGGGGGAGCGCATGGAGGCGCATGGCGTGGCACCCGCCCGCCTGGTGCTGCAGCTCTCCCACCCCACCCTGTGCGCCCGGCGCGAGCGATCGCAGGCCGCGATGCAGGCGCTGCGGCGGCTCGGCTGCAGGCTCGCGGTGGAGCACTACGACGACAGCCTGGAGCCCGCGGAGCAGACCCTGCAGGGCCCGGCCTTCGACTTCCTCAAGCTCTCCCACCGGCTGACCGACGAGCTCGTCCAGCATCCGGAACGGGTGGAGCGCGTGCGGGAGATCGCCCGCAGCGCCGCCGACCGGGACATCCGCACCATCGCCTGTCTGGTACAGGACGCGGCCAATCTCTCCGTGCTCTGGCAGGCGGGTGTGGCCTATATCCAGGGCTACTTCATGCAGGCGCCGGAGGCGATTTTCGCCAGCGCCCCGCAGGAGGGGGCCTGAGCGGCGGGCACACGCCGGATTTGCGAACTGAGGCACGGACCGTCCGTCGTGCGCGTGGTGCCATCGGTCCCCAGGGTCCGCGTTCCGAAGCCCGAACTGCCTGTCGTATAGTGACCGGCTGCAGGTCGCGGGGCGGGCCGACGGAGCCGGAACGGGGCGCCTGCGCGGCCTGAAGGCCCAAGCGCAGTGCAAAGGGGGATACTCCACTCATGGCGACGGCGAACCCTTCCGTCAGGCTCGGCGGCCTTGCCGGCCGGCTGGCGCGGGATGGACTGATCAGCGAGGACGATGCACGCCAGGCGCTGGAAGACGCGCGCACGGCGAAGCAGTCGTTCGTCACCTATCTGGTCGAACAGAAGCTCGTGCCGGCAGCGGCAGTGGCGGGCTCCGCCGCGGCCGAGTTCGGCGTGCCGGTATTCGACCTCGCCGCCCTGGACCTCTCCCACGCCTCGGTATCCCTGGTCAGCGAGCGCCTGATCCGCCACCACCGCGCGCTGCCCCTGGTCAAGCGCGGCAAGCGCCTGTTCGTCGCCGTCTCCGACCCCACCAACCTCGAGGCCCTGGACGAGTTCAAGTTCCACACCGGGCTCAGCACCGACCCGGTACTGGTGGAGGACGACAAGCTCGGCACCGTCATCGAGAAGGCGCTGGAAGACAGCGGTGCGGCCTTCTCGGACATGGACCTGGACCAGGACCTGGAGAACCTGGACGTCAGCGGCGGCGAGGAGCGCAGCGAGGACGACGCCGGAGCCTCCGGCGACGAGGACGACGCGCCGGTCGTGCGCTTCATCAACAAGGTGCTGCTGGACGCCATCAACAAGGGCGCCTCGGACATCCACTTCGAGCCCTACGAAAAGGAATACCGGGTGCGCTTCCGTCAGGACGGCGTGCTGCGGGAGGTGGCCGCGCCGCCCATCGGCCTCGCCCTGCGCATGTCCGCGCGCATCAAGGTCATGGCGCGCATGGACATCGCCGAGCGTCGGGTGCCCCAGGACGGGCGCATCAAGATGAACATCTCCCGGCGCAGGGCCATCGAGTTCCGCGTCAACACGCTGCCGACGATCTACGGCGAGAAGATCGTGCTGCGTATCCTCGATCCGAGCACGGCCCAGATGGGCATCGACCAGCTCGGCTACGAGGAGGACCAGAAGGCGCTGTTCATGGAGGCCATCCACCGGCCCTACGGGATGGTGCTGGTGACCGGCCCCACCGGCTCCGGCAAGACGGTCTCGCTCTACACCGCGCTCAACATCCTCAACACCGCCGACCGCAACATCTCGACGGTCGAGGATCCGGTGGAGATCAACGTCACCGGCATCAACCAGGTGCACGTGAACCTCAAGGCGGGGCTCACCTTCCCCACCGCCCTGCGTGCCTTCCTGCGCCAGGATCCGGACATCATCATGGTGGGTGAGATCCGCGACCTGGAGACCGCGGAGATCGCGGTGAAGGCCGCTCAGACCGGCCATCTGGTGCTCTCCACCCTGCACACCAACGATGCGCCGCAGACGCTGACGCGACTCGCCAACATGGGCGTGCCGCCCTACAACATCGCCTCCTCGGTGAACCTCATCATCGCCCAGCGCCTGGCGCGGCGGCTGTGCAAGCACTGCAAGGAGCCGGTGGACATCCCGCGCGAGGCCCTGCTGAAGGAGGGTTTCCGCGAGGACGAGCTGGATGACCTCACCGTCTACACCGCCAAGGGCTGCGACCAGTGCACCAACGGCTACAAGGGCCGCGTCGGCATCTATCAGGTGATGCCGGTGAGCGAGGCCACCGAGCGGCTGATCCTCGAGGGCGGCAACGCCATGCAGATCGCCGAACAGGCGGAGAAGGAAGGGATCCGGGACCTGCGCACCTCCGGGCTGATGAAGGTCCGCCAGGGTGTGACGAGCCTGGAGGAGATCAACCGCGTGACCGTGGACTGAGGTTGGGCTAGGTATGGCCGAGAAAGCAGCGAAGCTCGCAAGCTTCACCTGGGAGGGCGTCGACCGTCAGGGTCGCAAGGTCAAGGGCGACAGCCAGGCGGAGAATCCGTCCCGGCTGCGCCTGACGCTGCGCCAGCAGGGCATCGCCGCGCAGAAGATCCGCCGCAAGTCGAGCCTCTCGCAGCTGCTCGAGGGCAAGCGCAGCAAGAAGATCACCCCCGGCGACATCGCCGTGTTCACCCGCCAGCTCTCCACCATGCTGAACTCCGGCGTGCCGCTGGTGCAGGCCTTCGACATCATCGGACGGGGCCACGAGAACCCGTCCATGCGCAAGCTGGTGATGGCGATCAAGGACGACGTCGAGTCCGGCACCGCGCTCTCCGAGGCCCTCGGCAAGCATCCGCTCTACTTTGACGAGCTGGTCTGCAACCTGGTCAACGCCGGCGAGCAGGCGGGCGTGCTGGACACGCTGCTGGACAAGATCGCGACCTACAAGGAAAAAACCGAGTCGATCAAGAAGAAGATCCGCAAGGCCCTGTTCTACCCCACCGCCGTGCTGGTGGTGGCGTTCGCGGTAACGGCCATCCTGCTGATCTTCGTCGTGCCGCAGTTCGAGAGCCTGTTCCGCGGCTTCGGCGCCGACCTGCCGGCCTTCACCCGGATGGTGCTGAATCTCTCGGACTTCTTCCGCGCCTGGTGGTGGGCGATCTTCGGCGGGCTGATCGGCGGGGTGGTGCTCTTCCTAGAGGCGAAGAAACGCTCCCGGCGCTTCGCTCACTTTCTCGACCGGGTGGCCCTGCGCATCCCGGTGGTGGGCAGCATCCTGCGCAAGGCGGCCATTGCCCGCTTCGCCCGCACCCTCTCCACCATGTTCGCCGCCGGCGTGCCGCTGGTGGAGGCGCTGGGCTCGGTAGCCGGCGCCACGGGCAACGCCGTGTACGGCGAGGCCGTGCGGGGCATGCAGGACGAGGTCGCCACCGGCCAGCAGCTGCAGTGGTCGGTGGAGCAGACCAAGCTCTTCCCGCACATGGTGGTGCAGATGATCGCCATCGGCGAGGAGGCCGGTTCCCTCGACGCCATGCTTGCCAAGGTCGCCGACTTCTACGAGGAGGAGGTGGACAACGCCATCGACAGCCTGAGCAGCCTGCTGGAGCCGTTGATCATGGCGGTGCTCGGCGTGCTCGTGGGCGGCCTGGTCATCGCCATGTACCTGCCGATCTTCAAGCTCGGCTCGGTGGTCTGACGCCGGGCGGTGCCCCGGCCCGCGCTGTGCGCGGGCCGCAGAGGAGTCCGCATGGGCCTGCTCGACATCCTGGCTGCCGATCCGCTGCTGCTCGCCGTGGCGACCGCCGTCCTGGGACTGCTGGTGGGCAGCTTCCTGAACGTGGTCATCCTGCGCCTGCCGGTGATGATGGAGCGCGACTGGCAGGCCCAGTGCGCCGAGCTCACCGGTGCCCCGCCCCCCGAAGGCGAGGCGGTAAGCCTCGTCCACCCCGGCTCCCGCTGCCCCGCCTGCGGTCACGCCATCCGCCCCTGGGACAACATCCCGCTGCTCGGCTGGCTGCTGCTGCGCGGGCGCTGCCGTGACTGCGGCGCGCGCATCAGCGCCCGCTACCCGCTGATCGAGGCGGTCACTGCGCTGCTCTCGGTGGTGGTGATCCTGCACTTCGGCGCCACCCCGGCGGGGCTCGCGGCGCTGGTGCTCACCTGGCTGCTGATCGCCCTCACCGTCATCGACCTGGACCACCAGCTGCTGCCGGACTCGCTGACGCTGCCGGGGCTGTGGCTCGGACTGCTGCTCAGCGTCGGCGGCGTGTTCGTGGCCCCGGCCACCGCCATCGTTGGCGCCGCCGCGGGCTATCTGACCCTGTGGCTCGTCTACCACGGCTTCCGCCTGCTCACCGGCAAGGAGGGCATGGGCCACGGCGACTTCAAGCTGCTGGCGCTGCTTGGCGCATGGCTCGGCTGGAGCCAGCTGCCGCTGGTGATTCTGCTGTCATCCCTCGTGGGGGCGCTGGTGGGGGTGGGGATGATCCTCGGCCTCGGCCGCCATCGCGATCAGCCCATCCCCTTCGGCCCCTACCTCGCCGCCGCCGGCTGGATCGCCCTGCTCTGGGGTGAGCCGCTGATCGATGCCTACCTCGGCTTCTCGGGGCTCCGCTGAGTGATGGTGCTGGTGGTGGGGTTGACCGGCGGCATCGCCAGCGGCAAAACCGCCGCCGCCGAGGCCTTCGCCCGCCGCGGGGTGCCGGTGGTGGACACCGATGAGCTGGCACGCGAGGTGGTGGCCCCGGGCACCGCCGGCCTTGCCGAGGTCGTCGACGCCTTCGGCAAGGATGTCCTCGCCGCCGATGGCACCCTCGATCGCGCCCGCCTGCGCCAGCGGGTGTTCGCCGACGCGGCGGCGCTCGCCCGCCTCGAGGCCATCACCCATCCGCGGATAGAGGCCCTGGCCCGGGAGCGGCTGGCCGCGGCCACGGGCCCCTATGCGATCCTGGTGGTGCCGCTGCTGGTGGAGAAAGGCTGGCAGCACCTCGTGGACCGGGTACTGGTGGTGGACGCCGCCGTCGCTACCCAGCGACAGCGGCTGATGGCCCGCGACGGCATCGATCGCGACGCCGCGGATGCCGTCCTCGCCCGTCAGGCCACGCGGGCTGACCGGCTCGCCGCGGCGGATGACGTCATCGAGAACGACGGCGATCGCGCCGCCCTGGAGGCCGCCGTCGCGGCGCTGGACCAGCGCTATCGGAGACTTTCCGGTTAGGCCAGTTGGGTTCCTCGTGATCCTGGGTGACAATGGGAGATCATCATAGGCATTGAGCAGCTCCTGATGGCGGACACGCCGGACCGGGAAGACCGCATCCTCTTCGAGCATCCGCTGAACGAGCGGATACGCACGCTGTTGCGCCTGGAGTACCTGTTCGCCCAGGGCGAGTTCGGCACCGCGGGCGAGAGCGAGTGGCACAGCCGGATGGCGGTCAACGCCCTGGTGGACCTGGTCTCCCTGCTCTCCCGCGGCGACCTGCGCTCGGAGATCCAGAAGGAGCTGGAGCGCCTGGTCACCACCCTGGAGAGCCTGCAGGAGCGCCCGGGGGTGGATGGCCGGCGGCTGGAGCCCGTGCTCAACGAATGCCGCTCGGTGAACGAGCGCCTGCGCGAGGCGCCTCCGGGCATCCCGGGCTTCGTCAAGGACAACGAGTTCCTCGGCGCCATCATCCAGCGCTCGGGGATACTCGGCGGCACCTGCGCCTTCGACCTGCCGGGATACCATCTCTGGCTGCAGGCGCCGCACAGCGAGCGCCGCGCCCACCTGGAACGCTGGTTCAGCGGCTTCCAGATCCTGCGCGAGGGCACCCGGCTGATCCTGCGCCTGCTCCGGGACAGCGCCGATCCGGTGACGGAGGTGGCCCGTGGCGGCGGCTACCAGGGCACCCTGGACCGGGCCACGCCGTACCAGATGCTGCGTGTCTCCCTCCCGCGGGACGCCACCTGCTTCCCGGAGATCAGCGGCAGCAAGCATTTCTGCACCATCCGCTTCCTGGAGCAGCCGGAGGCCGGCGAACGCCCGCGCCAGGTGGAGGGCGACGTGGAGTTCATCCTCGAACGCTGCGTGGTGTAACCATGACCACCGTGCACTGCCCGACCTGCGGCACGCCGGTCGAGTGGACCGACGCCGCCCGCTACCGCCCCTTCTGCTCCCGCCGCTGCAAGCTCATCGATCTCGGCGAATGGCTCGACGAGCGCCACCGCATTCCCGGTGAACCCGCCGACGAGACCACGCTGGATTCGGAGTGGCGGGAAGAGGACGATCCCCGGTAGGTCGGCATCCGCCAAAGGCGGACGCCGACATTCCTCATCCGTCCTCATCCGCGACCCCGGCAGGCAACCGCTCGACCCGTGCCCAGGGCGGAGCCTGGTGGCCGCTTCCGGGACACGCCGTAAATACATCCGTGTAGGCTCGAAGGCGACATCCCTGTCGCCTACGGTCCCGGAAGCGGCCACCAGGCTCCGCCCCGAACGCACCGAGGTTCATCCGCGAGGGAGTTTACCGCGGCAAGGTTCGTGGCAGAGGCGGATCAGTCGCCCACGCTGAAGCTGGCCGGGTGGGTGGTGGGCGGGGAGTGGCTGCCTCTCCCGGGACCCTCTGCGGCAGGGATGCCGCAGTGGAGCCTCCAGGGACGGATTCACGGCGTGTCCCGGGAGAGGGGGGCACTCCCCGCCCTGGGCACCACGGCTGCGTCCACCTCAGCGGTCACGCTCGACCCTGAACTACCGCTGCCCATGCCCGCGACATGCTGCAAGCGTCGCGGCCGTGGGATGTCGGCGTCCGCCTGCGGCGGATGCCGACCTACCTGGGAAGATGAGCATCGCCTGTGTCGGGCCCCCAGAAGGCGCGGATGCCGGCGACGCCCTGGGCGCCTTGGGCGCGGGCCGTGTCGCGGTCGGCGGGGCTCAGGCCGCCGAGGGCGTAGACCGGCAGAGGGGCATCGGCGGTCCAGGCGGCGAAGCGCTCCCAGCCGAGGGGGTCGGCGTCGGGGTGGCTGGCGGTGGCGGCCACCGGGCCCAGGACGGCGAAATCGATGCCGAGCCGCGCCGCACGTGCCAGCTCGGCGGGATCGTGACAGGACGCGGCCACGAGGTGCGGGGTGGGCAGGGGGCGGGAGTCGCACTCCGCGAGCTGGCGTGCGGTCAGGTGGACGCCGTCGGCTCCCAGCGCCGCGGCAAGCGGCGGGTCGCCGTTGATGAGCAGCTTCGCGCCAGCGGCACGGGTGCGGTCAAGGGCCTGCTCGGCCAGCGGGCGGCGCTCGCCCGGCGCACCGCGCACCCGCATCTGCAGCAGCCGTGCACCCCGGGCGAGCGTGGCCTCCAGCGCCGCCAGCCAGCGCTGCGGATCGTCGGCGTCGGGGGAGATGACGTAGACACCCGGCAGGCGCACGGCCGTGATGATCGGCCGGTTGGCGGCCGGAAAGAGGCCCGCCTCGAGCGCCGCCGTGGGCAGCCAGCGCAGGGGCTGCCCTTCCAGGCCCTGCGGCTCGCCCTCGAATTGCGTCACCTCGTGGACCTCGAGGCACACCTGCTTGTCCGGATAGCGGTACGGCACCCGGATCAGGGGCCGGCTCGCCTGCACCCGGATGCCGAGCTCCTCGGCCAGCTCCCGCGCCAGCGCCGCCTCGACGCTCTCCCCGGGCTCGATCTTGCCGCCGGGAAATTCCCAGAGCCCACCCTGATGGCGATGGTCGGCCCGGCGGGTCACCAGCACGCGGCCCTGCCGGTCGCGGAGGACGCCGGCGGCGACTGAGACCGCCCCCTTCGAGGGCGGAGTATCAAGTGGCAAGTTCAAGTTACAAGTCTCTTCCGGCAAAGCGCGTCACCACGCTCGACCTGGGCCAGCACTCGCTCCGGCTTCCCCCTCACCGATCGCCGGTCACAACTTGCAACTTGCATCTTGCCACTTGCAACTCGAGTACCGCTCGCTACGAGCGGTACTCGGCATTGATCCGCACATACTCATAGGACAGGTCGCAGGTCCATACCGTGGCCGCCGCGGCGCCCCGGCCGAGGTCGATGCCGATGGTGACCTCCTCGCCGGCCATGCGGGTGGCGGCCTCGTGTTCCTCGTAGGTGGCGGCGCGGCCGCCGTGCTCGGCGATGAGGTAGTCGTCGAGGTGGATGCGCACGCGCTCGACGTCGAGGTCGTCGATGCCGGCGCGGCCGACGGCGGCGAGGATGCGGCCCCAGTTCGGATCGCCGGCGAACACGGCGGTCTTCACCAGGGGCGACTCGGCCACGGTGAAGCCGACGCGCTCGGCCTCCGCCTCGCTGGCGGCACCGGTCACGCCAATGCTCACCATCCGGGTTGCCCCTTCGCCGTCACGCACGATGGCCCGGGCGAGATCGCCGCAAAGGCCCTGCAGGGCATCACGGTAGGCGGCGAGCTCGGGGCTGTCCGAGCGCAGGCGCGCCCCGGAGGCCCCGGTGGCCGCCAGGGCGCAGGCATCGTTGGTGGAGGTGTCGCCGTCCACGGTGATGCGATTGAAGCTGCCTGCCACCGCCTCGCGCAGGAGGCGCCGCGCCAGCCCCGGCTCGAAGGCGGCGTCGGTGGCGATGAAGGCGAGCATGGTCGCCATGTCGGGTCGGATCATGCCGGCGCCCTTGGCGATCCCGGTGAGCGTCACCGTCCTGCCGTCCACCTCGAGGCTGCGGCTCGCGCCCTTCGGCCGGGTGTCGGTGGTGAGGATGCCGGTGGCGGCCTCGGCCCAGCGGTCCTCGGCAAGCTCCCCGAGGAGGCCCGGCAGGGCGCGCCGGAAGGGCGTCACGGGCAGTGACTCGCCGATCACGCCCGTGGAGAAGGGCAACACCTGTTGCGGGCGGCAGCCGGCGAGGGCCGCCAGCATCCCGCAGGTCTCCGTCGCGGCCCGCTCGCCCTCGCGGCCGGTGCCGGCGTTGGCGTTACCGGTGTTGATGAGCAGGTAGCGCGGCTCGTCCACGGCAAGATGGTGCTCGGCAAGGCGCACCGGCGCAGCGCGAAAGCGGTTGCGGGTGAACGCGGCGGCCACCTCGCTGCCGGCGGCGAGCTCGAGCACGACGAGGTCGGGGCGGCCGGGCTTGCGGATGCCCGCCTCGGCGGCGCCGAGGCGCACGCCGGGCACCGGACGCAGCAGCGGCAGGGGATCGTCACCGACGGCCATCAGGTGCCTGCTCAGCCGTCGAGACGGCCGTGGCAGTGCTTGTACTTGCGGCCGGAACCGCAGGGGCAGGGCTCGTTGCGCCCGACCTTGCGCTCGCCGCGGACGTAGGGCTGGCGGTCGTCGCCGCCGCCGGCGGCGGCCGCGCCGCCCCCCTGGGCGGCGCTCGCCTGGCCGAGGGCGTCGCTCTGCTCGTGCTGGAAGCGCAGCGCCCGCTCACGCTCGGCGGCGCGCTGCTCGTCCGCGGCCCTAGCGTCCTCGGGGCTGCGCACCTGGACGTTGTAGAGGATGCGGACGGTCTCGCGCTTGATGCCCTCCAGCATCTCCTGGAACATCTGGAAGGCCTCTTTCTTGAACTCCTGCTTGGGGTTGCGCTGAGCCATGCCGCGCAGGCCGATGCCCTGGCGCATGTAGTCCATGGCCGCCAGGTGCTCCTTCCACTGATTGTCCAGCACCTGCAGCAGGAAGCTCTTCTCCACCTGGCGCATGTCCACGCCGATGGCCTGGACTTCCTGCTCCTTGGCCGCGTAGCGCTCGGCGATGGCCTCGCTGAGGCGCTCGCGCAGCCCCTCCTCATCCAGACGATCGTCCTGGTCGAGCCATTCCTGCACCGGCAGGCGCACGCCGAACTGCCCCGCCAGCGCCTCCTCCAGCCCGGCGACGTCCCACTGCTCGTCGATGCTCCCGGGGGGGATGTACTCGTCGATGACGCCCTCGAGAACGTCGTCCCGCATGGCGACGACGGTGCCGGAGATGTCCTCGCTCTCCAGCAGCTCGTTGCGCTGGGCGTAAATCACCCGCCGCTGGTCGTTGGCGACGTCGTCGAAGTCCAGCAGGTGCTTGCGGATGTCGAAGTTGTGCGCCTCCACCTTGCGCTGGGCGTTCTCGATCACCCGCGAGACCATGCCGCTCTCGATGGCCTCGCCCTCCTGCATGCCAAGGCGCTGCATCAGCGAGGACACGCGCTCGGAGGCGAAGATGCGCAGCAGGCTGTCATCCAGGGACAGGTAGAAGCGCGTCGAGCCCGGGTCGCCCTGGCGGCCGGAGCGGCCGCGCAGCTGGTTGTCGATCCGGCGGGACTCGTGGCGCTCGGTACCGATGACGTGCAGGCCGCCGGCCTCGATCACCCGATCGTGGCGCTGCTGCCAGTCGGCCTTGACGCGCTCCACCTCGGCCGGATCCGGATCGTCCCCCAGCGCCGCAAGCTCGGCGTCCAGGTTGCCGCCGAGGACGATGTCGGTGCCGCGACCGGCCATGTTGGTGGCGATGGTGACGGCCCCCGGCTGGCCGGCCTGGACGATGATGCCGGCCTCGCGCTCGTGCTGCTTGGCGTTCAGCACCTCGTGCGGGATCTTCGCCTTGCGCAGGGCGTTGGAGAGCAGCTCCGAGCTCTCGATGGAGGTGGTGCCCACCAGCACCGGCTGGCCTCGCTCGTGGCAGTCCTTGATGTCGTCGACGATGGCCTTGTACTTGTCCTCCTGGTTCAGGAAAACCAGGTCGTGGTGGTCCTCCCGGACCATGGGCATGTGGGTGGGAATGACCACCACCTCGAGCCCGTAGATGTGCTGGAACTCGTAGGCCTCGGTATCGGCGGTGCCGGTCATGCCCGAGAGCTTGTCGTACATGCGGAAGAAGTTCTGGAAGGTGATCGAGGCGAGGGTCTGATTCTCGGCCTGGATCTCGACCCCTTCCTTGGCCTCGATGGCCTGATGCAGGCCCTCGGACCAGCGCCGGCCGGGCATGGCCCGGCCGGTGAACTCATCGACGATGACGATCTGCCCGTCCCGTACCAGGTAGTGCACGTCGCGCTGGAACAGCGTGTGCGCCCGCAGCGCGGCGTTGAGATGGTGCACCATGGCGATGTTGCGGGCGTCGTAGAGGCTCTCCTCGGGCTTCAGCAGCCCCGCCTCCTTGAGCAGGCGCTCCGCGCTCTCCTGCCCCTCCTCGGTGAGGAAGGCCTGGCGCGCCTTCTCGTCCAGGTAATAGTCCCCGGGGCCGTCCTCTTCCTCCTGGCGGGTGAGGTGGGGGACGAGCCGGTTCATCTGCTGGTAGAGCTCGCTGGACTGCTCGGCCTTGCCGGAGATGATCAGCGGCGTGCGGGCCTCGTCGATGAGGATGGAATCCACCTCGTCGACGATGGCGAAGTGCCGGGCCCGCTGCATCCGGTCCTCGGCGCGCAGGGCCATGTTGTCCCGCAGGTAGTCGAAGCCGAACTCGTTGTTGGTGCCGTAGGTGATGTCGGCCTGGTAGGCGGCGCGCTTCGCCTCGCCGTCCATCCCGGGCACCACCACGCCCACCTCGAGCCCAAGGAAGCGGTAGACCCGCCCCATCCACTCGGCGTCGCGGCGGGCCAGGTAATCGTTGACGGTCACCACGTGCACACCCTCGCCGGAGAGAGCGTTCAGATAGGCGGCGAGGGTCGCCACCAGGGTCTTGCCCTCGCCCGTCTTCATCTCGGCGATCTTGCCGTGGTGAAGCACCATGCCGCCGATGAGCTGGACGTCGAAATGGCGCATGCCGAGGGTGCGGCGGGAGGCCTCGCGCACCACGGCGAAGGCCTCGTGCAGGAGATCGTCTGGCCTGGCGCCAGCAGCCAGGCGCTCCCGGAACTCGTCCGTCTTCGCCCGCAGGGCGGCATCGTCGAGAGACTCGATCTCGGGCTCGAGGGCGTTGATGCGCTCGACATCGCGCCGCATACGTTTGACGACACGCTCGTTGCGGCTGCCGAATACCTTCTTCGCGATCGCGCTCAGCATGGAGGGGTCCGGATTGGGTTGCGGCGAAATGACGACCCGCCCGGTCACGGACGGGCCGTCGGGCGACGCGGTACTATAGCGTAAATGCTCGGCCGAATTCAGGAGCCCGATGAGCAGCGCACGCCGTTCGCGTCCCCGCGCGGTACGGGGCATCCTCCGCGGTGACCGCAGCACGCTCGGCAGCATCGCCGAGCGGGCGCGCTCACTCGCCACCCTGCAGCGTCGCCTGCAGGCCGCCCTGCCGGCCCGCCTGCGCGGGCACTGGCAGCTCGCCGGGGTGGATGAGGAGGCCGTGGTGCTGGTGGCGGAAGGCCCGGTATGGGCCTCCCAGCTGCGCTACCACCAGCGGGCCCTGCTGGAGGCCGCCGCCCGCGCCACCGGGCACCGGCCAACCCGCTGCCGGATCAGCGTGGAGCCGCCGCGCCTCGCCCGCAAGCGCGAGCCCCGGGAGCTCACCGCGTCCGCCCGCGACAACCTCCGCGAGGCCGCCGCCGCCACCGACAACCCGCAGCTCCGCTCCGCCCTGCTTCGCCTGGCCTCCCGCTCGCGACACGAGGATAGCTAGCAGGGTTACCGAGCGCTGGTTGGGCTAACCGCAAAGGCGCAAAGGGCGCGAAGGATTCGCAAAGAAAGCCAATTCCTCTGCGTGAACCTTTGCGCCCTTCGCGTCTTTGCGGTTAGTCCCAGCGGAGGACCTCGCGCCCGGTCAGGCCACCGGCACCGGGCGGTCGAAGGCGATGGGGACGTTCTCGGTGTCCTCGAAGGTGACCTCCTCCCAGGCGCTGTCCCGCTGGAGCATGGCGCGCAGGAGCCGGTTGTTCATCTCGTGGCCCGACTTGTGGCCGTGGAAGGCGCCGATGACGCTGCGATTGAGCTGGTAGAGGTCGCCAATGGCGTCGAGAATCTTGTGCTTGGCGAACTCGTCGTGGTAGCGCAGGCCGTCCTCGTTCAGGATGCGGTAGTCATCCACCACGATGGCGTTGTCCAGGCTGCCGCCAAGGGCCAGGTTGTTCTGGCGCAGGTGCTCGATGTCGCGCATGAAGCCGAAGGTCCGCGCGCGGCTCACCTCCTTGACGAAGGAAGTCGAGGAGAAGTCCACCTCGGCGCTGCGCGAGCCGGATTTGAACACCGGGTGGTCGAACTCCAGCGTGTAGCCCACCTTGAAGCCCTCGTAGGGCTCGAAGCTGACCCATTTGCCGTCCTCGCCATCCACGCGCAGCGGCTCGAGGATGCGCACGAAGCGCTTCGGCGCCTCCTGCTCGAGGATGCCCGCGGAGCGGATCAGGAACACGAACGGTCCGGCGCTGCCGTCCATGATCGGCACTTCGGGGGCCGAGAGGTCCACATAGGCGTTGTCGATGCCGAGCCCCGCCATGGCGGAGAGCAGATGCTCCACCGTGGCGACGCGAACGCCGTCCTTCACCAGGCAGGTGGAGAGCACGGTGTCGCCCACGTTCTCCGGATGGGCCGGTATCTCCACCGGCTCGGGCAGGTCCACGCGACAGAAGCGGATACCGGTGTTCGGGGCAGCCGGGCGCAGGGTGAGGTACACCTTGACCCCCGTATGCAGGCCGACGCCGGTGGCCCGGATGCTGTTCTTAAGGGTTCTTTGTCGGATCATCGGCACTGTTTCCCTGACCGGCACGCGCCACCAAACCCGATAGCCTAGCGCGCACCATGCACGTGCTGGAAGCGTCCGGACCGGCGACAATTAAGTTGCGCAGTGTAACCAAATGCGCATCTCCCTGTCATTGCACTGCAACACCGCCCGCGTGCAGCATCGCCCCGTTCGTCGGAGCGATGCACCGCACCTGCGGCCGCGGCGCCAGCCTCAGTCCGCCTGGCGCCGCAGGAACGCGGGGATGTCGAGGTAGTCCATGTCGCCCTCGCCCTGCACCGGATGGCGGTCGTTGGCAGCCTTCTTGCGGATCACCGTCGGCCGCTCCAGCTGCCCGTAGTCCACTTCCCCGCTCGCCTTGCGGGCCACCGTCTGGGCCGGGGCCACCGGCTCCTGCGCCGACTGCGGCATGCCGAGGCCGGTGGCGACCACGGTCACCCGCAGCTCGTTCTCCAGCTCGGGGTCGATCACCGTGCCCACGACGACGGTGGCGTCGTCCGAGGCAAACTCCTTGACCGCGTTGCCCACCTCGTCGAACTCGCCGATGGACAGATCCAGCCCTGCGGTGACGTTCACCAGGATGCCGTGGGCGCCGGCAATGTTGGCGTCCTCCAGCAGGGGGCAGGCGATGGCCCGCTCCGCGGCCTCGCGGGCGCGGCCCTCGCCGCTGGCCTGGCCTGAGCCCATGACCGCCATGCCCATTTCGGACATCACGGTGCGCACGTCGGCGAAGTCGACGTTGATCAGCCCCGGGCGGGTGATCAGCTCGGCAATGCCCTTGACCGCCCCCAGAAGCACGTCGTTGGCGCTCTTGAAGGCGTTCAGCAGCGTCAGCTCCTTGCCGAGCACCGAGAGCAGCTTCTCGTTGGGGATGGTGATCAGCGAGTCCACGTGACGGGACAGCTCACGGATCCCCTCCTTGGCCACGCTCATGCGCTTGGCACCCTCGAACGGGAACGGCTTGGTGACCACGGCCACCGTGAGGATGCCCATCTCCTTGGCGATCTGCGCCACCACCGGCGCCGCGCCGGTACCGGTGCCGCCACCCATGCCGGCGGTGATGAACACCATGTCGGCGCCCTCGAGCACCTCCGCGATGCGCTCCCGATCCTGCTCGGCGGCGTCGCGGCCCACCTCCGGGTTGGCACCGGCGCCGAGCCCCTTGGTGATGCCGGAGCCGAGCTGGAGCGCGGTGCGCGCCGAGCTGTTCTTGAGGGCCTGGGCGTCGGTGTTGGCGCAGATGAAGTCCACGCCCTCCACGTCCGCCGAGACCATGTGCTGGACGGCGTTGCCGCCGCCACCGCCGACGCCGATGACCTTGATCACGGCGTTCTGGCTGAAGGAGTCCATTAGTTCGAACATTGCTGCGCCTCCTGTGACACTCTGCGTGCGATCGTCGCCGGTGCCGCACCGGCGTTGTTGCCCTTAAGTCCGTTCAGAAATTTCCCTGAAACCAGCTCTTCATGCGCGACCAGAGCGCGGCGAAGCCGCCCTCCGGGTTGGCCAGCTCCGCGCTCATCTGGCCGCGGTGGCGATGGCCGAAATGCAGCAGCCCGACGCCGGTGGCGTAGATCGGGTTGCGGACCACGTCGGTGAGCCCGGTCATGTGCTGGGGCAGGCCCAGCCGCACGGGCATGTGGAAGACCTCCTCGGCGAGGTCGATGGCGCCCTCCATCTTGGCGCTGCCGCCGGTAAGCACGATGCCGGCGGCGATCAGGTCCTCGAAGCCGCTGCGCCGCAGCTCCGCCTGTACCAGGGTCATCAGCTCCTCGTAGCGGGGCTCCACCACCTCGGCCAGGGTCTGGCGCGAGAGCCGCCGCGGCGGCCGGTCCCCCACCGAGGGCACCTCGATGGTCTCCTCGGCGCCGGCGAGCTGGGACAGCGCGCAGGCGTAGCGCACCTTGATCTCTTCCGCGTGCTGGGTGGGCGTGCGCAGGGCCACGGCGATGTCGTTGGTGACCTGATCGCCAGCGATGGGGATCACCGCGGTGTGGCGAATCGCGCCGTCAGTGAACACGGCGATGTCCGTGGTGCCGCCGCCGATGTCCACCAGGCAGACGCCGAGCTCCTTCTCGTCGTCGGTGAGCACGGCATGGCTCGAGGCGAGCTGCTCGAGGATGACGTCGTCCACCTCGAGCCCACAGCGGCGCACGCACTTGATGATGTTCTGGGCTGCGCTCACTGCCCCGGTGACCATGTGCACCTTGGCCTCGAGGCGCACGCCGGACATCCCCACCGGCTCGCGCACGCCCTCCTGGCTGTCGATGATGAATTCCTGCGGCAGGATGTGGAGGATCTTCTGGTCCGCCGGGATGGCCACGGCGCGGGCGGCGTCGATCACCCGGTCGACGTCGCTCTGGGTCACCTCCTTGTCGCGGATGGCGACGATGCCGTGGCTGTTCAGCGAGCGCACGTGGCTGCCGGCGATGCCCGCATACACCGAGTGGATCTGGCAGCCGGCCATGAGCTCGGCCTCCTCCACCGCGCGCTGGATCGACTGCACCGTGGACTCGATGTTGACCACCACCCCCTTCTTCAGGCCACGCGAGGGGTGCGAGCCGATGCCGATCACCTCGACGTCGCCGGTGGACTGCATCTCGCCGACGATGGCGACCACCTTCGAGGTGCCAATGTCGAGGCCCACCAGCAGATTGCGTTCCTGTTTGCGCGTCATCGAATCAGTCCCCTCGGGACTCCCCCTTTGCCGAAACCGGGTCCTGCCATTGCAGGGCGAAACCATTGGGATAGCGCAGGTCCGCCGCGACGAGCCGCCGCCCCGGCTCCGGGGCGATGCGCGGCCACGCCGCCAGGAAACGGGCCATACGCTCGGCCACCTGCTCCCGGCCGAGTCGCAGCGACGCGTCGCCCGCGAGGTGCACGGTCCAGGAGCGACGCTCGTCCAGCGTCAGGCCGCGGGTCTCCAGCCCCACCGCGGCCAGCCGCGGGCGCAGCTCGCGGAAGCGCGTCAGCACCCGATCGGCGCTGCCCGGCGGGCCGGCCAGCCGGGGCAGCCCCTGGGGCAGCCGCTCCGGGCGGAACACCTCCCCGTCCGCGTTCATCAGCGCGCCGCCGCCCCAGAGCGCCACCGGCACCTGCTCGGTCACCGTGATGCGGACCGCATCCGGCCAGACCCGGCGCACCGCAGCTCCGGACACCCAGGGCAGGGCCTCGACGGCGCCCCGCAGCGCGCCCACGTCCACGCTCAGCAGGCCGGCATCCAGATGCGGCGCCACCGCGGCCCGCAGATCCGCCTCCCGCACCCGGCTCAGATCGCCGTCGAAGCGCACAGCCGCCAGCGGAAACCAGCGCTCCGGCAGCCAGTGCTCCAGCGCCAGCGACAGCCCGCTGGCCAGCACCAGGGCCAGCGCCAGCCACAGCAGCAGCCGGGCGCCGGCGCGCACCGACGCCCGCGGCGCCTCCGGCTCGCCGTTCCAGTCCGCCACGGCCGCCATCAGCCCTCACCCGGCCTCCGGCTCGTCAGCAGGATCCGCCAGACCAGCGCTGCCATATCCAACCCCCTTGCCCGCGCTGCCGCGGGCACCAGCGAGTGGTCGGTCATGCCCGGGATGGTGTTCACCTCGAGCAGCCAGAAACGCCCGGCGCCGTCGCGCATCACGTCCACCCGCCCCCAGCCGGAGGCGCCGATGGCGTCGAACGCGGCGAGTGCGAGCTCGCCGAGCGCCGCCTCTTCGCTCGCCGCCAGGCCGCAGGGGATGACCATGCGCGTCGCCTCGGACTGGTACTTGGCCTCGAAGTCGTAGAAGCGCCCCTCGGCCTCGATGCGGATGGCGGGCAGTGCCTCGCCGTCCAGCACCGCGACGGTGTACTCCTCGCCCACCACGCAGGGCTCCACCAGCACCTCGGCGTCATAGCGTCGCGCCGCCTCCCAGGCGGTGCGCAGGGCCGCCGCGTCGTCCACCCGGGTCGTGCCGAGGCTCGAGCCCTCGCGGACGGGCTTGACGAACAGCGGCAGACCGAGCGCATCGATCACCTCCGGCAGCGCCTCGGCGCTGGCGGGCACCCGGTGCTCCGGCGTCGACAGGCCGAGCCCCTTCCAGACCAGCTTGCTGCGCAGCTTGTCCATGCCGATGGCCGAGCCGAGCACGCCGCTGCCGGTGTAGGGCACGCCCAGGGCCTCCAGCGCCCCCTGGATGACGCCGTCCTCGCCGCCGCGGCCGTGCAGGGCGATGAACGCGCGATCGAACCCGGCGAGCTCGGCGAGGGGGCGTTCAGCCGGGTCGAAATGCTCGGCGGCAACGCCCAGGGCCTGGAGCGCACGCAGACACTCGCCGCCGCTCTTGAGCGAAATGGGCCGCTCCGCCGAGCCACCGCCGGCGAGCACGGCAACGCGCCCCATCGCGGCGACCGTGGGTGTCCTCGATTCAGTCATGGACTCTCGCCTCCCCCACGATGCGCACCTCGGGCTCCAGCGTGACCCCGTGCACCGCCGCCACCCGCTCCCGGGCCAGCTCGATCAGGGCCTCGATGTCCGCCGCCGTGGCGTCGCCCTCGTGGACGATGAAATTCGCGTGTTTCTCGGAGATGCGGGCGCCGCCACGGACCGTGCCCTTCAGGCCGGCGGCCTCGATCAGGCGCGCGGCGTGGTCCCCGGGCGGGTTGCGGAACACCGAGCCGCCGCTGGCGAGGCCCGTGGGCTGGCGCTCGGCGCGCTCGGCGAGGAGCTCGCGAACGCGGCTCGCCAGCGCCCCCGGATCGCCCCCCGGGCGGAAACGGAAGGTGGCGGCGGTGAACCACTCGCCGGGGTTGCCCTCGACCCGCCGGTAACCGACCTGGAACGCCTCCGGCCCGCGCTCGCGGCAGGCGCCGCTGCGGTCCACCGTCTCCACGCTCTCCACATGCGTCCAGGTCTCGCCGCCCCAGGCGCCGGCGTTCATGGCGAGCGCCCCGCCCACGGTGCCGGGAATGCCGGCGAAAAAGGCCGCACCGACGAGCCCGCGGCGGCTGCAGAGCCGGGCGAGCTTGGCGCAGGGCACGCCGGCACCGGCCCGCACGCCGCCGTCGGGGAGCTCCTGCAGCGCGCCCAGCCCCCGCTGGGTGCGGATCACCGAGCCGCGCAGACCGCCGTCTCGCACCAGCAGATTGCTGCCGAGGCCAAGCCAGAACAGCGGCTCGTCGTCCGGACGGGCGTGCAGATAGGCGGCCAGATCGGCCGCATCCGCCGGCTCGAACAGCCGCTCCGCCGGACCGCCCACGCGCCAGGTGGTGTAGCGCGCGAGGGGCTCGTCGTGGCGCAGGCGTCCGCGCAGACGGGTCATGGCGTCCCCCCGGGCCCGTAGCGCTCGAGCAGGGCGGGGCCGACACCGCCGATGCTGCCGGCGCCCAGCGTCACCACCAGATCCCCGGGCTCGGCGACGTCCGCCAGCAGCGTCTCCAGCTCCGCGACGCTGCCGGCGAACACCGGATCCACCTGACCCCGGAGCCGGATGGCGCGGCACAGGCTGCGGCCGTCAGCGCCCGGCAGCGGCGCCTCCCCGGCCGGGTACACCTCGCTCACCACCAGGGCGTCGGCCTGGGAGAGCACGCGGGCGAAGTCCTCGAACAGATCGCGCGTGCGGCTGTAGCGGTGCGGCTGGAAGGCCACCAGCACCCGGCGCCCCGGCCAGCCGGCACGGAGGGCCTGGAGTACCGCCGCGATCTCCCGCGGGTGGTGGCCATAGTCGTCCACCAGCTCCACCGTGCCGCGGGGCAGCGCCACCGGGCCGTAGACCTGGAAGCGCCGGCCGATGCCGGCGAAGCCCGCCAGCGCCCGGGCGATGGCCGCGTCCTCGACGCCCAGCTCGCGCGCCACCGCGATGGCCGCGAGGGCATTGAGGACGTTGTGCCGCCCCGGCAGATTGAGCTCCACGTCGAGGGCGTCGCCGTCCGGGGCCAGCACCCGGAAGCGGCTGCGCATGCCGTCCTGGCTGACGTCCACCGCCCGCAGATCGGCGCCCTCGGCAAAGCCGTAGGTGCGCACCGGGCGGCTCAGCGAGGGCAGCAGCGCGCGCACCTCCGGGTCGTCCTCGCAGAGCACCGCGAGGCCGTAGAACGGCAGGTGATGCAGGAACTCCAGGAAGGTCGCGCGCAGGCGCTGGAAGTCGCCCTCGTAGGTACCGAGGTGGTCGGCGTCGATATTGGTGACCACCGCCATCATCGGGTTGAGATAGAGGAACGAGGCGTCGCTCTCGTCGGCCTCCGCCACCAGATAGCGGCCGGCGCCGAGGCGGGCATGGCTTGCGGCGCTGTTCAGCCGCCCGCCGATGACGAAGGTGGGATCGAGCCCCGCCTCGGCGAGGATGCTCGCCACCAGGCTCGTGGTGGTGGTCTTGCCATGGGTGCCGGCGACGGCGATGCCGTAGCGGAAGCGCATCAGCTCCGCGAGCATCTCCGCCCGCGGCACCACCGGCAGACGCCGCTCGCGGGCCGCCTGCACCTCGGGGTTGTCGCCGGTGACGGCACTGGAGATCACCACGGCGTCGGCGCCCTCGACGTGGCCCGCGTCATGACCGATGTGCACGGCGGCGCCCAGGTCCGCCAGATGCCGGGTCACCGGATTCTCCCGCAGGTCGGAGCCGCTCACCTGATAGCCGAGATTCAGCAGCACCTCGGCGATACCGCCCATGCCGGCGCCGCCGATGCCGACGAAGTGCAGCCGCTGCACCCGACCCATGGCACCGGGGCCGCCGAGCCGGGGGTCGATGGCCTCGCCGCTCATGGCGCTACCTCCAGGCAGGTCTGCGCGACCATCTCCGCCGCCTGCGGCCGCCCCAGGGCCCGCGCGCGCCGGGCCCGCTCCAGCAGACCGGCCCGGTCGCCGAGCAGCCCGGTCAGCGCGGCCTCGAGCCGGCCCTCCGGAATCTCCGCCTCGCGCACCATCTCCGCCGCCCCGGCGTCCACCAGGAAGGCCGCGTTGGCGGCCTGATGGTCGTCCACCGCATGCGGGAAGGGCACGAACAGCGCCGCCACGCCGGCGGCGGCAAGCTCGGAGACGGTGAGCGCGCCGGCCCGGCAGATGACCAGATCCGCCCAGGCGTAGGCCTCGGCCATGTCCTCGATGAAGGCCACCACCTCGGCGTCGACGCCGTGACTGGCGTAGGCCTCATCCGCCACGGCCTGGGTGCGCTCGCCGGCCTGGTGGCGGATCCGCGGGCGCTGCCCCGCCGGCAACGCGGCCAGCGCGGCGGGCACGGCACGGTTCAGCGCCAATGCCCCGAGGCTGCCGCCCACCACCAGCACCTGCAGCGGGCCCTCGCGCCCCGCCATGCGGACCTCCGGCGGCGGCAGCTCGGCGATGGCCCGACGCACCGGATTGCCCACGAAGCGTGCCGCGGGTGCGCCCGGAAACGGTCGGTCGAAACCGGTGAGCACGGCCCGCGCGAGGCGCGCGAGATGGCGGTTGGTAAAGCCGGGAATGGCGTTCTGCTCGTGGATGACCAGCGGCCGGCGCAGCAGCCAGGCGGCCACCGCGCCCGGACCCGCCACATAGCCACCCATGCCGAGCACGGCGCGCGGGCGGTGGCGGCGCAGCACCGCCAGCGCCTGAAACAGCGCCCGTGCCAGCATGAGGGGTGCCGTCAGCCAGCCCAGCCGGCCCTTGCCGCGCAGCCCGCGCACGCTGAGCGGCTCCAGGGTAATGCCGGCCGCTGGTACCACCCGGCTCTCGAGGCCGCGGGCGGTGCCCATCCAGACCACCGGCACGGCGTGCGCCGCCAGGGCCTCGGCCACGGCCAGCGCCGGAAACACGTGGCCGCCGGTGCCACCGGCGAGGATCATCACGGGCGCCGCGCTCATGCCGGCACCTCCGGGGCGCTCGCCGCCCTTCCGGCCCGGCGCCGCTCCACGTCCACCCGCAGCAGCAGCCCGAGGGAGACACAGGTCATCACCAGGCTGCTGCCGCCGTAGCTCATCAGCGGCAGGGTCAGCCCCTTGGTGGGCAGCAGGCCCAGGTTCACGCCCATGTTCACGAAGGCCTGCAGCCCCAGGCTGACGCCGACGCCGTAGGCGAGGTAGCCGCCGAACGGGCGCCCGGCGGCAAAGCTCGCCGCGCCGATGGCGCAGGCCCGCCAGACCACGAACGCGTACAGCCCGATCACCACCGCCATGCCGACGAAACCGAGCTCCTCGGCGAGAACGGCGAACAGGAAGTCGGTGTGCGCCTCCGGCAGGTAGAAGAGCTTCTGCACGCTGTTGCCGAGGCCCACGCCGAACCACTCGCCGCGCCCCACGGCGATCAGCGACTGGGTGAGCTGGAAGCCGGAGTCGAACGGGTCCGCCCAGGGGTCGCGGAAGGCCACCAGCCGCTGCCAGCGATAGGGCGAGGTCACCACCAGCAGCACGCCGGCGCCGACGCAGCCCAGCGCGAGCAGCGCAAACCGCCCGAGGGGCGCCCCGGCAATGAAGACCAGGCTGAGCCCCGTGGCAGTGAGCACCACGGCGGCGCCGAAGTCGGGCTCGCCGAGCAGCAGCGCCGCCGCCACCAGAATCAGGGCCACCGGGATGAGGAAGCCGCGGGCCGTGGCCTGCACCGCCTGCGCGCGGCGCACCAGGTAGGCCGCCAGGTAGACCAGCACGCACACTCGCGCCACCTCGGAGACCTGAAGGTTGAACAGGCCGAGGTCGAGCCAGCGGCTGGCGCCGTTGACCTCATGGCCGACCCCTGGCACCAGCACCAGGGCCAGCAGCAGGTAGCCGAAGCCGAGCAGCGGGCTGCCCAGGGCCTGCCAGACCGCAAGGCGGACACGCAGCACCAGGCCGGCGGCAGCCGCGCCGAGGCCGAGATACACGAGCTGCCGCACGAGGTAGTGGGTGGGGTCGCCCACGGTGCGCTCGGCCACCGCCACCGAGGCGGAGGCCACCATGACCAGACCAAGGCCGACGATGGCGGCCAGCGCCAGCAGCAGGCCACGGTCGCTGTCCTCGAGCAGGTCGAGCTGGCGACGGGCGGCCGTGCGCAGGGGCTGGGCGGCGAGCACGTCAACCATCGCCGAGGCCCTCCACCGCGCGCCGGAACGCCGCGCCCCGGGCGCGGTAATCCGGGAACTGATCGAGACTGGCGCAGGCCGGCGCGAGCAGCACGGCATCGCCGGCCCGGCTCAGCGCCGCCGCCGCCGTCACCGCCGCGTCCAGATCCGCCACCCGCGTCACCGGGCAGGCGTCGCCGAGGGCGGCCACAAGCCGCGGCGCGTCGCGCCCGAACACCACCGCCGCCCGCGCCCGCCCGCGCAGGGCCGTGGCGAGGGCGCCGAAGTCCTGCCCCTTGCCGTCGCCCCCCGCCAGCAACACGACGGGGCGCTCCATGCCCTCGATGGCGGCCACGGCGGCGCCAACGTTGGTGGCCTTGGAGTCGTTGACCCAGAGCACGCCATTGCGCTCGGCCACCGGCTCGCTGCGATGGGGCAGGCCGCGGAACTCGCGCAGTGCCGCCAGCATGGCGGCCTCCGGCAGTCCCGCCGCCTCGCCGAGGGCGAGCGCGGCCAGCGCGTTGGCCTGGTTGTGGCGGCCGGGGAGCGCGAGCGCGCCGGTGGGCAGCAGGGGCGTCTCGCCGCGGGCAAGCCAGGTCTCGCCGGCACGCCGCACCAGCCCGTAGTGCTCGTCCCCCGCCGGCGGCCCGAGCCCGAACCAGCGGCGCTCACGGCCGGCCAGCGCCATGGCGGCGACCTGGGGGTCGTCGGCGTTCAGCACCATCAGACCGTGGCCGCGGAAGATCCGCTGCTTGGCGGCCGCGTAGGCGGCTATGTCCGGGTAGCGGTCCAGGTGGTCGGGGCTGAGATTGAGGACCGTGGCCACGCGGGCGTCCAGGCTCGCCACCGTCTCCAGCTGGAAGCTGGAAAGCTCCAGCACGTACAGCTCGGACTCCGGCTCGGCGAGCAGATCCAGGGCCGGCGTGCCGAGGTTGCCCCCCACTGCGGTCCGCAGCCCGGCGGCCTCGGCCATGGCGCCCACCAGGCTCGTCACCGTGCTCTTGCCGTTGGAGCCGGTAATCGCGACCACCGGGGCACGGGCGACCCGGGCGAAGAGCTCGATCTCGCCCGCCATGGGCACGCCCGCCTCGCGCGCCGCCTGCAGCTCCGGCAGCCGGGGATCGACCCCTGGGCTCAGCACGATCTCGCCGGCGTCCGCCAGCAGCGACGCATCCAGCCGCCCCAGCGCCTGGGGGATCTCCGGGTGTTCCGCGGCCAGCGCCCGGGCCCGCGGCGGCGTCGCCCGGCTGTCGGTGACCGCCACCCGGCGGCCGCGCGCCGCCAGATGCCGCGCACAGGCGAGGCCGGTCTCGCCGAGCCCGACGATCACCGCATCCCAGCCTGGCCGTTTTGCCGTCATCGCCCGTGCCATCAGCGCAGCTTCAGGGTGGCAAGGCCCACGAGCACCAGCACCACGGTGACGATCCAGAAGCGGACGATCACGCGTGGCTCCGGCCAGCCCTTGAGCTCGAAATGATGATGCAGCGGCGCCATGCGGAAGATCCGCCGCCCGGTGAGGCGGTAGGAGGCCACCTGCAGCATCACGGATACCGTCTCGGCGACGAACACGCCGCCCATGACGAACAGCACCAGCTCCTGACGGACTACCACCGCCAGGATGCCGAGCGCAGCACCCAGGGCGAGGGCACCGACGTCGCCCATGAACACCTGCGCGGGATAGGTGTTGAACCAGAGGAAGCCGAGGCCGGCGCCGACCAGCGCGCCGCAGAACACCACCACCTCGCCCGCGCCGCGGACGTAGGGGATGCCGAGGTACTCCGCGAAGTTGATGTTGCCGCTGACGTAGGCGAAGACGCCGAGGGCTCCGCCCACCAGCACGGTGGGCATGATGGCGAGGCCGTCCAGCCCGTCGGTCAGGTTCACGGCGTTGGAGGAGCCCACCACCACCAGGTAGGTGAGCGGCACGAACAGCCAGCCCAGCGGGAGCATCACGTCCTTGAACAGCGGCACGATCAGCGCCGTCTCGATGGGGCTCGCCGCCGTGAAGTAAAGCACCAGCGCCGCGACCACGCCGGCCACGGACTGCCAGAGGTACTTGGCGCGGGCGGAAAGCCCCTTGCTGCTGGCGCGGGTGAGCTTGAGCCAGTCGTCGACGCCGCCGACCACGCCGAAGGCGAGGGTGACCAGCAGCACCACCCAGACAAAGCGGTTGGCGAGGTCGCTCCAGAGCAGCGTGGCGACGGCAATGCTCACGAGGATGAGGGCGCCGCCCATGGTCGGGGTCCCGGCCTTGGACAGATGCGACTCGGGGCCGTCGTCGCGCACGAACTGGCCGATCTGGTGCTGCACCAGGCGGCGGATCAGCCGCGGCCCCACCAGCAGCGCAATGCCGAGGGCGGTGAGCGTGCCGAGGATGGCCCGGAAGGTCAGGTACTGAAAGACGTTGAAACCGCTGTAGAGGGCCTGCAGCTGCTCGGCGAGCATCAGGAGCATGGCACGCCCTCCCTGCCACGATCGTGGGCGAGGGCATCGGCCACGCGCTCCATGGCGGCAGAGCGGGACCCCTTGACCAGCAGCCGCACGCCGGGATGCAGCGCCGCCTGCAGCGCAGCGATGAGGGCGCCCTGGTCGGGATGCCGGTAGCCACCGTCGCCGAAGGCCGCGGCGGCGTGGGCCGCGAGCGCGCCGCAGGCGTCCAGGCGTGTCACGCCGAGGCGCCGCGCCCGGCGGCCGGCCTCGGCATGCAGGGCCTCGGCCTGATCGCCGAGCTCCGCCATGTCCCCCAACGCGAGCCACACCTCGCGGTCGTCCGCTGCCGCCGCTTCCAGGGCCGCCTCCAGCGAGGCCGGGTTGGCGTTGTAGCTGTCGTCCAGGATCTCGCTGCCGTGCAGACCGGTGCGCGGCGCGAGCCGACCCGGTACCGGCGCCACCCGCTCCAGGCCGGCGACGATCGCCTCCGGCCGCGCCCCGGCGGCCCAGGCGGCGGCGGCCGCCGCCACGGCGTTGGCGCGGTTGTGCCGGCCAGGCAGTGCGAGCCGCACCAGGATGACGCCACTGGGCAGGGCGATGCGCAGGCCGCCGTCCGCCGTCGCCTCGCCGCTGACGTCCGCTGCCGGGCTGGCGAGCCCGAAGCGCAGCACACGACAGTGGGCGGCCTGTTGCTCCCAGAGTCCGGCGTGGGCGTCATCGGCATTGATGATGGCCCAGCCATCCGCCGGCAGCGCCTCGAACAGCTCGCCCTTGGTCCGCGCCACCGCCTCGACGCTGCCGAACCCCTCCAGGTGCGCGGGGGCGGCGTTGTTGACCAGCCCCACCTGTGGGCGGCTCCAGCTCGCCAGCAGGCGGATGTCCCCCGGGCGGCTGCAGCCGAGCTCGAGCACGGCGTAGCGGTGGTGGGCGGCGAGCCGGCACAGCGTCAGCGGCACGCCCAGCTCGTTGTTGAGGTTGCCCGCAGTGGCGAGGGTTTCACCCTCGCCCGCCAGAATCGCGGCGAGCATCCCCTTGACCGTGGTCTTGCCGTTGCTGCCCGTAACCCCGATGCGCAGGGCCGGGCTCCGGGACCGCGCCCGGCAGCCGAGCTCGGCGAGGGTCCGCGGCGCGCTCTCGACACACCACTGCGGCAGCGGATCGTCGACGAAGCGCGTCACCAGCGCGGCGGCGGCGCCCGCCTCCCGGGCGGCAGCGACGAACTCATGGCCGTCATGGCGGCTGCCGGGCAGCGCGACAAACAGCGCGCCCGGGGGCAGGCGGCGGCTGTCGATGCCGGCCGCGGTGATCTCGCTGTCCTCGCCGCGGACCTCGCCACCGAGCTCGCTCGCCAGGGTGCGCAGCCGGACCGGGTCCATCACACCACCTCCCCGGCCAGCAGCGTGCGCACGGTGGCGCGGTCGCTGAAGGCGAGCCGGCGCTCGCCGACGATCTGGTAGTCCTCGTGCCCCTTGCCGGCGACGAGCACTACGTCACCCGGTGCGGCCTGGCCCAGGGCCCGGGCGATGGCGGCCTCGCGGTCCGGCTCCACAGCGACCTCGGCGGGTCCGTCACAGCCCTGGCGAATGTCCTCGAGGATCGCCCGCGGGTCCTCGCCGCGGGGGTTGTCGCTGGTCAGCACGACCTGATGGGCAAGGCGGCTGGCAACCCCGCCCATGAGCGGGCGCTTGCCGGTGTCGCGTTCACCGCCGCAACCGAACACGCACCAGAGCCGCCCCGTGCAATGCCGGCGCACGGCGATCAGCGCCGCCTCCAGCGCGCCGGGGGTGTGGGCGTAGTCCACCACCGCCAGCGGCCGGTCGCCGCCGCCGAAGCGCTCCATGCGCCCGGGCACGGGCCGCAGTCGGGCCAGCGCAGGCCGTGCGGCTTCCGGATCGCCGCCCAGCGCCAGCAGCACGCCGACGGCGGCGAGGGCATTCCAGGCGTTGAAGCGGCCGAGCAGCGGCAGCTCGAAGTCCAGCCGCCGGCCTCCGACCCGCGCCGACACCGCCAGCCCGGTCTCCCGGGCGGTCACGGCCTCCAGCCGCAGGGCGGCGCCCTCGGCCTCGCCATAGCCGATGACCCCCTCATGGCCCGTGGCGAGACGTGCACCGAGGGCATCGTCCAGATTGAGCACGCGGGCGCGCAGCCCCGCCCAGGCGAACAGGCGCGACTTGGCCTCGGCATAGGCGGCCAGGGTGCCGTGATAGTCGAGATGATCCCGGCCGAGGTTGGTGAGCACGGCGACGTCGAAGGCCACGGCGTCCACCCGGGCCTGAGCCAGCGCGTGGGAGGACACCTCCATCACCACGGCGCGGGCGCCCTGATCCCGCAGCTCCGCCAGCGCCGCCTGCAGCCGGGTCGCATCCGGCGTGGTGAGACTCCCGGCCTCGAGGGCCCCGGCGAAGCCATGCCCCAGGGTGCCGACCAGGCCGCAGCGGCCGACGACGCCGTCCAGCAGCTGGGCGGTGTAGTGGCTGACGGAGGTCTTGCCGTCGGTGCCGGTGACGCCGATCACGGTGAGGGCCTGCGAAGGCTCGCCGTGGAAACGCGCCGCGATGGCGCCGGCAGCGGCACCCAGGCCCGACACGGCGACGGCGGGCACGCCCGCTGCGGCGCAACGCGCCTCCAGCGCCGCGGCATCCAGCCCCGGCGCCGGCTCGTAGGCCACCGCGGCGGCCCCGGCCGCCAGCGCCGGGTCGAGAAACTCGGCACCGTGGCGCGCCCCGCCCGGGACCGCCAGAAACAGCGAACCGGGCCGCAGCGCCCGGCTGTCCAGTGCGACGCCGGTCAGGGGAACCGGCGCCGGCGGGCTCGCCCAGGGGGCGAGCAGTGCGGTGAGCTCGCGTACCCCGCTCATCCGCCGTCTCTCCCCGCGGCCACAAGCCGCGACTCGCGTGGCGTCGCATCCGGCGCCACGTTGTAGAGGCGCAGCGCGTCGGCCATGACTGCGCCGAACACGGGCGCCGCCACCTCGCCCGCGTAGTATGCCTCGCCGCCGGGCTCGTCCAGGGTGACCACGCAGACGAAGCGCGGATCACTCACCGGGGCGAGGCCGGCGAAGGTGGCGGTGTAGCGGTCCTCCGCGTAGCCGCCGGCCACCGCCTTGCGCACCGTGCCGGTCTTGCCCGCCACCCGATACCCGGGCACGGCGGCGGCGGGCGCCGTGCCCGCGGGCTGCACCACACCTTCCATCATCCCGCGTACGGCCTGGGCGGTCCGCGCCGACATGATCCGCCGGGCGTCGCCGCGCTCGGCACCGGCGAGCAGGCTCACCGGCGGCAGCAGCCCGTCGTTGGCGATGGCGGCATAGGCGCGGGCAAGCTGCAGGCTGGTATTCGAGAGACCGTAGCCGAAGGCAAGGGTGGCCCGCTCGATGGGCCGCTCCGGCGGCATGATCGCGAGGTAGCCGGAGGCCTCACCGGGATGGGCGACGCCCGTCGGCCGCCCGAGGCCGGCGGCGGCAAGCAGCTCCCATACCCGGCCGACCTCCAGATCCAGCGCGATACGCGCGGCGCCGACGTTGCTGGACTTGCTGATGACCGACGCCACGTCCAGCGTGCCGTAGTCGCGCACGTCCCGGACCTGGTGGCGGCCCACGCGCATCCAGCCGGGGGCGGTGTCCACGGGGGTGGAGGGCGTGTAGCGGCCGCTTTCCAGCGCCGCCGCCACCGTGAACGGCTTGATCGTGGAGCCCGGCTCGAACAGGTCCGTCACTGCGCGATTGCGGTACTGCTCGGCCCGCATCCCGCCGCGGCGGTTCGGATTGAAGGCGGGCTGATTGACCATGGCGAGGACGTCGCCGCTGCGGGCATCCAGCAGCACCAGCGAGCCGCTGCGCGCGTCGTGCGCCCGGACCGCGGACTTGAGCTCGCGATAGGCGAGGTACTGCAGCCGGCGATCCACCGTCAGCGCCAGCTCGCGGCCGGGCTGCGGCTCGCTCAGACGCTCCACGTCCTCGATGGTGCGGCCGAGGCGGTCGCGCAGGACGCGCTTCGCCCCCGGGGTGCCGGAGAGCCAGTCGTCATAGGCGAGCTCGAGGCCTTCCTGGCCGCGGTCGTCAATGTTGGTGAAGCCGAGCAGGTGGCCGGTGACCTCCCCCGTGGGGTAGAAGCGGCGGTACTCGCGGCGCAGTGCCACCCCCGGCAGGTCCAGCGCCATCACCCGCTCGGCGAGCTCCGGGTCGACGTGACGCCGGACGTACACGAACTCCCGCTCCGCGCGCTCGCTCAGGGCCTGCTGCAGCGCGCCGGCATCCATCTCCAGCGCCGCGGCCAGCCGCTGCACACCGCCCTCGGCGGCCAGCAGCGGCCCCGGGTCGGCCCAGACCGAGTCCATCGGCGCGCTCATGGCGAGCACCTCGCCGTGCCGGTCGGTGATGGCGCCGCGGTGGGCCGGCAGCGCCTCCACCCGCAGGTGACGGGCCTCGGCCTGGCCCTGCAGGAAATCGCTCTCGGTGAGCTGGAGCTCCACACCCCGGCCCACCAGCGCCACCGGCAGCAGCAGGAAGACGGCGGCCACCAGCCGGCACCGCCAGCGCGGCGGCGTGGCATCGCGGCGGGGTCCGGCGTTCACGGCTGGCCCTCCCCGTCCGCCGACGGCACCCGCAGAACGATCACCTCGCCGGGCTGCGGCTCGCGCAGCCCGAGGGATTCCCGGGCGATACGCTCGACCCGTCCGTGGGTCGCCAGCGTCCCCTGCTCCAGGCGCAGCCGCCGCCATTCCGCGTTCAGCGCATCCACTTCCCGCTCGAGCTGCTGCAGCTCCACGAACAGGGTGCGGCTGCGGTGCTTGGCCTGCACCACCGCCACCGCGGAGGCCGCCACGGCGGCCCCCAGTAGAACGACGATCGCGAGCCAGCGCAGACTCATGGCAACCGCTCCGCCACCCGCATGACCGCACTGCGCGCCCGCGGGTTGGCCGCCACCTCGTCGGCATCGGCGCGCCGGGCGCCGCCGATGCGGCGCAGCCGCGGCTCCCGCTCCGGCGGCACGGCGCCGGCGCCCGGCGGCAGATCGCCAACCTCGCTGTAGCGGCGGATGAAGCGCTTCACCCGCCGGTCCTCCAGCGAATGGAAGCTGATGGCGACGAAGCGCCCGCCCGGCTCGAGCAGGTCGCAGACCCCCTCGAGCAGCCGGTCCAGGGCCTCGAGCTCGGCGTTGAGATGGATGCGGATGGCCTGAAAGCTGCGGGTCGCGGGATGGCGACCCGGCTCGCGCCCGGGCACGGCAGACTCGATCAGGGCCGCGAGCCGCGCGGTGGTGCTCGGCAGCTCGCCGCGGTCCCGCGCCGCAACGATGGCCCGCGCGATACGCCGGGCGTGGCGCTCCTCGCCGTAGTCACGCAGCACCCCGGCCAGGGTGCGCGCATCCACCCGGGCGAGCCACTCCGCGGCGGTCTGGCCCTGGCTGTTGTCCATACGCATATCGAGCGGTCCGTCCCGCAGGAAGCTGAATCCCCGCGCGGCATCGTCGAGCTGGGGCGAGGAGACACCCAGGTCCAGCAACAGACCCGACACCGCGCCGCTGAGGCCGGCCCGGTGCAGGTGCTCACCGAGCCCGGCAAAAGAGTCGTGGACGATGGTCACGCGCGGGTCGTCCCCGTGGCGCGCCCGCGCCAGGGCGACGGCGTCGGGGTCGCGGTCGACCACCCACAGTCGCCCGGCCGGGCCGAGATGCTCCAGCAGCGCCGCCGCGTGGCCGCCGCGGCCGTAGGTGCCATCCACGTATGTGCCCTCGGGTCGCACCTGGAGCGCCTCCAATGCCGGCCCCAGCATGACGGGCCGGTGCTCTGTCTGCGTCACGTCCCCACCTGTCTGCGGGGCCCGGCATCGGCCGCGCCCGCGTTACAGCGACAACGACTCGAGCTCGCCCGGCAGTTCCTCTTCTTCGGCCGCTTCGGCCAGCCACTCGTCGCGCCGGGCAGTCCAGGCGGCCTCATCCCAGAGCTCGAACTTGTTGCCCTGGCCGATGAGCACGGTCTTCTTCTCCAGCCCGGCGAACTCCCGCAGCGGCGGCGGCAGAAGGATGCGGCCGTTGCCGTCGAGCTGGCACTCGGTGGCATGGCCGATGAGCAGCCGCTGCAGCCGACGCGCGGTCCGATTGAGGCTCGGCAGGCGCACCAGCTTCTGCTCGATGTGCTCCCACTCCGGCAGCGGGTAGACGAGCAAACAGTGATCGCGGTCCACCGTCACCACGACCTGGCCGTCGCAGAGGGACTGCAGACGGTCGCGATAGCGGCTGGGGAAGGCCATCCGCCCCTTCGCGTCCAGGTTGATATGAGTGACACCGCGAAACACTTCCTTGCCCTTCTCCTTCCCCAGAACTCCATTTCTTACCACTTCTTCCCACTTGGCTAC